>NZ_JBREVE010000005.1:0-423453 GCF_052921365.1 Paenibacillus sp. T2-29 | reverse complement strand
ACAGGCTCACTTGGGAGCACAGGATGCAAGCAACCTGGTTCCTGTCTCCGGCCTGCACAACCTGGCCTATATGATTTACACGTCAGGTACAACCGGTCAGCCGAAAGGAGTCATGATCGAGCAGGGCAGTGTCAGCAATCTGGTAGAGGCTCTATACGAGCGCGTATACAGCCGGTATGATCAGCCGCTTCACATCGCATGGCTGTCGGCCTTTGTATTTGACGCTTCAGTGAAGCAAATCTTTGCCAGCTTGCTGCTAGGCCACACCCTGCATGTGGTGTCCCGTGACGTCAGCCTGAGCGGAGAGCATTTGATCGCCTACTATCGCACGCACCGAATCGATCTGTCGGACGGTACACCAGCGCATCTGCATATTTTGAACGAAAGCGTCAATGTGACAGAAGCGCCGGATGTGAAGCATTACCTGATCGGGGGCGAAGCCTTATCCGTGCAGTTGGTAAAGGTGTTCCTACACAAGTGGTCCGGGTATCGTCCGGTCATTACGAACGTGTATGGTCCGACCGAAACGACGGTAGATGCGACGGCTTATACGATTGAAGATGTAGAGTCCCTGCATGTACTGCTGGAAAAAGGGGAGCATACGGTATCCATCGGAACGCCGATAGCGAACCAGGCAGTATATATCCTGAACAACCAGCAACAGCTGGTGCCGATTGGTATCGCGGGTGAGCTCTATATCGGAGGTGCAGGTATCGCACGAGGATACCTCAACCTGCCGGAACTGACGGCTGAGAAGTTTATTCCGAATCCGTTCGCTGATGCGACGGCCGCTGATCAAGCGAACAGCACTTTCGCAAACCGGATGTACCGAACGGGCGACCTGGCACGGTGGCTGCCGGATGGCAGTATCGAGTATTTGGGCCGGATCGACCACCAGGTGAAAATCCGCGGCTACCGGATCGAGCTGGGCGAGGTGGAAGCACAGCTGCTGACCGTGGACGGTATCCAAAAAGCCGTGGTTACGGCATGGGAAAACGAAGACGGACACAAGGATCTGTGTGCCTATATCGTATCTTCGGAGTCGCTGAGTTTACCGGAACTGCGGAATGCGCTGCAGCCAAAGCTGCCGGATTATATGATCCCGACGTATGTGGTACAACTGGATCGTTTCCCACTGACGCCAAACGGGAAAATCGACCGGAAGGCGTTGCCAGCACCGGAAGCACGCCTTGAAGGAGGTCTGGAGTATGTTGCGCCGCGGACGCCCCTGGAGGCCAAGCTAGCGCAAATCTGGCAGGATGTATTGAAGCTGTCCAGCGTAGGCGTCACCGACTCATTCTTCGATGTGGGTGGACACTCCCTGCGGGCAACGACGCTGGTGGCTAAAATCCATCAGGAACTGGACAGTCGAATGACACTTCGTGAGGTGTTCCAGCACTTTACGATTGAGCAGCAAGCCCAACTCATCGCAACGCACGGTACAGACACCTATACGGTGATCCCTGCTGCGACGAAACAGTCTTACTATCCTGTCTCCTCGGCGCAAAAACGACTGTATATTTTGAGCCATCTGGAAGGTGGGGATCTCAGCTACAATATGCCGGGTGTATTAACAGTGGAGGGACCGCTTCAGGCAGATCGACTGGAGGAAGCGTTCAGTCAGTTAGTAGCCCGTCATGAAACGCTGCGAACTTCCTTTGAAATGGTGGACGGCGAGGTTGTTCAGCGGATTTACGATCAAGTGGAGTTTGTCGTAGAACGCCTGCAGGCCAGTGAGTCCGAAGCGGAAGTGTATATCGAGTCCTTTGTACGCAGCTTCGATCTTCGGCAGGCACCGCTGCTGCGTGTCCGTCTTATTCAAACCGGACCCGAGCGCCATCTCCTGATGTACGACATGCACCATATTATTTCTGACGGTGTATCGTCTAACCATATCGTGCAGGAGCTGGGACAACTGTACGAGGGACAGGCCTTGGAGCCGCTGCAAATTCAGTACAAGGACTATGCGGTGTGGCAGCAGCAGGAAATGCAGCGTGAGTCCTACCAGCGCCGGGAACAGTTCTGGCTGGAGCATTTAGCCGGGGAATTACCGGTACTGGATCTGCCGATTGCTTATCCTAGACCTGCTGTTCGCAGCTTCGAGGGGGCAATGTATGAGTTTACCGTGGCCCCGAATGTATCCGAGCAGTTGCACCGGATAGCGGCACAGACTGGAAGCACATTGTATATGGTGCTATTGAGCGCCTACACCGTCCTGCTGTCCAAATACAGCGGTCAGGACGATTTGATCATCGGTACGCCGGTAGCAGGCCGCTTGCTGCCTGAACTGGAGCCGCTGATCGGCATGTTCGTCAATACACTAGCCATCCGGCACCAGCCGCAGGGCAACCAAACTTTCCATAACTACTTGCTGGAAGCCAGAGATCGTACGCTGCAAGCCTTCGAGCATCAGGAGTATCCACTGGAAGAGCTGGTGGAAAAGCTGGATGTAGCGCGGGATGCAAGCCGTAACCCGTTGTTTGACACTGTGTTTGTACTGGAAAATACGGAGTCGCAGGAAGCGCAACTTGAAACACTATCCTTTAGTCCTTATGTTAAGGAACACAGGACCTCCAAATTCGATTTGACCTTGTCTATGAGTGATGAAGACGGGCAGATCAAGGGTTCCTTTGAATATTGCACGAAGCTGTTTGGCGCAGATGCTATTGAACGATTAACCGGAGATTTGATAGCGATCCTGTCACAGGTTGGAGCCAATCCAGATTTGCTATTAAGCGATCTTCAGGTAAACTCGGACGAGCAAGCAGAAGGCTTCTCGCCCGATTCCATCGATTTTATTTTCTAAATTAGTTTTCATTTTTCTAAAAAAAATGATTTCACTTAGCAGGCAAGGACAGCGGCTCCGTCCGATGGCCCTTGCCTGCTAAGTATTTTTTTCTAATATTACAACGATCCAGGCTTGTGATCTGGACTATTTATAAATGATAAAACCCTAGGGACCTTATGCAATAACCAACCCCATGTAAATTGCAGATTGCCCACCACAATTCCGTTTACCGGTGCTGCAATTTCTCTTAATATGAACAAAATCAAGCCAAGTAGGGCAGAAGAGCTTTTGCTCACTAATCCTACCAGATAGTCTGCCTTTAATTTGCCCGGCTACAATCAAATTCAAGGTTACATCCCTTTTGGTGTGCTCTTTTTAAATTAGAATGATATTGTTATATTTGATAGAGTATGGTATGATTATCCCAAATAAATCCATTATTCTATATCCAATTACATATTAATACTCAATTTTTTATATTTCTATATTTTATTAAATTAATACTGACATCATAAGGACAGAGATAAGTATTTAGTGACTCCTCTTGTAGAATGTTTCCAAACAATACTTTGTAAGCGATTTCAAAGCGATTCTATCTCTTACCATTCTTCACGTCATTCTCCTTACGGGTAAAGGTCTGAGCATATCCATAAATTTGATATATTTACGGATAGCTCGGCTTTAGACCATATAAAAAACGGAGGTTATGTTATGATTAGAAAATGTCTAGTTTTATTTCTTTCCTTCGCTTTATTGCTGAGTGTCTTTCCCATGCTAAATGTAGATGCTGCCAATCGACCACTGGCTAAACTACCTGGAAATTCCAATCCTCTAATGGATCACAAATTGGGAGCTGACCCGTATTCATTGGTATATGATGGAAGAGTGTATATTTACATGTCAAGTGATACGTACGTGTATAACAAGGATGGATCGATTAAAGAGAACGACTTTAGTAAGCTGGATCGTATCCAGGTCATATCCTCCACAGATATGGTGAACTGGACGGATCACGGAACGATACCAGTCGCAGGTGCCAACAACAAAAACGGTGGAAGAGGCATTGCCAAATGGGCCTCTAACTCCTGGGCTCCAGCAGTTGCGCATAAAAAAATAAATGGTAGAGACAAGTTCTTTTTATATTTCGCCAATGGGGGAGCAGGTATTGGTGTCCTGACAGCGGACACGCCTATCGGACCTTGGACAGATCCCCTTGGCAAAGCACTTGTGACACATAGTACACCTGGGATGGCTGGCGTGACTTGGCTTTTTGACCCGGCTGTACTGGTAGATAATGATGGCACGGGATACCTGTATAGCGGTGGCGGAATTCCTAATGAATCCGATCCGGCTTCCATTGCAAATCCGAAAACCGCCAGAGTCATCAAATTAGGCGCAGATATGACAAGCGTTATTGGAAGTGCCACCACTATAGATGCTCCTTACCTGTTTGAAGATTCCGGTATTCATAAGTACAACGGCAAATACTACTATTCGTACTGTATCAACTTTGCCGGAACACACCCTCCACAGTACCCTGCTGGTGAAATCGGCTATATGGTTAGCGACAACCCGATGGGTCCCTTCACTTATAAAGGTCATTTCCTGAAAAATCCGTATACGTTCTTCGGCGTTGGCGGCAACAACCACCATGCTGTATTTAATTTCAAGAATGAATGGTATGTCGTATACCATGCCCAAACGGTCAGCAAAGCTCAAATTGGAGATGGAAAAGGCTATCGCTCTCCGCATATTAATAAGCTGGTGCACAAGGAGGACGGAAGCATCTCTGAGGTGCAAGGGAGTATGACAGGAATCGCGCAGCTATCCAATATGAACCCGTATACCAGAGTTGAAGCGGAGACCATTGCCTGGCAAGCAGGCATTGCGACCGAACCCACGCAAGCCAGCGGCGGCCCGATTGGCAATCTGAATGTGACCAACATCCATAATGGGGACTGGATCGCTGTTGGAAAGGCTAATTTTGGCTCTACCGGAGCGAAGACGTTCAAAGCTAATGTGGCCACAAATGTCGGTGGCAATATTGAAGTACGGCTTGACAGTGAAACAGGTCCTCTAGTCGGTTCCTTGAAAGTGCCATCAACTGGAGGTATGCAAACCTGGAGAGAAGTAGAGACCACGATCAATAATGCAACAGGAGTTCACAACGTTTATCTGGTGTTTACCGGGTCAAGTAACGGTAATCTGTTGAATTTGGATGCCTGGCAATTCACTCCCAACACGGGGGAAAATACGGTAACAAAGGTTGAAGCCGAGAATATGAATATTGGCAGCACTCATGCAGGCAAGATCAGTGCACCGTTTGACGGAGTCGCCTTGTATGCCAATGCTGACTACACTTCATATTCACAGTATTTTGCCAACCCTACGCATAATATCTCAGTGCGGGGGGCTTCAAGCAATGCTGGTACGGCCAAGGTGGACTTGGTTATTGGAGGAACAACTGTAGGTTCCTTCAATTTCACAGGCAAAACGCCGACTGTCAAAACCTTGTCCAATATTACTCACGCTATCGGAGATCAGGAGGTCAAACTCACCTTGACGAGCGATGACGGCACTTGGGATGCCTACGTGGATTTCATTGAATTTTCGTTATGATCGCTCGTCGAAACAGTAGTTGTTCTGGACCTTTTGTAAAATCGAGAGATCCGCCTGTTATTCCAAGCGAGCGCAATCGGCGGGTGAAATGTCCAGGCAAGCTCTATTAATTGGTTTTTGGCAGACTGTATCACGTTGCTGGAAACCGCATTCCACAACTTTATTCATATTTGAAATTATTCTTGGAGGTGTATTTATGAAGAAGAAGTATTGGTTTACACTGGTGATCACGGGTATAGTTTCTCTGTTTTTTTCGGTAAGCGCTTTTGCGGCCAATGTGTTCTGGGAACCATTAAGTTATTATAATCCGAGTACATGGCAAAAGGCAGATGGATATTCCAATGGGGACATGTTTAATTGCACTTGGCGTGCCAATAATGTCAATTTTACTAACGATGGCAAAATGAAGCTTAGCTTAACGAGTTCTGCGTATAATAAATTTGACGGCGGAGAGTATCGTTCGAAGAATACTTACAGATACGGCTTATACGAGGTCAACATGAAGCCTGCTAAAAATACAGGAATCGTATCTTCCTTTTTCACATATACGGGACCTGCTAATGGCACGCAATGGGATGAAATAGATATTGAATTTTTAGGAAAAGACACAACAAAAGTGCAATTTAACTATTATACAAACGGGGTCGGTGGTCATGAGAAGGTTGTCGATCTGGGTTTTGATGCATCAAGTGGCTTCCACACCTATGCATTCGATTGGCAGCCAGGATACATTAAGTGGTATGTTGACGGGGTTCTAAAGCATACGGCAACTACGAACATACCGAAAACGCCAGGCCAAATTATGATGAATTTATGGAATGGCACCGGAGTAGATAGCTGGTTAGGTCCATATAACGGAGTCAATCCATTGTATGCCGAATATGACTGGGTAAAATATACGAGCAATTAGTATGATTACAGCAGAAGAGGCAGCCCTGTAGGGCTGCTTTTGCGTGTTCAGGGGGAGATAGCTGAATAGACCTGCTAGGGGATTTTTTAGTTAACATAATGATGGTATGAAAAACTGCAAAAAAATAAGTGATTTTACTTAAATTTTTGAATAGATTTAGAAATAGAATTGTCTCGAAATTCTTTTGGTGTTATAACCTATTTCGTTTTCAATCCCATAAATAGGAATGTCATTATTTTCAAGTAAGATAGATGCTCTAGTTAACTTTTGAAGTAATATAATTTCTGAAAAAGATCTATTGGTAGTTCTTTTAATTAAATTACTTAGATAGTTTGGATGAAAATTGAAATGCTTAGCTGTGGAAATTAAAGTACAAGTCATATAATTTTTCTCTAAGTAATTAAGTATTTCTATAACAGGTGTATTGTTGATTGATTTTGAGTTAGATTGGCTAGAGTCGTACTGAAATACCCTCAATAGCTCAGAAAATATAAGCACCATAAAGCAATCAATTATTTCAATTGAACATAAAGATTTATATGAGTTTCACCTGAAAATGCTGGACTCCTTGTAATAGAGTCCGGCATTTTTTGGTTCTCACCAGTCTAACATAACTATTTAAACGGTTAGTTAAAAAAAAGCATTGCATTAAATACTTGACTCTCCCCATTAGGGGATACATTAAACTCAATTTGTAAGCTAATCAATTAAAAGGAGGAATCAAAATGAACTTAGATATTAGAGACATTAGAAAAAAAGATATAGAACCTATTAAAGCAATTATTGCGGATACTTGGAACGCAAAGGATTTTATAGAGGATGAGGGCGTGATAAATGCAGCAGTTACAATGATGTTCATAAGTCCAATATTAAATAAAAGTACTTTTGGAAGAGTAGCTACATTAGATGGAGAAGTCATTGGTGTAATTTTTGGTTCAAGAGTTGGTGAAACAACATCTTATAGAATGCTTCAGGAAGATTATACAAGTGAATTACTACAACTCTTAAATCTAAATGACATAGAACGAAAAGTATTTGTTGAACTCACCTCTATGACTAATGAGGCATACAGTAAGTTAATTAGAGGAAAAGAAGATGAGTTTCAGGGTTGCTTAGAATTCTTTGCTGTTTCTGAAAAAGCTAGAGGAAAAAAGGTAGGGAAAAAATTATTTAATGAACTCATCTCTTACTTAAGAGATACAAAAGCAACTAAAATTTATGTGTATACAGACACAATGAGTAACTATGGATTCTATGATCATTAATGGATTTGTCCGTCTTGATGAAGCAGTAACTGTATTTAATCTACCTATCGGCAAACTCGACAATACAAACTTTAAGCTAAAAGTCAGTCCACCTTGAGTAGGTAAACTTAAAAAGTATCTGTTTTCAAATGTCTGAATGTTAAATCCATTGTTCATAAGTTCATCTTCAGATGAATGAATAGCTGTCCTTAATATTTCTATTCGTTTATTAAGTTCCTCTAATTTCTTTATTTCTTTATAAATTTCTTCATTTTTCTGCTCTAAGTAAAGTTTAAGGTAATTAGTATCGGCTTTAGCAAATAAGGCTTTAATTTCTTTAAGACTTACATTACTTTGCTTACTAATTTTTATAATATCCAGATAGATGAATTGATTAATTATACTTTTTGTTCTCCATAATTTCCTCCAATAAGTCTTATGTGTGAAAGTCGTCGTTCTGCTAATACATCAATTCCTACCCTCCTAATAAATCACAAGTTGTGCTCTTACACAATAACTCGCATTTAAGGGATTTGAATTTGCGTTTTATCCAAAAGCTATGTATAGAATATTAAAATATTGTATACTGTTCAGACTATAATTCCATGCAACATGCAATGGGGAAGAGGTGTATGGTATTTATGTATAGAGTGGCTATTTGCGATGATGAGTACAAGCAAAGAGAGCTTGTTAAAAATATGCTGATTGCTTTATCCATCAAAACAAATATAGAATTTAAAATTGAGTTATTCAACTCAGGAGAACAGCTGGTAGCTCATTATTTAAACCATGAATTGCCATTCCATATCTTAATATTGGATATTGAAATGAACGGCATGAACGGAATTCAAACAGCTCAAAAAATAAGGAGTTTACGTCACCTTGATGAACAGATCATTTTTTTAACGAGCTATCCCGAATATATGCTAGAAAGCTTTGACGTAGTTACCTTTCAGTACTTAATAAAACCGATTGCTTCCCATATCTTTGAGGAAAAAATGATAAAACTGTGTCAGTATTTTCAATCTCTTGATAAAAAATTCGTTATCATCAAGTCAGCTTATGAAGAAGTGCTTTTAAAATATGATGATATCATTAGTATTGAAGTGGCCAAAAGCTTGACCATAAAAAACAAACTGCATTTTGTAACCTCTACACAAACCTATGATAGCAAAGGGATTCTTTCAGATTATGCTTTAGCATTAAAGGAATATAATTTTCTGCAAATTCATCGTTCGATTATTATAAACTTAATTCATGTCAAAAAATTTGCTGGCGGTGATGTTCTGATGTCAAATGATGTGAAGTTGCCTATTGGACGTTCTAAAATAAAAGAAGTTAAAGATCTATATACCAAATTTATGATCATGAAGATGCATTAATATGATGGAATATAACTCCCTGTTTCTTAACCTATGTGTTGTCTTGGTGATGTGCTTTCAGGTGAATTTTTACTTCAACTCGGTTTTTGATAAGTCCAGTCGAAAGCCGAACAGAATGATGTATTTCATTATTTTCGGGCTGCTGAATTTTTTATATTTAAGTGTTTATCTGTCTCCTACGTTTTCCTCCATTTTGGCGTTATTTGTCATATTTAGCTTGGCTCAGTCTTATACTGTGGAAATAAAGACAAAGATCATTTTTTCCATCCTTTATGCTGTGTTGATCACCATCGTTAATTTTATATCTCTTTATATTTTATATACTGTAGACTCTGTTAAAGTTAGCAACCTTAGCCATTTGAGCAGTCAAGATCACTTGATATTTTCTAAGGTTATGTTACTCAGCTGTATTATCATGTTTGCTGTCATTCAGATTATACGATTATTTGCCAAACGCAGAACCTTCCCTTTGCATGCCCGTTATTACATTTTATTTCTAATCGTTCCTATTATAAGTATATACCAGGTCAATGTGTTATCTGTTTATAGTGAGAAGAATATGTATTATTTTGTATCTATTATTGGCTTTATTTCCTTAAATGTTTTTATCATATACATCTTCGATAATGTCATTGAAAAATTCCAGTTAATGCATGAAAATGCTCAACTACAACATCAGATGGACTACCAAGATGCTAACTATGAAAAAACGGTTCACAGCTTTAAAAATATGAAAAGAATCATTCACGACACACACCAACAGTTTTTGTATATTGACGAATGTATCAAGAGAAATGAATTAGCTGAGGCAAGTGAACATATTAAGGTCACATTAAATAAAATCGAAGGAGCCTATCAGAGGGTTAACACCGGTAATCTGGTTATAGATGCTCTTGTCACAAATAGTCTTAATATTGCTCAGGCCAATGGCATCAAGGTGGATACCCAGCTCAACTTATACTCACAAAAAGTAAGTATTGAACGTTATGACTTGTGTGTCGCTCTGGGTAATATGCTGGATAATGCCATAGAAGCATCTAAAAAGATCAAAATTGCGGATGATAGGTACATTCTTATTAAAATACAATCCAATGAATCTGCGCTTTTCATTCACATTCTGAATCATATGGAGAATGAAGTTGCCCATTTGCATAGTCAAAAATCAAACCCGGATATTCATGGTATTGGCTTAACGAATATATCCAGAATATGTGACAGATACGGTGGAAACATGACCATTGAAACGAAAAATAAAATATTCAATAATATGGTTTTATTGCCATTTTATAAGGACAGTCCTTAAACATAATGCTGTTTAGGGATTGTTTTTTTCGTTTTAGGATGACTTTGCTATATGGAATCCTCGTTCATTGTATGATCAGTCCAGAAATAAAATCTGGGAACCTATAAGAGGAGGAAATATGGTATGAAGAAAATAATAGCTGTGTTCATTTCGGCCATGCTTTTTGTACTGCCGATGACGAATGCTTTTGCTCAAGACAATCCTAAACCCATTAAGGAAAAGGCGCGTAATCTGGCCTCGGAGCTGGTATCCAAATACGGTGTTAGCGGTGTGCAGTATGCCATTATGGACCATGGAAACATCGTATTATCGGATAGCGTGGGTGTAAAGAATAAAGCAACCAACGAGCCAATCACTAACGATACGATGTTCGGTATAGGCTCTACAAGCAAAATGTTTGTATCTGCTGCAACGATGATGCTGGTAGATGCCCATAAGGTAGATATTGATCAGCCACTAACAACATACATTAAGGATTTTACAATGGCTGATGAAAGATACAAAAAAATCACACCGCGTATGCTGTTAAATCATTCGTCAGGCCTTTACGGTGCTCACTATAAAAATAGTATGTTATTTAATGACAATGATACAGAAAATCATGATAAGCTCTTACTGAGATTACAATCAGAAACTTTAAAATCCAACCCCGGCGAATATTCTGTATATAGTAATGATAGTTTTCAATTGCTTGAAATATTGGTTGAACGGGTGAGTGGTCTAAGTTATACCGAATTTCTGGCAAAGCATGTTAGTGCCCCTTTGGGTTTGAACTCTACGAAAACACCACTCGATCAGTTTGATAGACAAAAGCTGTCCAAAACTTATTTTCCTGCGATTGAGGGAGCCTTACCCGTTGAAAATGCCAATGTCATCGGGACAGGGGGCTTATACTCTACCGCAGAAGAATTGACCCAGTTTGCAGAAGTATTAACAGGGAATAGAACTGATATTTTATCTGAACAATCAGCAAAGTCCATGCAAAGCCATGAATATCGAAAAGGAATCTGGGTATCTGAAGAGACAAACAGCTTTAATTATGGCCTTGGCTGGGACGCGGTTCGTTTGGCACCATTTAGTGATTACGGAATAACTGCGTTGTCCAAGGGGGGAGACACTGTTTTGTATCACTCTGTCTTGATCACCCTACCAGAGCATCATATCTCTATGGCTGTGCTTTCATCTGGAGGGTCTTCCATCCTAGATAGTATTTTTGCTTCTAATGTTTTATTGGAGCATTTAAAAGACAAGGGCATCATTAAAGACATTCTACCGGATAAAACATTTGAACCTCCTGTAAAAGTGGAAATGCCATCTGACTTGCTTTCTTATTCTGGATTATATGGCACTGTGGGTACAACCATCAATGTAGAGATTAAAAATGGAGAGTTTGAGTTACCAGCTTTTCTGGATGGACTCGTCCCGGCGCAAAAATATGTGTATGCAGGCAATGGAGCATTCAAAAGCAGTGATGGCAGTGTAGCCATAAGCTTTGACAAACAAAAAAACGGAAATACGTATATTAAGGCTAACTTCTATTTAAACTTTCCGGGATTAGGTCAAATGGTTATGGTAAATTATGAATATCAAAAGCTTGATGCCAATCCTCTAAATACTACAGTTAAAAAGGCATGGGAACATAGAAACGGGAAAAATTATTATGCCCTGGATGAAAAGATATCTTCTATTTTTTATTTGGCTCCATCATTTATTACGAAAAAAATATCTGTTGATCATGAGGGATACGCAAGTGGTACTAAAATTGTGGATGAGAATAAAGCTGTTAATGCCGTTGAAATTCCAGTAATGAGTGGAAGAGATGCATTTGATTTGAATTTTACTACCAAGGATGGCTCAGAGTATTTAACCATAGATGGACAGTCCTACATCAGTGAGGATGCTATTAAACCTATCCTAGGAGGGAAATCACAGTACACTATACCATCCAATGGCCAAGCCATATGGTTTAAAATAGATAAAAACGTAGCCCATAAAACGATGACCGTTGATGTTCCAACAAGTGGAGGGTTCGCTGTCTATGATGAAAACGGAGCGGTTGTAGATTTTTCAACTGCCAGCCATAACAATTCGGTTGTTCTGCCCCAAGGGGGATTGATCGTTTTGGGTGGCAAAGCAGGGGATGGATTTAAAATCAATATAAATTAAGCGTGTAGCCGCTCCTGAAAATTCAGGAGCGGCTATTATAATAGAATATCTCAAAACGCCTTGGCGCTATCGAACACGAGGGAAAGCAGGGTAACTTAGTACTTGGAAGCATCTTCAGCCAATTCATTGATGGGATGACTTTAAATGTAAACGCTTGTTAAAAGCTTATATGAGCAGAATGGAAGAGCTAATGTGTATACAATATTCTCGATGCATATACAGCACGTAATGCTGGAGACATGTTTTTTCACGTTTAACCATGTTAAAATAATAGGATACTTGGAGACTTGGCATGGAGAGAAGGCAGGTTGAAACAATGAAACCAAAACTTAACGATGTTGCACAATTAGCTGGAGTTTCACCGACCACGGTTTCTCGCGTACTTAACAATCGTGGCTATATCAGTCAAGAAACAAAGGATCAAGTTCATAAAGCGATGCAGGAGCTAAATTATTTTCCTAATGATGTAGCTCGGTCATTATTTAGTAAACGAACAAATCTGATAGGATTAATCATTCCAACTACAAGCAACCCATTTTTCGGAGAGCTGACTTTCCATATAGAGAATATTTGTGCGTCATTAGGCTATAAGCTGTTGCTTTGTAACAGTTTAAATCAGCTGGATAAAGAAGAATCTTATGTCGATATGCTTATGCGAAATCAAGTTGACGGTATTATCGTCGGTACACACAACCGAGGTATCGTAAATTATGAACAGAAGAATATTGCCGTCATTGCGATCGATCGCTTCCTATCCGATTCAATCCCAGTTGTAGGATCAGATAATTATTTGGGTGGCAAACTGGCGTCAGAACTGCTTATTGAAAAGGGATGCAAGCATATTTTTCACATAAATGGCCCTGTTGAATTGGAAACACCAGCAAGCTTAAGAAGAAAAGCATATGAAGATGTGATGGAGCAGTATGGTCGAAAGGCAATTACCTATGAAGTACATGATCCCTTTCACCAACAGAATCACAATGAACCGATTAAACGCTTGCTCGATGAACATCCTGAAGTAGATGGATTGTTCGCGAGTAATGACATGGTGGCTGCGTCTTTTATTGCTGAAGCAAGAAGAAGAGGAAAACGGGTTCCTGAAGATATCCGCGTAATTGGATATGACGGAACTGAAACAACCCGCAATCTCCTCCCTGAATTAACGACAATTCAGCAACCAATACAGGAAATCGCGAGATCTTCCATAGAGTTACTTATTAAAGAAATTGAAGGTGGATTCAGTGATGTCCCGCGAGAAACCTATCTACCAGTGAAACTTATTGAAGCTAGTACAGCTTAACACAATTTCCATAGTTTTCAGCATTGTGATATAAGATGGGCTATCCTTATTAGAGTAATTGAAATCAAAGAGGAGAGCTCTTTTTCTTTTGAATTTATGTCAAGCGGTTGACATATGAAAGCGGTTGACATATAATCGATCTGTAAATACGAAAGTGCTTTCATTTACATTAAATGTCCAACTTAGAGGAGCGTTCGATATGAGAAAGTCAAAGAGCATGTACTGGAAACTAAGTGCTTATTTCTTCTTTTTCTTCTTTACTTGGTCAGCAAGTTATTCATTGTTCTCCATCTGGCTAGGGCAAGAAATCAGTCTGAATGGCGCTGAAACAGGTGTTATCTTTACTGTAAACGCTATCTTTGCGCTATGTATGCAACCGCTTTATGGCTATATATCTGACAAAATCGGATTGAAGAAGCATATTTTATTTCTAATCAGTTCTTTACTCTTATTTGTGGGTCCTTTCTATATCTTTATCTATGGACCGTTACTTCAATACAATGTATTTCTCGGCGCCATTGTAGGTGGATTATACTTGGGTATTGCTTTTTTGGCAGGGATTGGAGCCATCGAATCTTATGTCGAGAAAGTCAGCCGAAAATATGACTTTGAATACGGAAAATCTCGTATGTGGGGCTCGCTAGGTTGGGCAGCAGCAACATTTTTCGCTGGTCAACTCTTCAATATCAACCCTAACATTAACTTCTGGATTGCATCAGTATCTGCTGTCATTCTGTTTATCATTATGATGACAATTAAAGTTGAGATGACAGATTCCGAGATGGAGCGAGCAGAATCTGTTAACTTTAAGCAAATCGGCTATTTGTTTGCAAATAAGCATTTGTGGTTCTTCATTTTATATGTTCTTGGCGTTACTTGTATTTACAATGTGTATGACCAGCAGTTCCCGAATTACTTTTCATCGACGTTCTCAACGGTTGCTTTAGGCAATCAAGTTTACGGTTATTTAAATTCTCTACAAGTATTCCTGGAAGCAGGCATGATGTTCTTAGCGCCTTTCATTGTCAACAAAATTGGGGCAAAAAAGGGTCTGATATTGGCAGGATTCTTGATGGCGTTCCGGATCATGGGTTCAGGCTTAGTTATTGGACCTTATGGTATCTCAGCTATGAAATTGATCCACGCATTGGAACTGCCAATCATGCTGATCGCCGTATTTAAGTACTTGGCTGCTAATTTCGATACGCGTCTGTCTTCGATCCTATATCTGGTGGGATACCAGTTTACGAGTCAGGTAGGAGCTTCGATTTTCTCGCCAATCGCCGGTATGTCTTATGACATTAGAGGCTTTGCAAATACGTACGTAATTATGGGTGTTTTCGTATTCGCCTTTACAACCATCTCAATCTTTACCTTAAAGAAAGAACCGAAAAAGCTAGAACCCAAGCCTAACAAGCATATTAAAACAGCATAGGAGGAAGACAAATGAACAGCACATATATTAACAACACGAAGCAAGCTGAGGAAGCATTAAAACAAGCAGAAGCGAAAATGAACAAGCGGTACCGATTAGGTTATCATATTATGGCACCGGCAAACTGGATTAACGACCCCAATGGGTTAATTCAATTTAAAGGTGAATATCACGCCTTCTATCAGCATCATCCTTATGATGAGAACTGGGGTCCAATGCATTGGGGGCACGTGAAGAGTAAAGACCTTGTACATTGGGAGCATTGTCCGATTGCATTAGCGCCAGGTGATGCTTGTGACCTCGATGGCTGCTTCTCAGGCAGCTCAGTAGATAATAACGGCGAACTGACATTGATCTATACTGGCCATCACTATATTGATCAACCAAACAATATCTTTTTTCAAAATCAAAATGTGGCAGTTAGTACAGACGGCATTCATTTTACAAAACTAGGGCAGAATCCCGTAATCGCTGAACCTCCGACAGATAGCTCCCAGCATTTCCGTGATCCGAAGGTATGGAAGCATGAGGATACATGGTACATGATCCTAGGTAACAGCACGAAAGAAGATCTGCCGCGTGTTATTCTATATACATCTCCTGATCTTAGAACTTGGACTTATCATGGTGTGCTTCTGCAGGGAGATAAGAATATGGGCTTCATGTGGGAGTGCCCTGATTTCTTTGAACTGAACGGTAAGCATATATTTATGTTCTCCCCACAAGGTATTGATGCGCAAGGAGATAAGTACAATAACTTGTTCCAGACGGGATATTATGTTGGCGAATATAATTATGATAGTAATGAATATAAACATGGAGAGTTCATCGAGTTGGATAATGGTCATGACTTCTATGCGGTTCAAACTTTTCTAGATGATCAAGGTCGCCGCATTGCGATTGGTTGGATGGATATGTGGGAATCGGATATGCCGACGAAAGCAGACGGCTGGTCCGGAGCGCTGACGATCCCACGTGTAATTACGTTGGGCGCCAATAATAAATTGCTGATGAATCCAGTAGAGGAAATGAAGTTGCTTCGTCAAAGCGAACATGTTTTGTACCAATATCGCGCTATTTCTGGAAGTTACTTGACGGAAGTTGAAGCGGATCTGCTTGAAGTGAAGGTCGTGTTCGACCTGACGAAGTCAAGTGCAGACCTGGTAGGCTTGAAGCTTCGCGGAACAGGTGAGGAGGAAACGGTTATCACTTATTCTATCGCGGATCAGAAACTTATGCTTGATTGTTCTAATTCGGGCAAAAAGACGGATGGAGTACGTCAAACAGCCTTAAGTGCAGAGGGGCAGCTGACGTTACATGTATATCTGGATCGCTCATCCATTGAAATATTTGCGAATGAAGGGCAAGCTACGATGACAAGTCGCATCTATTCGAGTGAAAAACTGCTAGGCATAGAACTCGTAGCGGAGCGCGGAGAGGCTCTAGTAAATGAGTTGACATACTGGAAATTGAAAGATATCTGGCAAGCTGAATAACTCGATGAAAAGGTTGCTTTCTGAGTCCTTGTAATGACTTAGAAAGCAACCTTTTCGGCAATGGCGACTTTCCCCGGAAATGCTCACCTACATGATAGCCAACTAAACCGAGCCTGGTTTATGCGTATCCTCAATCATGCCCTTTTGGAAAAACACAAGAGAACGTTTCCATTATTCGGCGTCGGATTCGCTGAAAAGACCATCCCAGCCGGTTAAGCACTTCCAGTAACCGCGTAGGAGCATCAAAGGTTAGGATATTCCATGTTTTGTAATGCTGTCCCGAATTTCTAACTGATGCGATATGGACCAGTGGACAGCTGCTAATTCTTCTCCTCTAATAAGCTTAATGAGATTGCGGGCGGCAACCATGCCCAGTTCGGATGCTGAATATCGGACAGTTGATAATTTAGGCCGGATTATTGTAGCCATATCAATGTCGTCAAATCCCAAGAAGGAGACCTGTTCAGGTATTTTCACACCATTTTCGGCCAGAAAGTTCATAGCACCTATGGCAATTCGGTCCGTTGCGCAGAACACCGCACTAGGCAATGGGCCTGAATGATAAAGTTTTCTCATAGAGGTTATGCCGTCTTCAACTGAAAAGCCGCTTTCCAACACACGTTCGGCACGTACTGGCAGGTGTGCGGTCTTCAATGCCTGTTCATAGCCCAAAAAACGCTGATTGCCCACTGAAATATCCCCCGCTGGTCCCTGCAGCATCGCTATATCTTGATGCCCCTGCTGAATTAGATAAGTTACCGCTTCAAAAGCAGCCGTTATGTTGTCAACATGCACGGAAGGAATGGATTGGTCTCGAAAATCCCGTCCGACAAGGATGCAGGGAATTCCCGCCGCTTCAATGAGCGCGAATAGCGCATCCCGGATTTCGCTTACCGATATAATAATTCCGCTCGCCTGCATTTCACGGAACATGTTGTAATAGTGTATTTCAGAATCCTCGTCCCCGCCTGACAAGGCGATTATGACATCGAAGCCGTATAGATGCGCTACTTGATTGATACCTTCAACCATGTCATCAAAGACGTTGTTTTTAATCGCGGGCAGAAGTACTCCAATCAGAGATGTATCATTCTTTACCAGTGTCCGTGCTATGGCATTTGGACGGAATTGAGTGGCTTCAAGGACATCCTGAACTCGTTTGCGTATTTCACTGTTCACCGTCTGGCTGTTATTGATTACTCTGGAAACCGTTGAAATGGAGACGTTGGCCATTCGAGCCACATCTTTTATAGTCATTTTCATTGTACACACCGACTTTCAAGCAAGTATTTATTTAGAAAAAGTTTCTCAAAGTGGATTGAATTAATTATATCAGTTTATTGAATTGTTTATTGAGTTTAACAAAGATTCCAGAGCAAAGAAAGCGCTTGACCTTGGTTTATAAGGAGAGTATAATCAACCCCGGAAAACGTTTTCTAGTATTTTCTGGACAAAAACAATTGTTTTTACCAATAATCAGCTGGATTCAAGGTATTTCAGCTTGTTTTTTTGATGATTAAGAAAACGTTTTCTTAATGGCATTGAATTGTAGAGAATAACAAGGGAAAAGGAGCATGAGCATGAGAAGTTCGAGCGATATTGTTGTAATGGGAAATGAGACTTCAGTGCAAACCGGTTCAAATATTACGCTGAAAGAAAAAATTGGTTATGGATTCGGTGATTTTGCCAGCCAGTTGCTGTTTGCCGCCGCAATGACTTTTCTGTCCTATTTTTACACAGATGTAATCGGGATCAGCGCTGGGGTCATTGGTACTTTAATGCTAGTTGCACGCGTACTCGATGCGTTTATTGATGTCGCGATTGGGGCTTTGATTGATAAAACGAAGAGCAGACACGGGAAGGCCCGTCCTTGGTTACTGTGGATGTCCGGGCCGTTTGCATTGTCTGGAATTCTCTTGTTCACGGTTCCAAGTGGAAATATGACGATCACTATTCTATACATTTACGTTACCTATCTGCTAATGAACTTTATCTATTCCAGCATTAATGTCCCTTATGGTGTGCTTAATTCCATGATAACGCAGGATTCTTACCAGCGTTCTCTGCTTAATATTTTTCGTATGAGTCTAGCGAATATTGGTGCCTTGCTAATTAATTATTTCACCCTCCCGTTAGTGAAGTCATTCGGCGGCGGTCAAAAAGGGTGGATTTTCACCTTTATTATATTTGGCTTGCTCGGAACCTTTTTATTTCTCGTTACCTTCTTCAGTACCAAGGAAAGGGTTACTCCATCTGTTGTACAAAAGCCAATTCCGTTTGGACGCGCTTTTGGAGCGCTGATGCGTAATAAGTATTGGAAATTGATCCTTGGGTTTGCTGTGGTCTATTTTATAAATAACGCACTGGGCACAGGTATGAATATTTACTACGCACGTTATGTGTTAAAAGACGCCAATCTGATTGGAGTCCTCGGCATATCCTTACTGCTTCCTTCCCTGTTTGGTTATATGCTATTGCCCCCCGTCGTCAAGCGGATCGGTAAACGAAATTCCTCCATTATCGGAAGTATCCTCCTGATTGTCGGATCGCTTGTCATTGCCGTCAGCCCCACAAGTCTGATGGCGGTCTGTCTGGGACTCGTTATTAAAGCGCTTGGGCATGCCGCTATTCTCGGAACCTTCTTTGCTATGTTGGCAGATACCATTGAATATGGCGAATGGAAGACAGGGATGCGCACCGAAGGACTGGTGTACAGTGCGGGCAGTTTCGGCACAAAAGCGGGAGGCGGTTTGGGAGCGGCACTTATCGGTTGGGGACTGGCATTGGGAGGATATGCTGGTGGACAAGCTACAATCAGTACTACTGCGCTAGCATCTATTCATTTTATGTTTATCTACGTTCCAATTATCTTGGCTATCCTGCAAATTTTATTGCTGGCATTTTACAATCTAGATAAATTATTTCCCGGTATTGTCAAAGAGCTTGAATTCTTAAAAAACGCTGAATAGCTACTTGGTAAATGAGGTAGCCCATGAATGAACTCATCCTATTGTTGAAGTGACTAGCAGTAAGGCAGTTCAAGAGGGGCTGCTTTTTTCATTGAGGGGTATTCGGATTTTATTCATTTATAAAAGGACAGGGCAGCGTGGTATTATCCCCTTCTAGTAGACAAGAGAGAAAAGACATCTGTTAAGATGGACTTAATCTTGTTGAACGGAGGGGATTTTTCATGGCTAAAAAGGGACAATCATTCCGGCAATACTCCTTAGATGTAAAGATGGAGGCAGTCCGGTTGGTGAACGAAGAACATATGAGTATTCGTGAAGTGACGAAACAATAATCGCTGCGGTTCGAACTGTGGGTATCCATAAATTCGAAAATGGCTAAGGGAATTCCAAGTCATTTCCTGCAGCTGATCTAATAGGCGATAATCTCATTGTTATATAGATCTTTGATGGCAGATAGGTTTTAACTCCTCATCTCGTTCATCATATTTTACCTGAACATTCAGATAACTTAGTGCAGACAAACGGTATGTGACCTACGAAGCGTACGAAACGATCCGGCAGTTGGGAATCCAGTGGCCTGCCGCTCAGGCAGATGTTGCTCTCATTCGTCAGAACATTAAACACAATGATTGCTATGTGCTGGAAATTGACGGGGTCATTCAGGCTACTGTCACCCATCTGAGATATAAGACCCTTGATTTTATAACCGACTTGCCGTTTGTGATATGGTTCGCTGTAGACCCGGCTAACTGAAGTAGTTCCGATTACAGGGAACGGACGAAGCTAATTCATTTAACGAAAGGGGCTTAATGTAACAAAAACATTCATATCTCATCATTTTCTCTTATTAAAGGAATTGGATGGATATTGACATTTTTCGAGTCCATATTTAATATATAAATAAAATATTCCATATTTAACGCTTACTTATAGAAAAACACCCTGTATGACTCCAGTAATTTCACACCATTCATCTATAATGCTGAATTTTAGCTTTCAAGCCTGAAATTTCAGTATACTCCAAGGTTTTTACACTTCCAAGTCTACTCACACACCTGACTTTTGATCACAATCACACCACGAACGGAACCCTATTACCAATTCACTTCCATATGCCGATTACCGTTTTTTGGCAATCGACTTCGTTGCTTTTTACTGCAGTTTTCTCTACATCTTAATGTCACCATACATATGTATACATACATGAAATGTAAAGATACCTTTGTTCTTCCATAATTTTTATGGAAAGGGGTTTGATATGAATCGTATGGCTTTGGTTTTTCCTGGACAAGGATCTCAGTATGTAGGAATGGGGGCTACATGGCATAGCGGCTTTGCAGAAGCGGATCGCTTATTCGAAGAGGCTGCTGATATTTTGGGATATGATCTGAAAGCTTTATGCATAGCAGGTCCGATGACCAAGCTATCCAGAACATTCTATACGCAGCCCGCACTTCTCACGATCAGTGTCATTGCATTCCGGCGTTATATGCATGAAATCGGAATTATCCCTGAATTTTCAGCTGGTCATAGCCTAGGTGAATATTCAGCGCTGGTAAGCAGCGGTGTTCTGTCCTTTGGAGACGCTTTACGATTAGTCCAAGAGCGGGGACGCTTTATGGAAGAAGCCGCAATGACAAAGCTGGGCAGCATGATTGCCATTCGCGGAGCTGAGCTGGGCGAAGTGGAAGAATGCTGTCGTTTGTACTCCACAGTCGATCAGCCTGCAGCCATTGCATGTTACAATTCACGTA
Source organism: Paenibacillus sp. T2-29 (assembly GCF_052921365.1). Lineage (NCBI taxonomy): Bacteria > Bacillati > Bacillota > Bacilli > Caryophanales > Paenibacillaceae > Paenibacillus > Paenibacillus sp. T2-29. The sequence goes on along the minus strand of NZ_JBREVE010000005.1, from coordinate 402,087 downwards.
GCCAATACGTCGTTTCAGGTCATCATACCTCTGTCGCTTTGGCAGCTGGCGAGTTAGAACAGCGAGGAGCCCAAATTACGCGGTTGCAGGTCAGCGGCCCTTTTCATAGTCCGCTTATGCAGCCTGCTGCGGACAGACTGGCCGCAGAGCTGCAAAAGTACACTTTAAATGAAGCGAAGTGGCCCGTGATCTCCAATGTGACCGCTCAGCCATACCGCGATCTTGACAGCATACGCCAAGGATTGATTTTGCAAATGACTCACCCGGTTCGATGGATTCAAACCGTGCAATATATGATGAATCATGGCGTAAAACAAGGCATCGAGTTAGGTCCACGAACAGTGCTGAAAAATTTAGTGAGGGAAATAAGCCCTAATATCGAAGTGCTGTCCTTGGACAGAGACTTGGATCGCTTTGAACTGGGCCGCCGTTTCTCGATCCGTGATTGGATTGCCTGTTCCCTGTCACTAGCAGTGTCTACTCCCAACGCCAATTGGAATGAAGATGAGTATCGGAAGGGTGTTATTTTACCTGTGCGCAGACTGGAAAAATTACTGCGAAACTTGGAATCAGGCAGCAGTTCGCCTCCTGCTTCTGAGCAAAGACAGGAAATACTGGAGTGTATTTGCCTTGTGTTGCAAACGAAACAGGTCTCCGAAGGAGAGCGGAAAGCAATGCTAGAGCAATTGAGGAGGGATCAGGATGGAGCAGTTTAAAACCTTAATTGAAATCATTCAGGACCGTGCAAGCCGGGATGAGAACGGAATCATTTTTATTTCCGGTGATAAACAAGAGGAATACGTATCCTACAGGAAACTTCTGGAGCAAGCATTACAGGTGCTTTATGAATTACAGGAACAAGGAGTAAAACCCGGCGATGAGCTGATCATACAGATCGACGACAACCATAACTTTTTGAATGTATTTTGGGGTTGCCTGATTGGTGGAATCGTTCCTGTACCTGTAAGCATAGGGAATAATGATGAGCATAAAATGAAATTGTTTAAAATCTGGAACACACTCTCCCGCCCATATATGGTTGCAGATGACAAGGTATTAGAGCAGCTTGAAAAATACGCGCAAGAGCACGAGCTGCTGGATTCCTTTGAGCCGGTTAAAAAAGCGACTTTTTCAAGCCATAGATTCGATTATTCCACTCAGAATAAAGGTGTAGTTCATGTATCGAAACCGGAGGAGCTAGCTTTTATCCAATTCTCCTCGGGTTCTACAGGCGATCCCAAAGGAGTCATGCTGACGCATGAAAATCTAGTTTACAATATCCGGGATATTGCAAATCAAACAGACATGAGCTCCAAGGATGCTTATTTGGGCTGGATGCCGCTTACGCATGACCTGGGATTGATCGCATTTCATTTAACCTGTGTGATTGCTAATGCCAAACAGCTGATTATGCCGACGGCACTTTTTATCAGGCGTCCGTCTTTGTGGCTGAAAAAAGTATCGGAGCATAAGGTTACTCAAATATGCTCTCCCAATTTTGGATATAAATTTTTTCTCGATCAGTATAAACCTGAAACAGCAGCTAACTGGGATTTGACGAGTGTTCGTATGATTTTAAATGGAGCTGAGCCAATATCTGTAGAGCTTTGTCATGTGTTTATGGATGCAATGAGTGTTCATGGTTTGAATAAAAATGCCATGTTACCCGTCTACGGGCTGGCAGAAGCGAGTGTAGGTGTTTCCTCTCCGCCTCTGGACAAAAACACTTTTATTCCCATTCATTTGAACCGACACCAGTTACACGTTGGTGAGCCTGTAGAAGAAGTGGACAAGTCTGACAAGCGGTGTCTTACTTTTTTGGATTTGGGTTATCCATTGGCTAATACCTCTGTCCGTATTTGTGATGAACAAAACCAGGTGCTTGATGATGGGGTGATTGGATACACGCAAATCCGCGGCAAAAATGTTACATCCGGATATTATAACAATCCAGAAGCTACCGCAAAGGTTATAACGGAGGATGGCTGGCTTATTACTGGAGATTTAGGGTTTATGCGAAACGGACGCCTGACTATTACCGGTAGAGCCAAGGATATCATTTTTGTGAACGGACAGAATGTCTACCCACATGATATTGAGAGAATCGCCGAGGAACTGGATGGTGTGGAACTTGGAAAAGTAGCTGTGTGCGGTGTACATGATAAGCAAACGAGGCAGGATCGTATTATAGCCTTTGTAATGCACGCAAAAAAAATAGAGCATTTTGTACCGCTTGCCCAAAAGCTGAAAAGCCATCTGAATTACCGGGGAGGCTGGCATATTCACAAGGTGGTTCCGATCCGGCGTATACCTAAAACAACCAGTGGAAAGGTTCAGCGCTTCAAATTAGCCCAGAGTTATGAGCAGGGCGAATTTGATGAAATATTGACAGCACTGGCCGAGGCTGTTCGGGTCACACAATCAGCTGAGCGTGCGGTCTTGCCTCAAGGAGAAGTAGAGAAGAAGCTGATTGGAATATGCCAGGATATTTTAAATATAAAGTCGATCGGGACAGACGACAGCTACTTTGATATCGGAGTAACTTCCTTGCAGCTTGTTCAAATTGTGGACCAATTGGAGGATCAATTAGGGATTCATATTGAGGTGACGGACTTCTTTTCCTATCCGACCATCGCCAAGCTGGCTGCGTATATCTCCAGTCAAAATCTAAGCGGAGATGCAACTGCAACAGCAGAGTCCAAAGCCAAGGAAGAAGCAAATGTCCGAGATATCGCCATCATCGGCATGTCAGGCAGGTTTCCTCAAGCGGAAACATTGGAGCAGTTTTGGGCGAATGTAGCATCAGGCGCTGATAATATCGGCCCGTACAGCGACGAAAGAAGAAAAGATGCCGAAGCTTTTCTTTCGCGTCTGAATACGGAAGGACGGAATATGCAAATTGCAGAAGGCGGTTATCTGGATGAAGTAGACAAGTTCGATTACTCCTTCTTTAAACTGACTCCAAGAGAGGCTTCGCTCATGGACCCGAACCAACGGTTATTTCTAGAAACAGCCTGGAGCACGATTGAGGATGCAGGGTATGGAGGAAAACAACTGGCGGGCCAAAAGGTCGGTGTATATGTCGGCTTCTCCAAGACCAGCTTTGAATATGTGCGTTTGTTGTCCGAGGTAGAACCAGGCGCGCTGCCGAACTTTGCCATTGGTAATTTACCGTCCATTATTTCCAGCCGGATTGCATACTTGCTCGATCTGAAAGGTCCGGCAGTAACAATTGATACAGCATGCTCTTCTTCACTCGTGGCAGTGCATTTGGCCTGCAAGTCCATCCTTAATGGAGACTGCGACATGGCCTTGGCAGGTGGAGTGAAAACGATTTTGCTGCCGCTGAAAGCCGGTATTGGCATGGAATCCTCCGATGATCGGGCACGCGCCTTCGACGACCAGTCGGACGGAACAGGCTGGGGTGAAGGAGTTGGTGCTGTTTTCCTGAAACCGCTGCGCAAAGCGGAACAAGACGGCGACCACATTTTAGCCGTGATCAAGGGTAGCGCCATCAATCAGGACGGCAGCACGATTGGTATTTCCGCGCCTAATGCGCTGGCTCAGGCAGAAGTCATTTTGCAGGCGTGGCGCGATGCACGGACTGATCCTGAAACGATCAGCTATATCGAAGCGCATGGAACCGGAACCAAATTGGGCGATCCGGTTGAGATTGACGGCATTACCAAGGCTTTCCGCAAGCATACACAGCGTAAGCAGTTTGCGGCGATCAGCACGGTCAAAACGAATATCGGTCATTTATACGAAGCCGCCGGGATTGCGGGCTTGATCAAATCCGTGCTGTCCATGAGGCACCAGCAAATTGCGCCGCTTGTTCATTTTCGCACACCAAACCAGAAGATTCATTTTGAGGAATCCCCGGTATATGCCAATACGAAGCTGAGGGAATGGAGGACGGACGGATTCCCGAGAAGAAGCGGGGTGAGTTCCTTTGGATTCAGTGGGACGAACTGCCATGTGGTGCTGGAGGAGTATATAGAGAAGACAAAACCAGATCCAAGTCCAACGGGCAGCAACAATAAATCATCACCGCTGCTGTTGACCCTGTCGGCGCGGAGTGAATCCTCTTTGCGCCAGTTGGTCGGACGATACGCAGAACAGTTCGGGCGCGTGGAAGAGATCGTGATGGAGGATGTATGCTATACGGCTAACACAGGCAGAAGCCATCTGAATCACCGGATTGCTGTGACTGCTGCAGGAGCGGATGCGTTAAAAGCGAAGGTGCTTCAGTTGCATGAACAAGGCAGAGTCGTCGAAGGTGTATACACTAGAATAGCGGATAGCATAGGCAGCGCAGAGATGGTCACTGGAAGCTTGGACACGCTCCAATCCCTGGAGCAGCTGTCTGCCAAGTATGTGCAAGGAGCGCAGATCAATTGGAATGCCCTCTATGCAGGTAAGCGTTATAAAAAGGTTTCTCTGCCTACGTATCCATTCGAACGGAAAAGATGCTGGATTAACGTGCCTGAACAGGTTCGAGCGGAACAGAAAACGTCAGTTCATGAAAACTCAACAGTAAAGGAGTCTGGAATGATGGGGAACGAGTATTCAGCGCCAGCATCTGCTGCCGATGATCAGCATAAATCATCTATACTTCTAAAGCTAGCGAAAATGATCGGTAACGTGTCCCAGCTCAGCCTGGAAGAACTGGAGCCGCAGACACATTTTCTCGAGCTTGGGTTGGATTCCATTAATTTGTCCCAGGTTCGCCACAGTATCAAGGATACCTTCGGACTGGACATTCCAATGAACGAATTTTTCGAATCGTTGACCACGCTGGAACGGTTGGCCAGCTACGTAGCCGAACGGGCGAGCATTTCTACTTCTGTTGAACTCCCGGGTCAGTCTATGGAAAATCGTCCAGAAGCAACGCTGAAACAGTTTCATCATGCAGCTTTTCCGTTAAGCCAACCGACTCTTAAATCCGCCGTTCCGGCTGGACCCACACGGGCTCCAAACTTTCCAATCGCTACAGCTCCTACGGCTGTAGAGCGAATTGTGCAGCAACAGCTGCATCTGATGTCACAGCAGCTTGACATTCTCCAGCATCAGCCGGCTACATCCGTAATAGCTTCCGAGTCATTAAGCCCTCAAACAAGCGCCTCTCCATCGGGAATTAGTGAAAGCACGCAGATCATCCATACTGAACCGAAGCAGAAAGTTGCGGCTGGATTAGCACCAGTTCCATCCGTAAAGGCTGCTTCCAAGCAGGCAGGACATGAAGCCAAGCCGTATACGCCCTATAAAAAGCTGGATGTTAAAGCAAGTGAATTGCTTTCACTCCGTCAGGAACAACACCTGCAAGAGCTGATAGAGCGCTACACGGCCCGTACGTGCAGCACCAAAAAATACACTCAGCAATACCGCTCCGTATACGCAAATAACCGGAATGTGGCTGGCTTTCGGCCTGTTTTGAAGGAAATGGTGTACCAAATTGTATCCCAACGTGCAGACGGGGCTAAAATCTGGGATTTGGATGGCAATGAATATGTCGATTTGACGATGGGCTTTGGCGTAAATTTGTTCGGGCACAATCCGGCCTTTATTCGTGAAAAAATTGAGGAAGAGCTGAAGCACGGCATGTGTATCGGCCCCATGTCCAACATAGCCGGACAGGTGGCCGAGCGAATATGCAAGATGACCGGGGTGGAACGGGTTGCCATGTATAATTCCGGCACCGAGGCCGTTATGGTCGCGCTCCGTTTGGCGCGTGCTGCCACAGGACGAGCTAAAGTCGTCATTTTTGCTGGCTCGTATCACGGTACATTCGACGGGGTGTTGGCACTGGGGAGTGCGGGTGACAACAAGGAACATTCGACGCCTCTAGCTCCAGGCATCTTGCAGCATATGGTAGACGATGTCGTCGTGCTTCCTTATGGGACGGACGATTCCCTGAATTATATTCGCACTCATGCGCATGAATTGGCCGCGGTCATGGTGGAGCCGGTGCAAAGCCGCCGACCCGATTTTCAGCCCAAAACTTTTTTACAGGAAATTCGCCAGATTACGGAACAGTCGGGCACTGCCTTCATTTTTGATGAAGTCATCACAGGCTTTCGAATTCAGCCTGGAGGGTCTCAAGCGTGGTTTGGAGTACATGCGGATCTCGTGACCTACGGTAAAATCATTGGCGGTGGGCTACCTATTGGGATCGTTGCCGGAAAAGCCGCCTTTATGAACGGGATTGACGGAGGCACATGGAGATTCGGGGACGATTCCTATCCACAGCATGAGCAGCAGCGAACCTTTGTCGCAGGAACTTTCTGCCATCATCCGCTGGCCATGGCTGCATCTTTAGCGGTGCTGAACCATTTGGAGAAAAATGGCGAGCAGCTGCAAAATCGCTTGAACAGCCTTACCTCGGCGTTAGCGGCGGAGCTAAACAGCTATTTCACTGACGAACACGTACCTATGAAGATCGTTCACTTTGGCTCCCTTTTCCGCTTTGTGCTCAAGGGCGATCTGGAGTTGTTCTTTTATCACATGCTGGACAAAGGCATCTATATTTGGGAAGGACGCAACTGCTTCATGTCCACGGCCCATACCGAGGAAGATATAGCGAGAATCGTACAAGCCGTCAAGGATAGCGTGGACGAGCTGCGCAAAGGTGGCTTTTTACCGGACCCGCCCCCGAATGGGAACAGCCCGGGGCCGGGCAGGCAGCCTATAATGGAACCTGCAGAATCTTCAGCTGCAGACACTGTTATTGCGTTAACGCCAGATCAAAAACAGCTTTGGTTCGCCTCTGTTTCAGAACGCGGCGATTCTCTATCTTTACACGAAACCGCCTTGTTGCGGTTTCGTGGTACGCTTCAGCAGCAGGCGTTCAACGAGGCTGTCCAGACCATTGTAAACCGTCATGAAGCCTTACATATCTATATGAGCGGAGATGGAGAAACTCAGGTGATCGCTCCTGAGATGAAAGTGGAAGTCCCGCTCTATGATTTTACCACTCACCATCCCGATGAACAGGAGCAGCATCTCCGGGCATGGATGATCAAGAACAGCGAAACCCCGTTTAACATGATACCAGGTGAGCCACTATTCCGGATTCACCTACTAAAAATATCAGATGAGGAGCATCTGAGTGTCTTTACGTTCCATCACTTTATCGCGGATGGTTGGTCAATCGGTGTATTTATTGAGGAACTGGAACACATCTATTCTGCGCTTGTCCGGCATGCTGACTACAACCTTCCTGAACCGATACCTTTTCGGAAATATGTGGTTTGGCAGCAGGACCAGTTGAAAGCAGGAAAGGAAGAGGCGTTGGCTTTTTGGTCGGCGATGCTGGAAAAACAGCAGCTTGTCCTCCAGCTGCCATCTCCAGTGAGGGGAATGCAGATTCTGTCCTCTAGAGGAAGCAGACATACCCTAATTCTTGAGGCGCCGCTTGTTAAACAATTGAGGTCCGCTAGCATAAAGCTTGGCAGCAGTCTTTTTATAACGCTGTTATCCGCCTTTCAGATTTTTCTGCATCGCCTTACAGGGCAACGGGAAATAACGGTGGGGGTTCCCACCGCAGGACAATCCCATATGGACGCATTCTCTTTGATCGGCAACTGTGTCAACCTGCTTCCGGTCATCAGCGAAGTGCGTCCTGATTCTACTTTTATGGAGCATGCTCACACGGTCAAAAAGCGCATGAATGAACTGGAAAGCTATCAAAAGTACAGCTTTGCCGGACTCGCTCAGCTGGGGCTAAAACATTTGCCTGTCATAAAGGCTGTATTCAATATGGATCGACCGATTCCGCGTTTTCAATTCCATAAACTGGAGACGAAGCTCGTTGAACATGAGGTATCATTCAGCAAATATGAGTTGTTTTTGAACGTGACAGAGGCGCAGAAGCAATTACGTCTTGATTTTGACTATAATGCAGATCTTTTTCAGCCAAACATAATCTTGGCCTGGTCAGGATATTTCCTGAATCTGCTGCATTCCCTTGTAGAGGAAGAAGGGGCTCGCGTTTCCGCGCTGACGTTACTCCGTGCGTCGGAGACCGAACAACTTCGAGCCGCATGGGCAGCGAATACCGATGCCACCGGGAACTATCTTTGCGTTCTTGATGCGTACAAGCATTTGGCGCCTGTCGGGACAGCAGGGGAGGCATATCAAGCCTCAGCAGCAGGTCTGCTGGGAACGACCCAGGAATGGGTTTATGTAGAGAACGATGGCAAGCTGCGGCATATCGGAAATTTGAATCGGGTCATCCATATTCACGGGCATCAGGTTAATCTGGAGCAGTTGGAGAAGCACCTGCTGCAGGTTTTCCAATTGGAGTCCTGCGTCATTACACCGCAAACGGACGAAACTGGAATCGTCTCATATATAAGCGCCTATGTGGTGGCAAACGCATCGAAGCCTTGGGAAGCAGACGCATTAAAAAAGGCTGTAATTGAAATGCTTCCAGATTATACGCAGCCCCGTTTTTGGATTCTGATGGATCATATTCCTCTTCTGCCGAATGGCCAGCCTGATCTACAGGCTTTGCCAGCACCGGGACAAGCAGGCGTATTCGCTAAAACAGGCATCGCTTCAGAGAACCGAGGTATGGAAGATCAACTTGTGGACATTTGGAAGGACGTTCTGAATGTAACGGATATCAGCCATGACGATAACTTTTTTCAACTGGGCGGTGATTCGCTAAAAGCGACGGTTATTCTGTCGAGAGTCGGTAAGGAATTGGGGGTACACATTCCGCTTAGCCGCATTTTTGAGCTGCAAACGATTGCTGATCTGACTGCATATATTGCGGGTGGGAGCAAGAGGGCCTACGAACCGATTGTAGCTGTGAACACACAAGCCTTTTATCCGGTATCTTTTGCCCAAAAGAGAATGTACGTGCTTGAACAGCTAGGAGCCGGAATGGCCTATCATGTCCCTGGCCAGCTTTTCATAGAGGGAGCTCTGGAGGTTCCCCGCTTCATTGAAGCCGTTAAGGAAGTTATTTCTCGTCATGAATCTTTTCGGACATACTTCGATCTGGAAGACGGGGAAGTGGTGCAAAAAGTTCGGGACACCATTCCATTCGATATCCCGCATACCCGTATTTCCAAGGAAGAAGCAAAACAGGCCAGGACCTTGTTTGTTCAGCCTTTTCAGCTGGGAACAGCTCCTTTATTCCGCGCCGAACTGCTCGAATTTATCGAAGGTGGCTTCAATCTGCTCGTGGATATACATCATATCGTGTCTGATGGTTTTTCCATGGCTGTACTGCTTAATGAAATCATTCAACGGTACCAGGGTAGACAACTTGCGAACATTCAGCTTCATTATAAAGACTTTGTTGCTTGGCAGAAGCAGCAAATAACTGATGAGGCATGGAAAGCGCATGAATCATATTGGCTTCAGAACTTGAATGGGGAGCTTCCTATTCTAAATATGCCAACAGACTTTCCACGTCCGCAAGTACAAAGCTTTGAAGGTGACAGCTTGACCGTCACATTGGAATCCAAACTAGCGAGCAGACTCTATAAATTGGCCCAGGATACAAAGTCCACGATCTTTATGGTGCTTTTGGCGGCTTATAATGTCCTGCTGGGCAAATATGCGGGTCAAGAGGACATCATCGTAGGTACACCTGTTGCCGGAAGACGGCATGTAGACACGCAAGCGATGATTGGCATGTTCGTCAATACGCTGGTGCTTCGTAACCAGCCGCAATCTTCTTTAACGTTCCAATCCTTTTTGCAGGAGGTTAAGCAAAACTTGCTGCTGGCACTGGAGCATCAGGAATACCCGTTTGATAAGCTTGTAGACAAGCTGGAGCTGGTACGCGATGTAAGTCGAAATCCGATATTCGATACGATGTTCAGTTTGCAAAATGTCGGCACAGATGTTGTGGAAGCAGGAGGTATTCGTTTTAAACCGGAGGAATTCAACGCGGGCATATCCAAGGTGGATTTTTCATTGCATGTGACCGAAGAAAAAGAACGATTGTCCTTCACTTTAGAATATGGCACAAAGCTGTTTAAACCGGAGACCGTCCGGCAGCTGGCAGAGCATTTTGTACGAATTTTGGAAAAAGTAACGCAGGATGCCGGGATGCGGTTGGCCGATATTACGATTATTTCAGATGAGGAGAAGCAATTACAGCTAACCGTATTTAATCGTACCGTCGTACCTTTCCCGTTTAATGAGACAGTACACGGGCAGTTTGAAAAGCAGGTTGAACAGACGCCGAGTCATACAGCATTGGTGTTCGGAGACCAGCGTCTGACCTACCGGGAATTGAATGAACGTGCTAACTCACTGGCACGGGTGCTTCAAGCGAATGGTGTAGGACCCGATAAGCTAGTCGGTTTGATGGCGCCGCGTTCAGCGGAAATGATGATCGGCTTGCTTGCCGTGCTAAAAGCAGGTGGTGCTTATGTGCCTATCGACCCTGAATATCCGTCAGCCCGTATCGAATATATGCTGAGTGACAGTGAGGCTGCCGTACTCCTGACCAGCCACGATCTGGCAGGAGAACACCATTATAACGCCAACATCCTGTTTATTGAAGATGAGGAATTATATCAAGGAGAAAAGACCAATCTGGAAGTTACGACTCAGCCGGAGCATTTAGCCTACATTATCTACACCTCTGGCTCAACCGGAAATCCGAAAGGAGTGATGCTCCAGCATCGCTCGGTGCTGAATTTTATCACTGGGATGCGTGAAGTGATTGACTTTGCAGCGAATAAAACGATTTTATCGCTAACTACCATATCGTTTGACATTTTCGTTTTGGAAACGATTCTGCCCCTGTTGGGCGGCATGACCGTCGTGCTGGGCGATCGTCATCATCAGGTCGATCCTCAGACACTTGGCGAATTGATTACTACACTCCACGTTGACATGCTGCAAATGACACCATCCCGGCTGCAATTGCTGCTGGGCTATGAGGAAGCTTTCCGTGCGCTGCAAGGTGTGCAGGAGATTATGGTCGGGGGAGAAGCGCTTCCGTCTAGGCTGCTGGAAGCATTGCAGAAATTGAACGGTCCCCGCATTTATAACATGTATGGACCTACGGAAACAACAGTTTGGTCGGCAGTGCAGGAACTTACCCATGCCAAACAGATCGACATTGGGCGCCCTATCGCGAATACGCAAATGTATGTCATAGATGCGCAGGATAGATTACAACCCATCGGCATACCGGGCGAGCTATGCATTGCAGGGGAAGGGCTAGCCCGCGGCTATTGGAACCGCGAGGAGTTGACGGCGGAAAAATTTGTGGTTAATCCATTCTCCACAGGCACACGAATGTACAGAACGGGTGACCTGGCTCGCTGGAAAGCAGATGGGAACCTGGAGTTTATCGGCCGAATCGATCATCAGGTAAAAGTACGCGGATTCCGGATTGAGCTGGGTGAGGTTGAACATGCCTTGATGAGCCATTCTGCAATTCAGGAGGCTATTGTCACTGTCAATGAAAGCCAAAATCATGAATCCGTACTATGTGCCTACATTGTACTGAATACAGAAGAAGCACCTAGCTTGGCGGCCATTCATGAACATGCTGCCAAACTGCTTCCCTATTACTCGGTTCCGTCTCACTTGGTTTTTCTGGATCAGATACCGTTGACACCGAACGGCAAAACTGATCGAAAAGCATTGCCAGAGCCTGAAGAGCTATCCCGGCCGGGTGTGGCCTATGCAGCGCCACGAAATGATGTGGAAGAGGCTTTGGCCGCCGTATGGCAAGATGTTTTGGGACGCGATCAGGTAGGCATTCAGGATAACTTCTTCCTGCTCGGAGGCGACTCTGTTAAAGCCGTTCAAGTCATCGCGCGTATGCGTCTTCACGGGTATTCGCTGGATATCCGGCACGTATTGGAGCATCCGTCCATTGAAATCCTGAGCGGCTATGCAGAAGTACTGGCCCTTCCGATTGAGCAAAGCCCAGTAGATGGGGAGGCGCCACTGACACCGATACAACGACATCTAATCCATTGGTTCGAACGGTGTTCAGCATCCGAGGCACTTCCTGCTACAGCGTCAGTACTACTGTTAGCAAAGTCGGGCTTTGAAGAGCCGCCCTTGCGTGCCGCATTGAAGAAAATTGTAGAGCACCACGATGCTCTGCGCCTTGGCTTATTACAAGAGGCTGACGGATCAGTTGTGCAAACTCACAAAGAGTTGAATGAGGAGCTAATGACTTTGGAGGTGCTGTCGATAACGGGAACGGAAAGCGAAGCACGCAGCCAATTGGCAGCTGAATGTCAACGTCTTCAAAGCAGCCTGCGGCTGTTTGAAGGACCGCGAGTTCGAGCAGGGCTTTTCCGAATGGGTAGCGGTGATCATCTTTTCCTTGCTATAGACCCGCTAGTGGCTGACGCCATTTCATGGAATATTTTGCTGGAAGATCTGGAAACAGGCTACAGGCAAGCGCTGGACAAGGAAACGATTGTCTTACCGTACAAAACGAACGCTTACCAAACGTGGGCAGAGCATCTAGAGCATTATGCGAATAGCAAAGAGCTGCTCAAGGAGCAGGATTATTGGAACAAGATAGAGGTCTCTGAGTGGGGGACGCTTCCCAAAGACCATGGAGTCATTACGGATTCTGGATCGGAGAGACCGACACACCAGCTCCACCTGCAATTATCACCAGACGAAACCCGGCAACTGATGACACAAGTTAATCATGCCTACAACACCGTGCCAGATGAAGTGCTGCTGTCCGTACTAGGTCAGACAGTATCCGAATGGTCAGGACTAGAACGGATTGCGCTCTGCGTGGAAAAGCCGGTCCGAGAGCCGGGAGAACAGAGTTCGCTGGATTTCTCTAGAACGGTGGGGCAGTTTACGTCCGTGTATCCAGTTGTACTGGACATCAAATCTGCAGATGATATTTCGATGCTGCTCAAACGTGTGAAGGAGACCATTCGACAGGTTCCCAACCAGGGGCTGGGCTACGGTGTATTAAAATATCTGACCGAAGTCAGTAATCAAACGAATTCCAGCATTTCTCGTTATCCGGAAATCGGGTTCCGTTATATAGACTCCGTGGACCCGGAAACGGTATATTTTTCAACATCGCCGCTGGAAGCTGAGGTGGCATCAGGTTCCCAAGCTGCAAATAGCGCTTCACTTTATGCTCTCTATATAAGCAGCCGAATGGAAGATGGAAAATTAAACATCCGACTAACCTATGACCGAAATGCATACGAAGAGTGCACGATCAAGCAGCTTCTCTCTCGCTTTAAAACTCACCTGTTAAATGTCATCCGTCATTGCCTGGATCACTCCGGTCAGGAACTGACACCAACAGACGTAGGCGCGGATGATCTGGACCTGGAAGAGTTTGAAGAGATGAAGCACTTCTATGAAAGCCTATAATATTCGGCCGAGGGGGAAATCCGATGAGTAAAAGCCTTGAAATCGAAAAAGTGGCTAATTTAACGCCTTTGCAGGAGGGGATGCTCTTTCATACAGTGATGGAGCCGGAATCACAGGCTTACTATGAGCAAGTACGAATGACCATCCGGGGTGAACTGAACCTGGAGGCTCTGCAAAAGAGCTTCCAGACTCTGGTGCAGCGTCATGAGGCGCTTCGTTCGAATATTTATCATCAAAGCGCCTCCCGTTCGCGGCTCATCGTGTTTAAGGAGCGAAATGCGGTGCTTCGTTACGAGAATTTGATAAATATTCCCGAGGCAGAGCAAGCTGCAGCCATTCGCAGCTATGCAGACACAGATCGGAACCAGCGTTACGATCTGAGCAAGGATTTACTCATTCGTCTGACGGTGCTTCAAACCAAAACGCACGTATATACGCTACTTTTAAGCTTTCATCATATAATTATGGACGGTTGGTGCCTCGGCATCGTTATGGAAGAGCTGTTCGCGGCTTATGAAGCACTGAAAGCGGGTAAGACTGTACAACTGCCGACACCGCAGCCTTATACGGGCTATGCCCGTTGGCTGGATAAGCAGGATAAGAAGGCGGCGAAGGAGTACTGGCAGTCCATTCTGAACAGCTATGATCAGCCAGCCGTGCTGCCAACCCTGCCTGTAGCACATTCACTCCTGGCAGATACCGGGTACCTGCTACATGAGCATAAAATAACACTCACGGATGAAACAACCCGTCATTTGCGAACGGTGGCAGAACACAACGGCACAACCCTTAGCAGTCTGTTTCTGGCCGCATGGGGAGTGGTGCTTGGAGGATACAACCAAAGTGAAGACGTCGTTTTCGGCACCGTTGTTTCCGGTCGGCCGCCGGAGCTTGCAGGTGTAGAACAGATGTTGGGACTTTTCATAAACACCATACCGGTACGAATCAAATGGGATGCAGACCAGCCGTTTTCAAGTCTGCTTCGTGAAGTGCAGCGCAACATGGTTCAATCACGGGCATATGACTATTGTTCACTCGCTGAAATACAGGCCCAGTCTGTGCTCAAGCAGCAACTTATGGATCATTTTGTTGTATTTGAAAACTACCCACTGGAGGATATAGTTGGTCGGCCTGATTTGCAGGAACGGCTTGGATTTGTCGTAGAGGACGCCCAGTTATCTGAAGAAACGCCTTACCACTTCAATATCGAAGTAGAAGACGGAAAAGCACTGGGCTTTATGCTGTCCTACAACCGCTATGTCTACAGCGATGAAGCCATGAAACGGTTAGCCGGACATTTGGAGCACGTACTCGTTCAGATTGCACATGCACCTGAACTCCCGCTGGAGGACATTCGCCTGCTGACTGCTAGCGAGAAGGCTGAGCTCACCAATGTATGGAGCGGACCGGTTGCCGCCTATCCTGCTGGGACGTTCCATGGAATATTTGAGGCGCAGGCAGAACGTGTCCCGAAACGGACTGCTGTCATCTACGAAGATACCGCACTGACCTATCATGAGCTGAATGAGAAGGCCAATCTGCTTGCTCAAGCGCTACAAAGTCGCGGGGTCGAACACGAGCATCTCGTCGCCGTGATGCTTGAGCGTTCAGCAGATATGATTATCGCTGTGCTAGGCATTATGAAAGCGGGAGCTGCCTACGTACCTGTCGATCCGACCTACCCGAAGGAGAGAATTACTTACATGCTGCAGGATAGCGGGGCTACAATTATGCTCACGCAATCTTCCCTGACTGAACTACTGGCAGATGTGGATTTTGCAGGTGAAGTGCTGGATTTGCCAGTATTACTTCAACAAGCTTCACAAGCGGAGCAGGCCTACCAACAGGGGCCCACTTACACACCTATCCATGATCCTGAGGCTTTGGCTTACGTCATTTACACATCGGGAACGACGGGCAACGCCAAAGGCGTGATGATCGAGCATCGCCATTACGTAAATACGGCGTGGGGCTATAGAGAAGCTCACCAGTTAAAAGAATTTCCAGTCAAGCTCCTTCAGATTGCCAGTATGTCGTTCGATGTCTTTGCAGGTGATCTGGCCAAAACATTTGTGAACGGGGGCACCATGGTCATCTGCCCGCAGGATGTGCGCAACGATCCTCCAGCTTTGGCCCAGGTCCTCGAGCAGCATAAAATTACGACGGTTGAAGCTCCGCCAGCCTTGTTGACGCTGCTCATGGACTATGTATATGAACACGGTACAGATGTCAGTGCCATGAAGCTGCTTACTACAGGCGCGGACAGCTTTGGCGTTGATAATTATCGGACACTTTTGAATCGCTTCGGTGATACGATGCGCATCATGAATACCTATGGTGTAACCGAAGCGGCAATTGATTCCAGCTTTTATGAAGAAACTGCTGAGCGTCTGCCTTCATCCGGTATCGTCCCAATTGGAAAGGCACTGCCCAATCATAAAGTATATATCCTGGATGAGGCTTTGCGTCCGCTCCCGATCGGTGTAGCCGGGGAGCTGTGCTTGGGCGGTGCCTCAGTAGCCCGCGGATATTTGCACCGTCCTGACTTGACGGCGGAGAAATTTGTACCGAATCCTTTTGTGAACGGAGAGCGTCTGTACCGCACCGGAGATCTGGCACGCTGGCTGCCGGATGGCAACATTGATTTCATCGGCCGAGTTGACTTTCAGGTGAAAATTCGTGGCTACCGGATCGAACCTGGGGAAATTGAGTCGGCCTTACTCCAATTAGACGAGGTACGCCAAGCGGTAGTTACGGATAGAACGGATAAGACCGGACAAAAGTATTTGTGCGCCTACGTAGCAGGAACAGCCGACAAATCCTTCCTGCGGACAGAGCTGGCCAAGCAGTTGCCGAGCTATATGATGCCCCAACATATTATCGTGCTGGATCAACTGCCTTTGACCCATAATGGCAAAATTGATCGTCATGCGCTTCCGGAACCCGAAGATTTTGTGTTGACCGATACCGAATATGAAGCGCCGCGGAGCGAACTGGAGCAGACACTCGCTTCCATCTGGCAGGAAGTCCTTGGCGTTAAACCGATTGGCCTGCGCAACAACTTTTTCGAGCTTGGCGGAGATTCTATCAAAGCACTGCAAATTGCGGCCCGGTTGAATGCAAAGGGCCTCAAAATGGACATGAAGGATTTGTTCCGTCATCCGCAGATTGATTTGATCGTTCCTTATATTAAGACAATAACACGGATCATCCCGCAAGGGGCAGTCCAAGGTGCAGTGGAGCTGACGCCAATCCAGTGGGAATTTTTTGAGTATCATCAAACCGAACGTCATTATTACAATCAGGCTGTCATGCTCCAGAACACCGAAAGATGGAATGAAACCTGGCTGAGAAGCGCCATGGATAAGCTGACCACGCACCATGATGCCTTGCGAATTACCTTTGATGAGCGAGAAAAAGAACCTGTCGCCTATAACAGAGGCACAGCCGAAGGTGAATGCTTCACATTGGAAAGCTACAACTTATTACATGCTGATCAGCCTGAGGCAGAAATCTTACAATTGGCTGACGCGTTACGACGCGGCTTTGATTTGCGTAACGGCCCGCTTGTGCGTTTGGCTTTATTCCGGCTGCAGGAAGCCGACCATTTATTAATCGTCATTCACCATCTTGTCGTAGACGGTGTATCGTGGAAAATTCTGTTGGAAGACCTGGAAAAAGCCTATCAGCAGGCTGCTAACGGTCAAAAGCTACAACTGCCTGCCAAAACTGATTCCTATAAGGAATGGGCAGCACGTTTATCCAAGTACGCGCATAGCGCGCAGGTGCGTCAGGAAATAAACTATTGGAATGAGGTAGAAGCCCGTGAGATACGTCCTCTGCCAAAAGATCATGAGGTTTCGGTTAGCCTCATCCGTGACGTACACCAATCAGAAATGACACTCAGCCGGGCAGAAACCGAAAACCTGTTGAAACACGCGCACCATACCTACAATACAGAAATAAATGATATTTTACTGACGTCGCTAGGATTAGCTTTTTATGAATGGAGCGGACATGCTGAAATTGCAGTCCAGGTGGCTAGTCATAACAGGACGGATTGGATTAAAGACATTGACGTATCCCGTACAGTTGGCCGGTTTACGTCCGTATATCCGTTTGTGGTACATGTGAGCAAGCCCGAAGATCTGGCCTATCAAATCAAGCTGGTTAAAGACAATTTGCGGCGTGTACCCAACCAGGGTGCTGGCTATGGTATTTTACGCTATTTGACCAACAGGGAGCAGCAGGATAAAGCAACCCTTTTTTCTGCCAAGCCACCTGAGATCAGCTTTAGCTTTGACGAAGAAGCCAGAGAAGTTACAACATGGCGTACCTCGGCACTATCCATGTTTGCCGGTTCTGCAATCAGCCCTCTGACTGAAAAAGCACCCGGCTTTGGTATTCATGGTGTGGTGGCTAATGAAAGACTCAGCATTGTATTCGAATATAACGCGCGTGAATATGAAGCATCGACGGTGGCACAACTTACAGCCAGCTTTAAGAATCATCTGATCGAACTTATTCGCCATTGCTGTGCTAAGGAAACAGCAGAACAAAGCCCGACGGATTTTACATATGGGCAATTGTCTTTGGACCAGTTTGAAAATATTGCAAACCGCTTGACGGATAAGCTGTTAAACCACCAAGTGAAAGTTAAAGACCTCTATCCGCTTTCCCCGATGCAGGAGGGAATGCTATTTCATGCCATAGCTGATGAAAAGTCAGAGGCTTATTTCGAACAAACGATTATTACCATTCATGAAGCTATGGATACCAACCTAATCAGCCGAAGCCTACAAAGGCTGATTGACCGCTATGATATTTTCCGTACGGTATTCGTGTATAAGGAGACGGATCGTCCGCTTCAGGTTGTACTGGAGGAACGATCAGCTACTCCTGTGCATACCGAAGATGTGCGCGGTCTACCAGAGGCGGAAAAGCAGAGACGACTCCAAGCCATTTTACAGGAAGAGCGGCAGAGAGGCTTTGATCTGGAGAAGGAAGTACTCATCCGGTTAGCGCTTGTGCAGTGGGATGAGGATATCTCAAAGCTCATCTGGATTTCTCATCATATAATTATGGACGGCTGGTGCCTGCGAACGGTAGCCAAAGATTTTTTTGAAATTTACACATCACTTCGGGACGATACGCCTTTAACATTAGAGCCCGTCTATCCATTCAGTAGCTTTATTCAGTGGTTGGAAAGACAAAATAAAGAGGAAGCAGCAGCATACTGGAACCATTATGTGGATGACTTTGAAAATGAAACCGTCGTGCCCGGCTATACCCGCTCCGTTGATTCTTCGTTTCAGGCAGAGCAGCTCATATGCACATGGGGAGAGCAGCTGACCCAAGGCATGGAGCAAATGGCCAAGCAAAACTGTGTTACCGTCAGCACTTTATTTCAAACCGTATGGGGCTTGTTACTACAAGCGTACAACAATAGTAATGATGTCATTTTCGGGTCCGTTGTGTCGGGCAGACCTGATGAAATCCCTGGGATTGAAAATATGATCGGATTATTCATTAATACCATACCTGTACGTATTAAAAGCTCCGCAGAACTTCGGTTTTCCGACTTGCTTACGTCTATACAGGATTCCTTGATGGAGTCCAATCGGTATTCCTATTTTTCCTTGGCTGATATTCAAGCCCATAGTGTACTAAAACAAAACCTGATCCAGCATATTGTTGCATTTGAGAATTTCCCCGTTTCGGAAGAACTTGTGGACACGGAAGTAAAATCCAAATCTCTCCGTGTTGGTAAAGTTGAGGATATTGAACAGACCAACTATGATTTAAATGTAATCGTCATGCCTGGGCGCGAGCTGGAAATCAAATTTAGTTATAATGCATTGACGTATAACAAAAATGCGATCAAACAATTGGCTGCCCACCTCATCCAAATCATGGAGCAAGTGATTCAGAACCCAAATATCCGGGTTTCGGAGATTGATCTTTTGACGGCAGAGGAAAAACAACAGATTTTGTTTGAATTTAACGATACACGAAGACCGTACCCATCGGATCACACTATACATCGCGCCTTTAAAGAACAAGCAGAGAAAACACCGGAAGCAGTAGCGGTTGTATTTGAAGATTGTGAGCTAACCTACCACGAATTAAATATAAAAGCTAATCAACTGGCCTCGAAACTGCGGAAACTGGGCGTTGTGACGGATACCATCGTAGGCATTTTGACTGAACGTTCACCAGAAATGATTATCGGTATTCTTGGTATTTTGAAGGCGGGTGAAGCCTACTTGCCGCTGGAGCCTTCTTATCCGCAGGAACGGATTATGTTCATGCTTCAGGATAGCGGCAGCGAAATTTTGCTAACCCTGTCCGGCAAGGGAAAACAGATGAACACTTTCAATTTCTCCGGTATGGTTCTGGATCTGGCAGACATCAACTCCTACGATTCAGACGACTTCATTCTTTCTGAATCGATGACAGCAGACGACCTGGCGTATGTCATGTATACATCCGGTTCAACCGGGCGTCCCAAGGGTGTCATGATTGAACACCGGAATGTCATACGGCTAGTGAAGAACACCAATTACATGCCGTTTGCCGAGAACGAACGCATTTTGCTAACAGGGGCGCTCGTGTTCGATGCCTGTACTTTTGAAATTTGGGGAGCTTTGCTGAACGGATTGCGCTTGTACATTGTACCGGAATCCGTAATCTTGGATGCTGTTCAGCTTGGTGAAGCGCTGGATCGATATCATATTACAACGATGTGGATGACATCGCCTTTGTTTAATCAGCTCACCCAGCATAAACCAAATCTCTTTGCTTCGCTAAATCACCTGCTGGTGGGCGGGGATGTGCTTTTATCCGGGATCATTGATACAGTGAGATCACATTCTCCGGGACTGAACGTTATCAACGTTTATGGCCCTACGGAAAACACCACCTTTTCTACTTATTTCCCGATTGATAAGGAATATAACAGCATTCCTATTGGCCGTCCGATTGGCAATTCAACCGTTTATATTATGGATTCTTCAAGCAGGCTGCTGCCCATTGGTGCTCAAGGAGAAATATGTGTTGGCGGGGATGGTCTCGCGCGTGGCTACCTGAACCGGGATGATCTGACCCAGCTAAATTTTGTCCCTAATCCATTCATTCCGGGCGAAAAAATGTATCGGACAGGTGATTTGGGCAGATGGCTACCCGATGGCAATCTGGAGTATCTCGGACGGATAGACCAGCAGGTTAAAATCCGCGGATTTCGTATTGAACCTGGGGAAATTGAAACCCAGCTCATGAGGCATGATGCAGTTCAGGAGGCGCACGTAACGGTAAAAAGCACAAACGATGGTCAAAAAACGCTCTGTGCTTATATCTCAACCGACGTACCGCTATCTAAGAGTGATATGAAGACCCATTTGACTGGCCAGTTGCCGGATTATATGATTCCTGCCCAGTATGTGTTCCTGCGGGCTTTTCCTCTGACAACGAACGGTAAAATCGACCGCCAAGCATTGCCTGAACCAGAAATGGCCAGCGGTACCGATATGGAATATGTTGCTCCGACTAATGAAGTGGAACAACAGTTGGCGGACCTGTGGCAAGTAGTGCTTGGCGTTGAAAAGGTCGGCATTGACGACGGCTTTTTCGAGCTTGGAGGTCATTCATTGAAGGCCATTCAGCTGGTATCCAAAATGCAGGAATCGAACATTCCACTGGATATACATCAATTGCTGCGATATCAAACGATCAGAAACCTGGCCAAGCTGTTACAACGTGGTGAAGAGGGCGGAGAGAACACGGATACGCTTATTGCGAAAACTCAGGAGGTTGAGCAGGCAATTGCCGATGCGTTTGGTGTACAGGCATGGCTTCATTTCGTATCCGCCGATAAGCAAGACTACTTGTTCCTGCAAGTTAAGCCTTTTCACACAGAACAAGTTCAGGCAATCACAGCGTTTATCCAATCTCGTATCCATCCAGACCTTCATCCCCATTATATCGTTCGCTGGGGAACCGACGAACCAGATAGAATTTTTGGGACTCTACCAACTAACGAAGAACAAGAAACCTTACTTAAACTACAAGCCGATGAATGGCTTGCTAGCATTGCCGAGTCAAATATAAGCTGGAATACCAATATATTAAGTCTAAATGCTATTGGGTGCTATCCGCTTGCACCAGCTCAGCAGTATCATTTGCAGCATTTTACAGGCTCGGGCATGGCAATACAGTTAGATAGCTACTTGGACACCGAGCGTTTGACCGCAACAGTTCAGCGGCTTCTTCACCGCCATGAATTGCTAAGAAGTGTGCTTGTTCAATCGTCCGGAGCATGGGAATGGGAACTGCATCCAGCTCCAGAGCATCTTTCTTTACCGATTGTTGATCTCTCGGATCAGCCGATACAAGCACAACGCAGGCTACTTTTATCTATCGCTTCCAGCCTGTTTTTAGAACCTTATGAACTTACACAATCGTTGCAGTACCGGATTGTCCTGGTTCGCTTAAATTTGCGTGAACATCTGTTGTTATTTCCTTGCTCGCACATCATCTTTGATGCTACGAGCAGCGACATCTTACGCAGACAGCTTCTTGATGAATATCATCACCCGCAACAGGAATATACGACAGAAGAGGTGCAGTACCGGGATTATGTGAACCATATCCGTCAAGGCCCTCAAGGAATCAGGGATCAGGAAATCAGCGAGCAATTCGAACTTCAGAGATTTGGTGAGAATAATGAACGTATCCACGCGCTGACCGAAGAACGCAACTATGCTGACACTACTAGATATCGCTGTACGCTGAATTTAAGCGGAATTTCAGAGCAGCACGGCCCTGCGATGATGTGGGAGATTTCGCTTCAAATGGCTGTACGTTTTTTCAGCAGCTATTTCGAAGGCTCTGATGTTCCGCTTTGGCTTACTAATTATGGAAGGCAATATGGCGACCGGAATTATTTTGGAATCGTAGGCGAGTGTATTGATCATATCCCCGTTGTACTGCAGGAAGATGACATGGAACCCTATGAAAAGAGCATCCATACCCATCTGGACTTTGCTTCACGCTATCATTTGAACTTTTTCAACCTGATCTTCAATGCGGAAATGGAGGAAGCTTACCCAGTATCCAGTAGCTTTTTGAAAAAGGGACTTGGACAGCTGCCCATCGTATTCAACTATTTAGGTGAGGGACGCGATAATGCAGAATTGCTCGACAATCTATATACTGAAAGCACACAGACTAATGTCAACAAGGTTATTTTCTTCGAGTCAGAGCATGTAGGGGATATTCTGAAAATTTCACTTACTATTCCATATAAAGAAAACCGGCAGTATATCCATCAAATCTTCCAGACTGCTCGTGACAGGCTTTTGAATGCTTTGACTATTTTGCAGTAAGAAGATGAAGATGTGAATCTATTGTTTAAGGATAGCCGTTTTATCCGTTTCTTCGCATCTCGTACTTCTGCCAATATCGCGGATAGCATTTATTCTATCGTCCTGCTGTATTTTGTTCAGCAATCGACACAGTCGGTGGCGATGACCAGCTTCACGTATACGGCCGTATCTGCGGCGTCGATTTTCAGCTTTCTCGGGGGTCCTTTGGTGGACCGTTATTCACCGCCTTTGTTAGCCAGCATCGCTTTGTTTACGCAGGCTGTGTTAATTTTGGCCGTCTCGTTTCTCATTTAGGGCGGGATGGCCAATCTGGTCGCTATTCTTGTTATTGTATTCATTGCATCATGCTGCCGCAACTGGTAGACTCGCAAAAGTATATTAAAGCAGCTCGGAGGTGCAAAAGTGCAAAAAAAGATATTAATTGTAGATGATGATAAAGATATAGTAAAACTCATAACAAAGAGTTTAAGTTATGAGGGATTTGAAACGATTCCAGCATATTCTGGGAAAGAAGCCTTATGTGCATTGAAAGAAAATCACATTGATTTCATCATTCTTGATATAATGATGCCTGGTATGAATGGTCTTGATGTCTGCCGAAGCATCAGAAATTCTTATAATGCTCCAATTCTGTTTTTAAGCGCTCGGGATAAGGATATTGATAAAATCGTTGGGCTCGAAATAGGGGCAGATGATTATATGACAAAGCCCTTTAGCATTCAGGAGCTTACTTCCAGGATAAGGGCCAACTTCAGAAAAGTTGACAGGCTGCTTAAAGAGTGGAATGAACTTAGTCCCAATAGAGAAGGGACAGATTCTCCTCTCATCTTGAATGATAAGACCTTTGAAGCATTTCTAAATAACAGAAAGCTTAACTTATCAACAAAGGAATTTCAAATATTGTCCATGCTCATGCATAACCCCAATAATGTATTGACTCGTGAGCGGATATATGAATATGTCTGGGGAGACGAATACGGAGAATTAAATACCGTAACGGTTCATATAAAAAATATCCGTAAGAAACTTGGTCCTGAATATGACTTTATTAAAACAATTTGGGGCATCGGATATAAGTATAAGGAAAGAGAGTAATGGTATGAAACTGAAAATAAAGCTGCCTTTACTGTTCCTAGTGATGTTTATAGTTTTTATGGTTTCAATTGGAATCTATTTAAAGTTTATCTTTGCAGCATATTCACCTATATCCAGTTCATTACTGAATCCCTCATATATAGGATTACTCTTTCCTATATTTGCTATTGCCTGTTTCATCTTTATTATTTTGATTATGTATATTTATTTTTTTATAGAAAAACCAATCGGACTGCTTAATACCAGATTGGAAAGAATAAATATTGTGCATCCATTGCCTCCACTTGCATTAAGGAGTAATGATGAAATTGGAGACCTTTATAATCACTTTAATAAGATGGAAAAGAGGCTCCAACTAGCACACAAAGAGCAAACGGATATCATTGCTGCCATTGCTCACGATCTAAAAGCACCATTAACATCTATTAATGGTTTTGCTGAACTGTTAGCTATGCAAAAGGGTCTATCAGAAAATGAAAAGCAGGAATATTATGAGTTGATACAAAAAAAGTCAAAATATATGGCTGAACTCATCAATGACTTTGTAAGCTTCACCAAAGAGAAACAGGATTTAGAATCCATGACTGTGAAACCCGTTGATGCATCAAAATTATTTGAAAACATTGCCCTAGAATATGAATATGAGCTATCAGGACTTGACTGTGAGCTTGTTTACAAACATTTATTCACGGGAAATGTAATGCTTATGGTCAATGAAATTATGATTGGTCGGGTCTTTGGTAATCTCTTCAGTAATGTTGTAAGATATGGAGGAAATAATGAGTTGAAAGTGTATATGACTGGATACTCACAAGGTTCTTATGCCTATTTTGAAATTGAGGATAATGGGACTGGAGTGCCGGATAAGGATATCTCTTCACTATTTCTTAAATTTTTCACTGTGGATAAATCTCGGCAAATTGAAAATGGCGGGATAGGGCTTGGACTTGCAAGCTGTAAATCAATTATTGAACATCATGGTGGAGAAATCTATGCATATTCTTCTGAGTATGGCGGTCTGGGCATAAAGTTCAGCCTTCCACTTGCAAAACATTAATTTTATTTTTTTACAATAATTTAGAGGCCGCTGCTGGTTGAAAGTACAGAACATAGGCAGTGGTCTTTTTGCTTTTTAGTACTTTATGATTTTTTATATTCTCTTTATAAAGATTTATTTTCCTTTTAGAGAAGCTTTATTTTTATATCTTAAAATTTACTTGTAGCTTAAACACTACAAGTAAATTGATAGGAGGAAATGATATGGTAGAAAATTAAGTTTGCGGCACCGACATAGATAGGTGCTCATTTCGAAACATACACCCTTGTGCTTAATCAGAGAAGGATGGGAGTAATCAATAGAGCTAGAAAAGGAGGATACTGCAATGTCAATTGAATTCAGCCGTTGGCCAAACAACTATATGATGTCATATCAAGTAACTAAAGCTCTAGGCATGGCAAGTCTTGGTGCTACTGATGTCACCGAAATTTATGAAGCATGCAAAAAAATAGATCCCAATGATAAGGAAACATGGCATAGGGAATGGCTCATAACAGCAGAGGCCTTGGAAAGACACGGCAAGGAGGCAGAAGCTTTTGGAAACTGGTATACAGCACGTAACTGCTACATTCGTGCTTGCAATTACCACCGAATCGCTGAGTATGCTGTGATGGATAATGACACCGAGAAAATCCGTATATTTAGGAAGGTAAATGAACTCTTCGAAGCTGCCGGAAAGTACTTCGATGTCAAACCCGAGAAAATCCAAGTAGATTATGAGGATGTCAAGTTGGATGGGTACTTTTTCTCACCTTCTTGGATAAAAGGTCCGAAGCCCACAATTTTGGCTCTCAATGGTGGTGATGAGTGGTCAATTGAGAACTATTTCTGGCTAGGGCCTGCCTTTATTTCGTGTGGATATAACTTTATGGTCTATGACCAGCCTGGGACCGGTCTCTCAATGTACGAAAAGGGAAAGGGCAGACGAGCTGACAGCGAGGCTTTTCATTCAAGAGCAATCGACTTTCTTCTGACTAGATCGGAAGTGGATCCTAGCAAGATTATTGTCCATGGTGAGAGCTTTGCGGCATACGACTCCCTTAGATTTGCTTCCTTCGACCACAGGATTGCTGCCGTCATCTCTGACGGAGGCACCCACGCATTCGACTGGGAAGCAATGCTAAAATGGATGCCGCCGAGTTTGGCTGCTCACGGCATGAGAATCCTGGGTGCAAAAAGCTTGGATGACTTTGCGGAAAATCCTCGTTTTGCCTACAATCTCGAGGGCGTGCTTCACCAGATAGAATGCCCGCTTCTTGTGATGCACGGTGCGGAAGAGATATTAGTTCAGCCCAATCCACTAACGCAAGCTCTTAAAAATTACGAGCAGGCTGGTTCGAAAAATAAGACGTTCTTCGCCATAGAGGATAGAAGACTTGGCGGATTAGAACACTGCCAGGTAGACAACATCAACGTGCTGCACGAGGTAGTACTGAATTGGCTTTGTTCCATTGGTCTTGGCCCTTCTGCACCTAGACCAAGTGATTGCTAGGACATTTTTAAGTTAATTAGAAGGTGGATCTTATGAAACTTACATTAGTTACAGATGGAAATGTGTTTGTTAGAAAACATGTAGCGAGATATTTATAATTTAAGGATCATGAAGTTTAATATAAGGGGGCTCGCTAACATTTTAACCGTTCTATACGCTTATCATTAGCGGACATGCATTTTTGGCTGCAAATATGGAACAAGAGCATCAGCCCATTCCATCTGACATACCCAGGTATCTATTTCATTTAATTCATTAATGTGTGTCTCCATGATTTGATTCAATAAATCATATTTGTCCTGATAATGAAGATAAATCGTACCACGGTTTACGTTTGCTTGGTCTGCAATGTCTTGAATGGTAATGTTATCGAAGTTTTTTACAGCCGTTAGCTCTATAACAACAAGAAAGCAGCCGACCAATGTGATCAGCTGCTTTCTTTGTTTTGTTGCCCATGACGCCAGTCCGCTAGAAGGCTGCGGTTTCTATAAGTTAATTACACAGTATGGTTTGTTCTCGTTAATATGGTGCTCTAAAATGTAGGATATTGTCGATAACTTTGAAGGCAGATTACGTAAGAATGAACCTCTGTTTTGAAATCCGGATAAATTCGGACATAGCTGCAGTTTCATAAGTATCTTTACGACGTATGAATAGAGTCGGGGTTTTATAGAATTCTTCCGAGATTTCTTGAGATCGCAAGTTATATTGAACCGTGGCTCTTTCAACCACCGAGCGAGGTAAAAGGGATACTCCGAGACCAGCATGAATACATCCAAGGATTCCTTCCAATGTTCCGAACTCCATGATCTTAGCAGGAATAATTCCTTGCAAATGTAACCAATCCTCGAGTTTTCGTCGGTATGAACACCCAACACGAAATACTAGTAAAGTCAGATTTTGCAATTGTTCAGGCTGATCTATTGAGGGGAATTGTCCTCCCGATATAAACGCAAGTTCCTCAACCCCTACCTCAGTAATATCGAGCTCAGCATGATCAACTGGCGCAGCTACGAAAGCTCCGTCCAACTCGTATTTCAACACTAAATGGATAAGTTCTTCCGTCGTTCCAGTTTTTAATGCCAAATCCACCTCTGGATAGGATTTATGGTAATCAGTGAGAATAGATGGTAGCCGAATCGCAGCTGTGGTTTCAGGCGATCCGATCCGAAGCGGGCCTCTTGGGATTGAGTTATCTGCCACGACTCGTTCTGCCTCTTGAGTAAGAAAGACAATTTTCTCAGCATAGGACTTGAGTGTCTCTCCGGATGTTGTGAGCCGAACCCCTTGCCGGCCACGACGAAATAACGCTGTTTTCAGTTTCTTTTCAAGCTGCTGGATACGGATGCTTATACTCGACTGAACATATTCCATTTTTTCGGCTGCTTTGGTAATGCTGCCTTCGTTCGCAACCGCCAGAAAAATCTGCAAGTCCCGGATGTCCACCGTCATTCCTCCATTTTATTATTGATAATTTTGATATTACAAATCGTATAAATTCATTTTACACGATATTTTTGAGGAGTTACAATTAGTTTAGTAAACGGCAGGTCTTATGAAGAAAACAGGAGGTTATAGTATGAGGGCTTATCATTCATTAGAGATAGAAGGATTAAACGTATTTTATCGTGAGGCTGGTAATCCCAACAAGCCAGTCATTTTATTGCTTCATGGCTTTCCATCCGCAAGTCATATGTTTAGAGAGCTAATACCTATTTTAGAAAAAGACTACTATTTAATTGCTCCTGATTATCCGGGGTTCGGGAATACCTCATCACCTGACAGAGAAGATTTCCAGTATACATTTGACCATATTACTGAAATTATCGAAACTTTCATCGATAAACTAGGGCTTACTAAATATGCGTTATATGTCTTTGACTACGGAGCCCCTATTGGCTTTCGCATTGCCAAGCACCATCCAGAACGTGTAACAGCAATAATAAGCCAAAATGGCAACATTTATCTTGAAGGACTAGGAGGAAAATGGGCGGCACGAGAAGATTATTGGCGTTATCCTACACAAGAAAAAAGGGAAAGTTATAGGACAGCATTTGCGCCTAACACAATCAAGGGCCAATATGTTGATGGAACAAAGGAAAGTCAAGTTTCCCCAGATGGGTATACTCTTGATATTGCTTATATGTCCCGGCCGGGAAATGATGAGAAACAATTGGATTTAATTTTTGATTACCAAAATAATGTAAAAATGTACCCGGAGTTTCAACAGTATCTCCGTGAATATCAGCCGCCCTTGCTAGCAGTCTGGGGTGAAAATGATGTTTCCTTTATTCCGGCTGGTGCTGAGGCTTTTAAGAAAGATTTACCTAAAGCCGAGATTCATTTATTAGATACTGGGCACTTTGCATTGGAAACACATGCATATGAAATTGGAGAACTAATGTTGGATTTTTTAGGAAAACAATAGAATTTGAAGATTCAAAAGTTGGTAAATCCCGGATGGTGTCTACCGTCATTTCTTTGTTATAAGAATTGATTTTTTTAATGTTAACCAGGACTTATGTTCATATTAATTGATGTATTAAGAGGTAAATTGAATTTAGAAGGGTGACAGGTCAGTCTCATGGAGAATTCAGGAGCTAAAAATGCGAAATTGTTTAATTCCACAAAGACCATGATCGGTGGTTTAGTTATGCTCATTATTGCAATGGGAATCGGACGTTTTTCATATACTTCCATTGATGCAATCACAAGCTCATCTATCCGCTACGGAATCCGGATATTTGGCAGGGAGTAATAACTTGGGTTACCTTATCGCTGCCTTTGGTGCAGGTTTCATAACCTGGGGATCCCGAAGAGCCTATCATCTTCGGATGCAATTGGTACTCTGCATCATTTTAACGGGACTTATGGGAATCACTTCATCATTTTTGTGGTGGATGATTTTGCGCTTTCTTGCTGGAATTAGTAGCGGCCTTATTTTCGTTCTATCATCAAGTTTAGTGTTGGATGCGTTGTTTTCAGATAAGCGTGAAAATTGGGTAGGTATATTTTACGGAGGAGTTGGCGTTGGTATTGTTTTAGTTGGTTTACTTGCGCCTTTTCTTAGCATTTTCACTTGGAGGGGGCCTTGGATCGGCCTTTTGATCATTAGTATCATCCTTATCGTACCCGTTTGGTCATTTATCCACGATAAAGAGCCGAAACCTATAACTCAAAATGCTGAATCCCTGAGTTCATCAGCGGAAAATCCATCTATTTTCGGCTGGCTACTTATTGCTTATGGACTTGAGGGGTTAGGTTATATAGTAAGCGCGACGTTTCTTGTAGCAATGGTTAAGCAAATGCCTCATATGTCAAGTTTTGCTGACTTTAGCTGGATTATCGTTGGGATAGCGGCGGTACCATCAACAGTGATCTGGTCCTGGTGGGCGAGTAAAGTCGGTTACATCAAACCATTGATTATTGCGCTTATCCTGCAGGCTGTTGGGGTCATACTACCGGTATGGCTTCCCAATATATTCGGCGTGACGTTAGGATCTGTCCTTTTTGGAGGCACTTTTATGGGCATTTCCATGCTCGCTATCGCCGCAGCACGTATGTCTAGACCATTTAGTGGTAATAGAGCAATTGCTTTGATGACAGGATTTTTTGGTATCGGGCAAATACTCGGTCCAATCGGAGTCGGAATCGTTTTAGAAGTGGCGCATAGCTATAGCCTATCACTACTTCTTGCCACTTTGGTGCTTGTTGTTGCTGCTATAATATTGCTATCCGGTGCAGTCATTTCAAGTCAAAAAGGAGCGATAGGAAATTTGAACCATGCTCGTATTCATCCTGATCAAGAGCTTTAGTTAGATCCTGGGTAATTTACATTGGAACCAGATACAATTGGAATTGGTGAATTAATTCCTTATTGGAGGAATAGAAAAATGCAAATAGGTTTTTTTGATTCTGGTATTGGAGGCATTACTGTATTGCATGATACATTAAAAGTTTTACCTAATGAAGATTATATGTATTACGCAGATACAATAAATGTTCCATATGGGCACAAAACGAAAGATGAAGTTAAAAAGTATGTTTTAAATGCTATAGAATTTATTAGCCAGCAAAAAGTAAAAGCGATAGTGATTGCTTGTAATACTGCCACAAGCGCAGCAATCGAAGAAATAAGGGCAAAATACAGTATTCCAATCATTGGTATGGAGCCTGCCGTAAAACCAGCTGTTAAAACAAAAAAAAATATAGATAAACGAGTTTTAGTAACTGCTACTGCTTTGACTCTAAGGGAAGAAAGACTTCAAAATCTTATTACTAAATTAGATAACGAACATGTTGTTGATTTATTACCTCTTCCGAAATTAGTTCAGTTTGCAGAAAGTTTTGAGTTTAACGAGCAAATAGTGCTGCCTTATCTTCAAGAACAATTATCTATATATGATTTAAGTAAGTATGAAACTATTGTTTTAGGATGTACTCACTTTTCTTACTATAAAGATATATTTAGAAAATTATTTTCATCGGATGTTAATATAATTGATGGAAATAATGGAACTGCAAAAAATCTAAAAAAAGTACTGGAAGAAATGAATTCTTTAGATGAAGGCAACGGTAATATTTCTTTCTATTGTTCAGGGGCCAAAGTCGAGGATAAGGCTAAATTAAAAGAGTTTAATAAACTGTTCAAAAGATTGGAGGCTATTAACGAATATAATTAAAAAGTCTGCCAGCCTTTCGGAGTAAACTTCTTTCTGCCTGAGCAATCAGAAGTTTCGGAAGAAGCAGTTTACCGGATCACAGATTATCTGAATAAATACCGCATCAAACTTAGAACTGCTCAAAATCCATCTCATATGAAGTTTTCAGAATCATTTGAAGAGCAGCTACTGGTACTGTTGGAGGAGCGTGTACCCTTAGTCCGGTAATTTTCTTTTATTAGAATGGTTGATAATAAATAGGGAAAAATAACTTTTATTAAAGGGAGGAAGTTAAAATGCCATTACTTCGTTTTGATCTTATTAAAGGACGAGATAAAGCAAGCCTGAAAAAACTTTTGGATGTTGCCCACCAAGTTGTTGTGGAAGCTTTTGACGTTCCTGAGCGAGATCGTTACCAAATCGTTCACGAACACCCGGCGGACCATATGATTATTGAGGATACTGGGCTAGGATTTAACCGTACCGATAGTCTAGTTATTCTCTCCATAATAAGCAAAGCCCGGCCAAAAGAGAAGAAACAAAAGCTCTATTCCTTGCTGGCTGAAAGGTTAGAAGCTGAATGCGGCATCGCACCAACCGATTTAATGGTATCTATTGTTGAAAATAATGATGATGATTGGAGTTTTGGACTGGGGGAGGCACAATTTTTGACCGGTAAGTTAAGCTGATTCAATGCTAGTCGTTTCGATCTTAATCGGTAATATCTCTAATTCTAATCGCCCTTAAATTGGTCTGGTAGGTTAGTTGAAGGGCGATTTCCATGAGGTTTGGTATTGAGATGGTAAAATAGGCTTATGTATGGTCCAAAATTACAATTACATCCAATCATTCTGATGTGAAACAACCCAATTCATAGTAAGTATTATTGTTGAAATCAAAGCTTTTAATCACGTCAAGACCAAGCTTTTTGGTATGGGCAGCGTAAGATCTATGATTGATGTGGTTTATAAAAGTTATCAATATCGGATATTTTTTACTCATTTGCATTCTGGAAAAATCAAAAACCTTTCGGAGTACTACCGTCCCCCTGTAATCCATATCAATGCAAATTGGCCCATACTGATAAGTGTTTTCAGTAGAAAGCGTAATCCCCTTATATTCTGTATCTTTCAAATCGCCAATCATAAATTGAAAAAGAGGCCACTTAGCCCAATACTTCCATGAGGCAGCCATCAGATAAGCAATAATCTTCTGGCCATGACACGCAATTGTAATTCCATTTTCTTTTTCAATTAATTCCTTAAATTGTTCTTCTGTAAATAAGGTTGTTACGAAGCCATCGGGTTTGTCTTTTTCACTAATGGTTGTAATGTGATATTTTTTTTTGTAATTCCACTATAGCAGATATATCATCAACAGTAGCGTTTCTATAAATCATTGTTATCCTCCTATATGAAATGAGCTTAAAAAATTTTACTTCAGCATTCGACATATTGCAACCATTTTAAGTTGTAGGTTTTTGCGAGAGGAAGGCTACACTATGATCAGGAGAGCGTTAACAGGGGGAGAGCGACTGGAATTTCTATTATCCTACCTGTCTTACAAGGGAACATTGGAAAAGTTTTTCAACAATTTTCCCAAGAGGGAGAGGATTTTCAGATCGACCCACTGCAGATTAGTGTAGCCCCTGACGAATAAGCAAATGGAGTTAGAATTGATACAGGGCTTGGGATTGATAGTATCAAAAGAATAACAGAGCAGTTGACATCTTTACCTCTAAAAGTTATTACGACACATGTCCACACTGACCACATAGGTAACCATGGCGAATTTGAACGGATCTTTGTCCATAAAGGAGATGAAGACTGGCTAATTAACGGGATTCAAGGCTTAACAATAGAGCAAATCAGGAAGAATATTAGAAGAGATATAACCTTGCCTACTCCAGAAAGGTTTAATCCGGATACATACCAACTCTTTAAAGGAAAGCCGACAGGTTTGTTGAAGGATGGTGATATATTCGATCTAGGGGACAGAAGATTAATTATATATCACACTCCAGGACATTCTCCTGGCCATATTTCAGTTTTCGATGAAACAAAAGGGTATTTATTTACTGGCGATCTGCTCTATGATGAAGCGCCAATATATGCCTTTTATCCTTCAACGAACCCTGTTGATTTAGTGAATTCATTAGAAAAGATTGCAAGAATACCCAACATCAAAATGGTATACGGTTCTCACAATACATTAGGACTTAATCCAATAATTTTAGATGAAGTAAAAATTGCAGTTAAATTTCTGAGGGAACATGATCTCGTCAAATTTGGAACTGGGATTCATAAATTCAACGGATTTAGTGTTCAGTTCTAATAATCTTGTCAAACTAACGGGAAACGTTAGCTCAATAAAATAGCGATAGTCTAGGACTTTATTTCGTGTTATTTAGGTCAATCAGAGATTTCTGGTTGGCCTTTTTTCTTAGGCATCATATGATGGCGGTAGCCGAGAGAACGTTGACTTTATTGGGGCGGGCCCCGTCGTGAAAACAGTTCTCTCACTGCCCTCAATGACCATGTTTGAGCTGGTTGAGACAGGGATCTCGTATCACAAGCGAAGCTATGGGGGAGAACCATCGTGGGAGTGGCCGCAACTTTAATATTAGGGAGTGTGTTATGGAGCCGGTTGTAGGATTAGATGTGGATTAGTTTCCTATTTTAATACGCGAGGAGTGCAAGCATTTTATAATCAATCCACTTCAAACTAAAAACCGACACTGCAGATGTCAAAAGATTGAATTTATCAATAAATAGGCAAAATGTATAAAGTCCCTGGACTCTTAATGCGATGTGCATGCGGATCGGGGACTTATCATGTGAAATACTCAATATAAGCGGTTTGCTTAATTTTTGAAAAAAACACTTAAAAACACTTAACAAAAAGCGTTAAATTGCTTATGATGAATATAGGGAAAGGGGGAGGGATTATATTCACCAAGAGGAACGACTTTTAAAAATTTTGGAGTATCTCCAAAGCCGTAACCAATTATCAAATTCGGAAATTTGCGATTTATTGAACATCTCGAGAGATACGGCAAGAAGGGATATTATTAAGCTTGTTCATGAAGGGGGGGTTATCAGAACCCATGGAGGTATTGCCTTACCCTTATTAAAAGAAGAAATAAGAGCCTACAAGGAACGTGTAACCTCAGCAACAAAGCAAAAGATGCTTATTGCAAAAGCAGCTTCTGAGCATATCGCTGACGGAGATGTATGCTTCATGGATGTATCGACTACCATTCAACTGCTCTGTGGGCAATTGGACAAGAATCTGACGGTTTACACACACTCGTTGGATAATGCAGAAGCTTTATCAGCAAAAAGTGAAATTAACATAAATTTGCTCGGGGGCAAATTTAATCATGAAAACCGTTTTTTTTATGACTACGACACGGCTATGCAGTTGAACGATGTTTTTTTTGACAAAGCTTTTTTAGGAGCTGCCGCCATTATGGAAGACGGAGTGTATTTTGCGAACCGTGATGATGCTTTAGTTAAAAAGCTGGTATCGAGGCGTGCCAGAGAAGTATTTTTACTTGCCGATTTCAAAAAATTTAATTTAACAAGCCCGTTTAAAGGTCTGAGTTTTTCCGAAATTGATATTCTAATTACAAATCAGGATGCCCCGAAGCATTCATTGCTGTTGTTGCAGGATAGCGGAGTAGAAGTTATCAAGGTGCTTGAGGAAGAAAAGTGATAAAAAATCGCAAGGGAGCATGGGCCATGATACAAGCAATCTTTAGCGATATTGACGGGACGTTGTTAAATTCAAAACATCAAATTACATTCGACACCAAAAATACAATCCAAAAGGTTGTGGGAGGAAATATCCCTTTTGTACTCGTTTCAGCGAGAATGCCAAGCAGCATTTTTCCTCTTCAGCAAGAGCTCAATATTAATGCTCCCGTCATTTGTTATAGCGGTGGTCTAATATTGGGCTGTAATAGGGAAATCCTCCATAGCATCTGTTTATCGAAAAAGAGCATTAAACAAATATACGATATTGTATCGGATCATTATCCTTCTATTAGTTTTAACTTATATGGCTATGACCAGTGGATCGTTGATAACACTCAAAATCCTTGGGTAATTCAGGAAGCGGGAATTATTAATGGCTCTCCCATACAGAAGGTGCTTTCCTCATATATAGAAGAAGATCATGAAACTCACAAAATTTTATGCATGGGACCTCCCGAAGACGTTGAGCGGCTTGTACAACAAATCAAAAATGAAGTTACTGGTATCAGTGTCTATAAATCCAAGGGAACCTATCTGGAAATTATGGATGAGATGGTGTCCAAATCGTATGCCATTCAGGAACTCGAGGGGATATTTAATATTACTTATCGTGAATCGATGGCCATTGGAGACAACTATAATGACATGGATATGATTTTGTACGCAGGCCTAGGAATTGCAATGGGGAATGCGCCAGAGGAAGTTAAGAAAATTGCCGACTGGGTCACATCGAGTAATGATGAAGACGGTTTGAAAATAGGCTTGGAGAAATACATTTTGTCCGTTTGAAATGATCCAGTGACATTGGATATACAAACACCAAAAAACTGTAGGCATTAGAAATAGAACAGAGGGGGACACATAACCCTGAGGATACTGAGTTTGTATCTTCTCGGTCTGCGAGTGACGAGAACGGTAGAAAAAGAAAAGCAGAGTGAGACGACAAAAAGAGATCAACGTGTTTCGACCGTTGATCTCTTTTTGTTGTGCTCACTCAGCACGACAGATTACAAAAGAGATGAGGAAGGTTAGGTTGGGAGTTTGGTCGTCTGGATTTGTAGTGAAGAGCTTATTTACCTGTAATGCAGAAGAGCAGAAGGGATTAGCGATGCACGTGGCATCAAAAGTCAAGTTTATTAAACTAAAGGGCAGGATAGTCAATTTTTTCACAAATACTTTACATTTGAAAGAAATTTGCGAAATTCGTAGATAAGAGGTCATGAGAAAGTGATGTAAGCTTTTGGATGCTAGGTGAACAAGGAGAGCCTGCTTACCTTATGACGGATTTTCTTATAATGGACTGGTTAAAACCCATGAAAACGTGGATTCTTTTTTATGCAACATTAACGTTATCTTTGTGTGATCAAACATAGGACTTTAGCAGTTAGATACCATTCATAGATATAGTGAATAAGTGGATAGTGTATAATGAAGAAAATAGAAACGGAGGACAAATCGGTGAAGATACAACTATTGGTACTAATCATTTCTATTGGTGGAGTAGTATTAGCGACATTCATTTCTGTGTTTGCTGTGCTTCGATTGAAAAAGAGTCATCAAACGGCGAGTGACGAACAGAAGAATAGTAGAAAAGTAAACTTAGCCATACCGTCTAAAACATTTGAAGTTGAACTCCATCAATCACTCTTTCAGGACTGGGGAAGTGGTGTGGAGGAATCATCGTTTCAAGACGATAAATCTAGTGTTTATCTAGAAGTTTATAATCATGGAAATATCCCAGCAGAAAATGTCATGGTTGAGATTGCGGTTGATTTTGATGAATTAAATGATTTTATGAAAGATCATACCGCTTTCAATGATGAAGATAATCATTCATTTTATCTTTCTGAGGAAGAAGAAAAAGTCGTTATTTCATTTAATAAAGTAGAAAATATCAAACATGAAATCAGTTTTCATCTTGAGGAATTGGGAACGATTCATCCTGTTGGCGCAGAAAAACACGGTATAAAAATACATCTTCCTAGATGGTACATATACTTATTGAACATAAAGGCATTTAATGAAAACTTGGATTTATTCAGTTTGAATATCATATTGGTGTACAAAGATCCGAATAATGAAAGTAAATTATGTACAGAAGAGTTTTTGATTGAACCTGAGATACATATGGCGAAGAGGGAAGAAGAGCATTCTAATAATAAGGTGAAGTATAGAATTAAGGGTGAGTTAATAATAGAATAACTGTTTGGCACGGTTTATACGGCTTCCAGTAGGTAGTCGTTCTTTTTTTTGTTTCAAAAGATACTTAACAATATGGCCAGCTACAAGGCAATTAAAATGAACAAATGGACTTCAAGGATCAATGTGAAATCGGTGAACCTATTTAGGTAACTTTGCGTCATTAATGTAGGAACATTTTTGTCATTGGATAAAAATGGGGAGAATATGGACTAAGTAATTGTAGTGACACAAATCTCCCCTAAGTCTAGCCTCAGGGATAAATACAGTGAGATTGATGAATTTTACCTGATTTATATCATGAAGAATCCACGTTGCTATGCGGGTTTTCTAAGACATCTTCACAAAACCCGTATTTCTTTCAGTTTGATTAAATTATTATTTAGTCTTTATTTAATAAGGGTTTTATATATTGTGTCACAATATATGTATATTTGATTGTAAGTATAGGTTTAAGCCATAGACACATCGGCAGAGGAATAGCCACAGAAGCAACAGCGAAAGCGATAGCTCCTATCCATTATGAAAAGAAACATGAATTCATTCATGCTTTTTGCAATCCTGCTTCTAATGTCATTTGTCGCAAGCTTGGCTTCTTCTTATTGGTGAATGTGATTTTGAATACCCTGTTGGTACTACCATACGATGTAATGACTGGAGGCTGAGGGTCGGGGACGGCTTATCTTAGTTGTGTAAAATAGATATTAATTGTAATTTGCAAGAAATATGTCGTACCGTTCGGCACAATAGCATGCAGCGCTTCCATGAGCTTGAGTGAGGAAACTAAATCATTTCCAGGGAGCTTAATGATTAAGTGAATTTATGAATCCCAGTACGGATTAGCATTCAGTTCTAATAATCTTGTCCAACTCACGGGAAACGTTAGTTCAATAAAATAGCGACAGTCGGTAAGAAGTTCTCTTGTTTTCAACTATCCATTCCCCTTTATATATTAATACCAATTACAAAAAAGTCCCAAAAACAAATGTTTTTGAGACTGGGTTAAAAACCAAGTATTCTTGTTTACTGACTGGTATCCTATGCTACATATTCATTTTTTCCTGCGCCTATACCCGTGATAAAGATAATAACAGAAGTTAAAACTAACATCAGTAAGGAAGTATTCCAATTATGTGTCACATCATGCAACCATCCAAATAAGACAGGGCCGATAGCAGACAAAAGATAACCTAATGATTGAGCCATACCGGATAATTCTGCTGCCTCATTCGTATCTTGAGTACGTAAACTAAAAAACATCATAGCTAAACTAAAGGCAAATCCCACTCCAATTCCAACCATAATTATCCATATTGGAATAAGGATCGTGCTTCCGTGTAAGATACCGAATACCCCTCCAATAAGCAAGACGACTGAAACCAGTACTAATGAATGCTGCTTCTTTAAACGTCCAGCTAAAATAGAGACAATAAACGTAGTAGGAAGCATAGCAAATTGCATTAAAGACAACATCCAGCCAGCTGCATGAGTGTTCAGCCCTTTTTGTTGAAGAATTTCAGGAAGCCACGTTATCATGGTATAAAAGATTAAGGATTGAAAACCCATAAATAACGTGACATTCCATGCTAGTTTAGAATGCCATAAGTTTATAGATTTAACTTTCTTTTTAGTTTGTACAAATCTAATAGATTTATGTTGATTTTGTATTAGTGGTAACCAAAAGAAAAGTGTAAGAAGAGATAAGATTCCCCAGCATCCGAGACCTCCTGACCATCCTAATCCTGATAATGAGGAGATGGGGATACTTATACCGGATCCAATAGCTCCACATAAATTCATAGAGACTATATAAATCCCTGTTATCATTCCTACATTTTGTGCAAAGTTATGTTTAATGAGACTGGGGAGTAATACATTACCAATGGCAATACATGAACCAATTAAGATTGTTCCTATAAATAAGGTTATTACACCACCAAAAGAACGTATTCCAAATCCAATGGTTAATAAGATTAAAGAAATAAATAGGATAAACTCCGTACTAAAACGTTGAGCTAACTTAGGGGCAAAAGGGGATAAGAATGCAAAAGTAAGTAAAGGTACTGTAGTTATTGTCCCTGCTAGTATATTAGATATGCCTAAACTGTCACGTATAGAATTTATTAGTGGACCCACTGATGTTAGTGGGGCTCTGAGATTGGCTCCCATTAGGATGATACCTATAATAAGTAATCCTATTCTAGGCTTTAGATCCGGTTTCGGTTGTCCTAGTTGATTGGTTTTTTGTGAAATACCCATGATCGCTATAGATCCTCCGCATTTAATACTAAATCTTTTCTAAATTAGGTAATCAATTCATTTATTGTTTGGATTGCCACACTTCCATATTGTTCCACAATAGTAACCGTAAAGCAGAGAACATAATAAAATGTTGTTTTCTACTTGACGGTTACTTTTAAACATTTTAATTAAATTAAGCGAATTTTTGGACTTCTCCCGTTAGTTAATAGGAGAACGACAAGCCCCTACTTTTATACCTAAAGAATTATAGTGATTTTTTATGTTTATGATGGCTTGACCACTTGTAACTTTATTAATTAATTGTTTTATCTTCCAAAGGTCTACTGGTTTATTCATTAATAAGTCATTAAAAATTTGTTTGATTTCTTGTGGGTAAACATTTCCTACCATACTAGAAAGTCCATTACAGCCATTCATTATCTTTTCTGTAAGATTTACATCTCCACCAGCGAACATGATGAAATCATCTGGTAAGTCAGTATTATGGTGACGTTTGGCATCACTCTCTTCTTTAAGTCCTACAAGGTTAGAGTACTTCTGGTTAATAACAGTCTTTAATGATTCAGCACTTAGCTCAAATCCTGTTCGGAAAGGATTATTATAAAGGACAACGTTTTTGGTGGTATGTTGTAGCAGCTCATTGATATAAGAAATAGCTTGTTGTTGTGTCGGCTGAATGTAAGGTGGAAACTGAATTAGAATAGAATCAAAAACAGATTCCTCAAGCTTTTTAACCAGTTTTATTGCATTTCTTGTTGTTGTAGCTGATACGCCAAACATCAGTTCAACATTTTCAAATTTTTGTTGATTAAAATAATCAATAATATGGATACGTTCTTCAATGCTCATTGAATTTTGTTCGCCTGTCGTAGCAGACACAAGTAGTGAATCTATCCCGTTATCTGTTAAATGTTTAACAATAGGATTGAATCCTTCTAAATATAAGCTCTCATCATCACGAAAGGGAGTTGGAATAGCAACATTAAAATTTTTCATCAGTTATATCCTCCAGTGTATATACATTACAAGAACTAGTTTGTACATAAGGTCAAATACTAAATCCTTTCAGATAATTTTTAAAAGGTATATATTTGAATGACTAAATTGTTCTATGTTCATGTTGTTTAAAGTTTGGTTACATTCTTCAGGCCAAAAGTATTAACTAATCTTTTCTAGTTATTCTTTGTTTGTGTATCTGTTTTGACTATGTGACGAGGTGTACTACCCAAGAACCGGTACATTTTGAAAACGTGTAAATAATAGCATCCTCTGTTTGCTAAGTGTTGCAATGTTCATGAGCAGAGCAAGGAGGAGCTAAGAATAGGTCACCTTTTTTCAATTCAATCTTTTCTCCATCCACGATACTATAACCCTCGCCCTGAAATACTAGATTGAGAGCTACATTAGTATGACGATGAGCTTTATTATGTCCACCAGGTTTAAAAATTTGGACGACTACTTTCATAGTTGATGAAGTTCCATGCGTATCCCCTGTATGATTATGAATGAGTGACAATGTTCCACGGCCACTTTAATGAAAGCCTTCCGATACAGATTAATTGAGTAATGGATAAATGTCTTTCCATTTCCATGAACATGCTCGAACGGCAGGCTTCCTACTCTTTATTAAAAACTCACTGTAGTAGATAATCTCTGTTTTTTGACTACCCATCTCATCACCCCCACAAAATTTTTACACAGTTTAAAGAATTTATACTTTTAGGATTAAAGACTTTACTTGGATCTCTGTGCAACTAATAGTCTAAGACAGTTCAATCAATAGTACAATTCAATTATTTATATAATAACCATAGGTTTAACCTATGATATAATGTGTAATATCTAAGATTGTTTATAGTATTCCTATTGAAATTCATGTTAATGAACTTGCAAAATGCAAAGGTAGGAACTATTACCGTTTAAATCAGGAGGTTTAAGAATGGAGTTAAGACAACTTGAATATTTTTACGCTGTGTGCCAAGAGCTACATTTTACAAGAGCAGCAGAAAAGGTAGGGATTTCTCAACCTTCTTTAAGTCAACAAATTCGTTTGTTAGAACATGAAATTGGCACACTTTTATTTGATCGCATTGGTAAAAAGACGGCTCTTACGGAATCAGGGGAATTACTCTTAAAGTATACACGTAACATTTTTCATGAACTGGAACAGGCAAAAACCTCAATAGATGAACTAAATGGCCTTCAAAGAGGAACCATTTCTATAGGCACCTTGTTAACCGTTGAAAATTACCTCATTCCGCCCACATTACGTAGTTTTCATCATCTATATCCTGGTGTTAAGATATCTGTGTTTGGATTACGTACTGGGGATATTCAAAAACAACTGTTAGAAGATAAGCTGGATATAGGCATTGTTTTTCTACCTATGAAAGGGGATGAATTAGAAACCATTTCTTTATATAGAGAGGAAATGGCGTTTGCAGTGCCTGTTGGACACCCGTTAGAGAATCAGGATAAATTAGGTATAGAAGTCTTGCAAACAACACCTTCCATCTTACTTCCTGAACAATATTTTATAAGACAGCTTATAAATAAAGCTTGTAAAGATGTGGGGTTTATTCCAGAACCGGTCTTTGAAATTACAACCATGCAATCTTTAATTAATATGGTTATAGATAGGATAGGGGTAACTATATTACCGCGACCTTACTTAGAGTACCTTAACCATCCTCGTATCAGAATTATTCCCATTTTAAATGTTAATCTTGCTCGATATATAGGAATTATCTACAGGAAAGATAAATACCTGAGTGCTGCGACACGTATTTTTATTAATACTCTAAAAGAGACTTCACTCCATTTGACTCAGAATTTTATGAAAGGCACTGATTAAACAGTCCACTCATTTTATTAATCTTTATTTATATACTACTGGACATATAAAAGAAAGAAGCTACGACGGTCAGTTCTTTTTTGGATTGGAAAAGTCAGAGGGAATAGCTTCAGGTGCTATTAATATGTAAAGAGAACGGAAAAGTCACCATTTCAAAAATAATAAGGTCACCTTGAATCACTGATTGAATCGTATCAAAGGGCAATCGCGTAGGTAAAGATGCGTACGAAAAACCGTATTGTGATGGTGGGCAGACTTGAATTATCTCGATTCAGGTATGAATTTGACTTTTGAGAAAATAATGAGGTTTATACTAAATGCCATCGCTCCATTTAAGAAGGAATGACCCATTTTGCGTTAACAGACTTGGATCTTAGTCTACAGAACAAATTTCCAAGGAGTGCATTGGTACTTAGGGGAGCGGTCGAGGTTTCAGCCGCTCCAAAAAAGTCAAACAGTCCTCCTTTTATTAATGGCTATGATGTGCATGTGCATCCGGCACACCTGACTCTATAGTGCACAAAATGGATTTATCGTGTCTATGCTGTTCGGACTCGATCTGCAAAGTAGAGTGAGGAATGTTCTTATGCTCCAGCATATGCTCGATACTATGCAGTAGGGCCTCGGTTTCATACACTGTTTTATTTCCATCAACTACAATATGCGCAGTCAGAGCGTTTAAGTTGCTAGTAATTGACCAAATATGCACATCATGTACGGCTTTCACACCTTCGAACTGCGAAATGGCTTGTACGACTTCCTCTACATCAATGTTACGGGGTGTTCCTTCCATAAGCACATGCAGGGAAGACTTACTAACAAAGTAACCACTGCGAAGGACAAGTACTGCGACAATTACACTAGCAAGTGGGTCTGCCCAACCCCATCCCAAGAACATCATCAGAAGAGCGGCAATAATCGCTCCAACAGATCCCAGCATATCGCTGAGGACGTGCAGATAAGCACCTCTCATATTCAGGTTGTGCTCTGTATCGCTACCTCGCATCATAATCCAGGCAACGAGTATATTAATGAACAGGCCAACAATACTGATAACTAGCATCCCTACTGTAGCTACTTCTGGAGGATTTATAAACCTTTCAATCGCTTCGTAAAAAATGTATAAGGCAATCGCAATCAGAGTAACACCGTTTAGCATTGCAGCCAATATTTCAAATCTCCTGTAACCAAAGGTTTTTTCCTTATTGATAGCTTTCTCTCCAAACTTAAACGCGAACAAAGCGATCGCCAACGCAAGAGAATCCGATAACATATGACCTGCATCCGAGAACAAAGCTAAACTATTGGTAATAAATCCACCAAAAGCTTCGACCAGCATGTAAGTAGTGATGATGATGAAGGAGATCAGCAATACTTTTTTATTGTTGTGTCGATGTCCATGATTATGTCCTGCCATACATATCCCAGCTTTCTATTTTATTAACATATGAGCAACTGTTCATATGTTTTATTGACTTTAATTATATGTGGGGAAAATCTACACGTCAAGTGCAGCATGGCGCAACATCAGTATTTAGTTGCCTTTAAGTTTTATAAAGCATTAAAGCACTTCCGTATTAAGAAAGTGGTTAATAGGTCTAACGTTGTTTTAGTGTATCTATTTTATGGTGTATATAAAGAGGGGATATTTTAAACAGTTTAAGAAGTCGAGTAGGAGCGTCGAATTTAAAAAATAGAAACAAGCAATCAAAGCTTATTGTGAACAATATCCTAAGATTAGCTATGCTTTTAATGGTGAGCTACATACAAGTATTTTTGACATGTGGATTCAGTTGAAAGATGGAACTGTAAAATGTTGTGAGGTTAAATATGAATTCGAGTTAACTCCCGAAAATCCGCGTAACTCCCGAACATTGAAACAAATAAAGGCACAGAAAATTTGGTGCGATAATAACGGGATTATACATGAAGTTGTTACAGACAAAGATCTAAGAAAGAACCACTTAGAATTGGAAAATAAATTAAAGGTTATCTCTATAATTTAAATGAATTACGAGGTTTCCCTTATACATATTCACAAAACCCGTATTTTGTACATATGTATTACATGAGCTGCTGAGATAAAACTTCTTCTCAACGATTGTACATCTGTCCAGTGACACAAAGCTTACCTCTTTTTTGACACAAAGTTTGCCCCTTTTGAATTAATGACACAAAGTTTATCCTCTTTTATTGCAAGTTGTTAGCTAGAACTAGGTCGATATAGAGAAACTTGCGCTATTACATCTTGTAAGGGTACCACCGGTATACCCTTGAAAGGCGACATTTGTTTGGAAATTGTCAGCGAAGAGTGTTAACCATTATTCGACGAAGTTCAGGCCTACCTCAGCCAATCCAAGGATGTTATTCCTTTGGAGCAACTTTATCAAGTCATCGTGAGCTATGTTTCCTATTTGGAGTCGAAAGTCCCCTAGCTTTGCGCCGTCAGCCGCGCATCTACTGGACATCGCCCGCTTCATTCGCCGCTATGTCAATGGATGCGTACAACATGTAGATATTTATATAACGAGGCTTCAGCAAAAGGAGATATTTCGGACGTTGATATTGTATACAGCGTAGAAGCTTTACTGGCAACTCTCCACAACATTGATTTTCATTTAAAAGATGAAGGACTTTCGACGAAACAAATTTTGAAAGGAATTCGCAGACTTTACATTGATGGCTTGAAAGCGTCAAAAAGTGGATGACCCTACGATCAAAT
The DNA here is from genome assembly GCF_052921365.1 of Paenibacillus sp. T2-29. NCBI lineage: Bacteria > Bacillati > Bacillota > Bacilli > Caryophanales > Paenibacillaceae > Paenibacillus > Paenibacillus sp. T2-29. The sequence continues at coordinate 357,254 of NZ_JBREVE010000005.1, read as the reverse complement.
CGAAATGACACTTAAGATCGGAAACGACAAATAAGCGCCGCATAGTTCGGCGCTTATTTGCATGCGTTGTCATTTAGGTGGCAATTCGCTTAATGAAGTTCTATAAACATTCCAACGACTAACAAATGGGTGCAGTTTTTTGCCTAAATTCAGTTTAGATGAGAAATTCGAGGTCATTCGTAGGTATCAGCGTTGAAATTATTAACATCATTCTGATTGTGCGTCAGTCGGTGTAGTAGTGTATGTATCTGTAAGCACATCAGTCGGTGCAGCCGCAGGCACATTCTCCGTTGCTGATTCACTGTTCTGGATTAGTGCTCTCGGATAGGTCCGTGCACGTTCATTGTACCAGTCAAACAAGAAACGGGCCATCGCCTGACGTCGCGTATCCCCATCCCACTTTAACCCGGCCGTTGGGTCTGCAAATGAACTCCTTGCTCCTGCTTCCAGCAGAAATCCATTCATGTGTGCGGTCATGCTGACATTACCAGCTGCTGTAAAAATCGACTTCGTGTTTTTCCCAAATCCATCATTAGAGCCGTTAAACAAGTTCCAATACTCTGAGTCGCCGGGCTGAGTTTTGAACCAGGTAAACTCTGTAATATTTATTGGATAGACTTGAGCTGCCGCTTTAATGTTGGAATTCCATTGCGATTGTAGCTTGTCCTTGTCATCATGTGCTCCGTAGCCCGGATACCAGTGGACAGCATAGCCGTAGTTGTTCAATGGGTCCATCAGCGGGTGTTTTGCTGCCGGACTGTAAAATTGGTCGTATCCAAGCCCTGCAGCCCATATAACATTATCCGCTCCTTTACTTCTAATCGTGGAAATGATAGAGTTTTGGAATCTTCTGAGATCATTCCAATGGTCAACAAAATCATTTTCGCCGGCATAGCCCCCCCAATGCCCATTCGCATACGACTTAATGGGCTCGTTGATTAGTTCAAACATGACGTTATCCGCGCTCTTAATAGCTGGCTGCGAGGCAAGATACCCCCATATTTGATTGAATTTGTCCAAATTGGATTGTGTGGTAGCTTGGTCGTTAGCCAAAGTGAAATCGAGACCAAGAGTCACATAAATACCCTTTGTTTTCGCATAATTGATATATGGTATAATCACATTTTGTGTAGCTGCTTGTAAACCTGAAAAGTTGTATGAACCTGCGGCCACATCTCCCATATCCTGACGATCAATAAACAATCGAACCTGATTCATATACCAGCCGTGGTTGCTTCCATACTTTGGTCTGGTGTCTGTAAAGGTGTCGGTGATATCCTTCAAATAGGCCAAAATTGCTGCATGACGATTGTTACCATTCAAATTGAGATAATAATTACTGTTTTGATAGGTCCAGTATGCACCAGACGGCTGATGCCAGCCATTCAAAACAATAGGTTTTCCGCTGCTGTTCACCAATTGATTGCCCTTGACATGAAGCTTTCCCATAGGCATACCTGACCATGCATCTACATGTTGACCAAAGGTCGGTGTTAAAGGCGTTAAGAATACAAGTATCAGAACTATTTTACATACCATCCCTAATTTTTTCAAAGAAAGGCCTCCTCTTTAAAAATTAATTGTCCATTATGCCAAAACAATAAAATGGTATAAACATGTAGTAGCCTGCTTCCTGAAGCTACCCCAATCCAAAATCATCATTCCCCCCTTTAAAGAATATTTTAATTCTAATTTGCATTTCTTGTATCTAATTGTATTACTTACATTTACAAACCACAAATTGATAATTTTTTTTTTTTGAAATTATTAGGTTTACCATAGTGTTCGCCCTGATTACAAGCCACGACAACGATACCAAATGTGTAATAACTAAAGACTGTCCTCTTTTGTACGATCGTTATTATCTCAAAAAAATTATTACGTAGTTCGTTAGTTTTCTAAGCAAACGGGACATGATAGTTTAAAAGTAAAAAAACAGGAACCTGCGGTCCGAGTAACGTAGGCGCTGTTGAGGGCTTAACCGTCGGGAGGGGCTGCTCACCAATCGGATCGATCTTGGCATTGTTTATCTACCGCTGGATCACAAGCAGCTAGAGAGCAATTTTGTTGAACCCTTCCATTTAGCATAATGCCGCTATTAGTCTATAACTTTATTTTCACAGTCTCATGTAGTGCTTCCTCTGTTAAGTTCTTTGTTTTTCTATGCAAAAAAACCTGTCATTTCGACAGGTTGAATAATCATAAAATATGCAGCGTAAAAAACATGGAGCGCATCATTTCTGTTAAAGAAGTCCAGAGGGATGTCCTGCCGGCTCCAAACCTATGTTTCTTATTGGCTATTCAATAACTCTTTAAAAGCTTTTAGATTTGTATCAAAATTAGGCACAGTTTGAGATTCTTCTGCAGATTTGACTTGGGCTACAACTAAATCATTAAATGGTGTTGAAATACCAGTCCCTTCTGCCATTTTGGGAACCACACCATTAATGTAATCAATTTCAGTTTTACGTTTCTTCTCAAGATCCTGAAGCATACTTGCTCTTAGCAGCCTGGACGGTTCCATGACTACCCTAAAGGTTTGGATACGTTCAGGAATATCATTTTCGCTTCTTAATTCCAAAGATTCTATATCAAATCCACCCATTTTAGCAAATTTGACACCCTTTGCGTGTCCAATCTTGATCGTCTCATCTGCGATATGAACTGCACAAATAATGCTAATTTCATTGTTAAGAATGTCTCCATATTCTCCGTTTAATGCTGCAGATAAACCACTGAATGCATTATTGATCAGTAATTTTGACCACTTCGTTCCAACTAAGTTATCGGAAATGTGTGTTCCGCCGACAAGGTCTAAAGCCGATTTAATACGTTGTATTCTTTTTGTGACTTCGCCGTTTAATTCTCCAATTTGAAAAGCGTACTTTTTAAATTGCGTATACTCGGTTGTAAGGCTAGATACGCCTGGTTCAATAAACGTAGCACCAAATTCAACAGAACCTGCAATAACACGTTTTTCACCAACAATTGAAGCAACGTTCTTTTCGGGTATACCGTTTTGTAGAGAACATACAACACTATCGTCCCTTAGAAAAGGAAGTAACTCTTTAAGAACAGAGTCGTTATATAATTGTTTTGTTAGCAGTAAAACTAAATCATACTTGCCTGACTTGTTTTCAGGGATGATGGCTTTTGCCTTTGCTTGAAATTCCGTCCTACCCACTACTTTAGCACCTATTTGATTTAAAGTATCTACATGTGCTTTGTATGCATCAATCAACTCAACATCCATTCCGCCAGCAGCAAGATATGCTCCAACTATGGTTCCTAAAGACCCTGCTCCTAAAATTGCAATTCTCATCTCAAAGTCTCCTTATTTTTCCTCTAAGTAGTTGTATACAGGTTGTGCAGCGTTTAAGGTTAAATCCGTAAGGATATGAGATGCTGAAACGACTTCTAATACAGGCAAATCTGCAAGAGGTGCCAGTGCATGCTCAAATAATTGAAGTCGAGCAGGACCTGTCCAAGCCCCTTTAACCTCTATATTCGTTATTTGTGTTCGTACCAAGTCGCAAATTCTTAAATCTCCATTGTAATCAGTAGCAATCTTAACCATAAAGTTAGGTCGACAAATTTCATTTTTAGCTAGTTCCTTATCCATCTCAAAATGCTTGTACCCCATGGTGGCTGTGGCTACGCGAAGTGTACCGTAATCAAGTGTGCCAACAAGAGTATCTGAATCTACATAAAGCTTGGGAGCACCTAACTTCTTCGGATATGCAGTTAGCTCCCGACCACTTGCAATCGCTGGAAAGTTGTCAACGTACATCGAATGCACATAATCTCCGTCCTCTCCATTAAATCGGACAGGAATTACTTGTCCAGCCTCAGTATAAGCACCTAGTCCGGAAACATCGGGCATCCACATCACTTCGAATTTAACCAAGGGATCACCGATTTCTAGGGGTTCCGGCACTGCTGTCCGTAAAGCTTTTTCATCCGTTCGGTAAATAATGTTAAGATATTCACGATTAACAAATTTATAGGTTGGCACCGAATATGCCGGTGCTGTTAATGGTGTATTGAAATTTTTGAATGTGTTATTTACATCAATTATCATAGAAAGTACCTTCCTTTCTTGCTCAAATTTTGCACTTTTCATTATATGTCGCTTGAGTTTGATCTTGTTCACTTCACTTGATGACATTATCTTATATCTATATTTACATTTAATCTAATACATAATAAGGTATGTATATATTTATCATAATAAATAAGGAGACAAGCTAAATGGAGTTGCTTCAACTCAAATACTTTCAGACAGTTGCTTATACCGAGCACTTTACTAATGCAGCCAGACAATTGAATATTGCTCAGCCCTCTTTAAGCCTGACTATTAAAAGACTTGAAGAAGAATTGGGAACAACCTTATTTGAAAGGAAAGGGAGAAATATTCAACTGAGTTCGTCAGGAAAGATTCTTTTGAAACACGTAAACAGGATTTTTACGGAGATTGAAAATGCGCAAATGGAAATTAGATCGGAGGAACATCAAATTGCCAACACCATAAGAATATCAATTTCCAATTCAAGATTCCTTACAGGACTCATCAGTGAATGTATTACCCGCTTTCCTGAATAAAAATACTTCAAACCATCGGAGTCAAAAGCGAAATATTGACAAGTTTAAAAAAAGGAGAAATGGATTTAGGAATAACAGGTCATCCTATTCAAGATGAAGAGCTAGAGAGTTGTTTACTGGTAAATGAAGATATTGTTCTGGTTTTACCTTCGAACCACAAACTTACGGGTAAAAACGAGATCTCATTAAGTCATGTAGCCAATGAACCATTTATTACTCTTGCTAATAATGTAGAATATAGTGACTTTACAACCATGCTTTGTGAAAAAGCTGGATTCATCCCAAATATTTCCTTTGAAGTCGATTCTTATTTATTGGTTGAAATTTTAAAGGTTAATCAGGGAGTGGCTTTACTCCCTATTTCAATTTGTAGAACACTAGGGTTGAATTATATTAAAATTACGGATAAAGCTTCAAAATATCCTGTCAGCTTATCTTGGAAAAAAAATAAATTGTTATCTTCTTCAGTGAGAAATTTTCGTGACTTTATTATTTTGTTCTATAAAGATAATTATGTAATTTTCAAGATTTAAAAAATATAGTTACATAATTATCTTAGATTATCCTACATTTCCCGGATTGTTCCCGAAAACTTCTCTTAAAAATGAGGCACAAAAACCTCATATTTGATAATCCTCTTCAATTACGGTTAACCATACATGTTCTTGTTTTTTCGGCTAACGATATCTGTTCTTGGCTTTTGGTTTGGACAAAAACAGATATTGTTAAAACAAAAAGCCGCTGCAACGCGACTATTAAGCTTGTATTAACTTGTCGTCTTATATATAACAATAACTGTAAAATCCGTCCCTCAAGTTGTCATACGTATACGAAAACCTCATCCTCATCATAGACCAGTTCATAGAAGATCAGGTCACCTTCAACTGATTCGGCACACCCATGTCGAGCTTCGCCAGAAAAAGCTTCCACTTTTCGAGATTGTACATCTTTCCGTTTAAGTGGTAAGTAGTTGCATTTAATTAAACTTCCTCATTTATCCATTACAGAATTTCGATATATCCTTCAGTTCCATGCACGCGAATTCTTTGCCCATCTTTTATCGATTTGGTCGCATTTTCCACTCCCACAACGGCTGCAAGCCATATTCACGTGCAATAACGGCTCCATGGGTCATTAGTCCGCCCACCTCTGTAATCAAGCCTTTTATGGATAAAAACAATGGAGTCCAGCTCGGGTCGGTAAAAGTGGTGACTAGTATATCGCCATCTTCCAGTTCAGCCCCTTCTATATTCAGGATCACACGAGCCCGCCCCTCTACAACGCCTGAAGAAACAGCAAGGCCTACAATAGCTTCACTGGGAATATTTTCTCGTTTGTACTGACCCGTAATGATTTAGCCGTCAGACGTGATAACACGTGGTGGAGTTAGTTTTTCATATAATCTGTACTCATCTTTTCGTTTGTCGATGATCTGGTAATCCAGTTTATTTGTGCGTATGGTTTCCTGCAATTCTTCAAAAGCAAGATAGTAAATATCTTCTTTTTTATGAAGAACGTTAGCCTGTACGAGTCGTTCCGCTTCCTTTAATAAAGCCTGTTTATAGATGAAGTAGCGACTGACAATGTCGTATTTCGGATATTCACGATAACCGATGAAATTCCGGATCTGGTCGATCATTTGTTTTGTCTCTTTGGCTTTTTGTTCACCATTCGGTAATTGTTTCAATCGAGCTAATAAGTCCTTGGACGAGGATAATCCTAATTGCTCACGGCATTACGTGCATCAATAAGCATAACCCTTAGGAACTGAGTAAGATCTTTCGTTTGATTGACGCACAAATCTACGTTCTCATATTGGTCGTCCTTTTCTACTTCAGACGCAGATCCAGCACGGAAACACCAATGCTCCGCATGATTATCAAAATCGATTCCATACCTTGCATTCAGAATAGACAAATCTCCTCGTTCGATTTCCTCCAATTGACTGCTATCGGCATAGGTAGATACGAGTTTATCAATTGAACGTTCTAGCGGCGACCTTAAATCTGGTTTCATTTCCATACCTCCATTTAATCAGTTAACTGTTAGTTAGAATAGCTTACTGACCGACACTCATTCATAGTCCGTTCACGAAAACTGTCCGTTAACTTAACCAACGCGAACCAGTCTAATACTTCATTTTCTCAGTCTACAACTTTATTTGCCGAGTCTAACACTTTATTTTTCAGTCTAGAACTCTATTTTCATTTGACAGTAGGACAATGGTGTAATTTCTGTATCCGCTGCAGCCTTGTTTGTAATAAAAGAAAAAGGTGGGAGCTGCAAAAGTAGCAGTACCCCCACCAGCAATACGGCCAGAATTCGTTGCGTCTTCTTCATAAGCTTAGCGTCCTAATTCCTTAAATGCTTGATAGAGTCGATTTTTCTTACTCTCGTTACTAAGTTTCCGAAGTAAGGTTGACGGTAGAATTTTACCCTCCTTGATTGACAGAACTACCTGTAAGAGATCTTTCCAATGGGTTTCAAGTAAATCCCAATCCACAGTATCACTGAATAGTGGATCTATGTGTTCGTATACGGTGTCTTCACTTGGCCTGAAAAATATGAGATCTTTCCAATTTCGAATTCTAGGCATTAGGTTGATCCCTAACAGGTACGCTAATGCGAAAACAGGAGTAGATTGTCCTTGGGTATCAGCGTGCAACGTATCAGGCTGGATGTCTGATTTGTTCTTTAGTAGACCATCTATTATGTAGACAGCTTCCCATACTCCGCAGGGAATGAAGTGACTAAATAAAGCAATGTAGGTATCTGAAATATGATGATAAGCAATTCCGCCATACCCACCATAACGAATATGATATTCAGATAACAAATTTTCTTCGTACAAATCGAACTTCGTTCCGTCTGCAGCAGCTGTCTTCCCGTCTCCCCATAGTTTAGGCAGGCTTAGTGTATTGTATTGATTCAGAATGTCACGTATGGCTGCATCGATCTTCTGGGCAGTTACATGTCGGCGGTTTACAAATGAGAGCATATGGGGTGTAACTAAACTTCGCATATATTTGGATGTTTGGGCTGGCCCAAGATTGCACCCGTATCCATCGGTAATCCGATCAGGAAAATGTCCCATGCGTTCGCGCAGGTGTGAGTTATAACGTAAATTGAGACTGTTTATCTCGGACATTCCGTCGCGGGCAGAGGAAACGGTCGGGGCCGAGATGGCAGCAAGCTGGCACCGGAATAGGAAATTTCCGGTGCCAGCTTGCTGGTGTTCTTAATGTGATGAAGAGCCAATGAGTTGCTCGGCAATGCTTTTGGAAAGAGGCAACGTATTAATTTCAGAAGGCATCGCATTGATATTAAGGGTTTGTACATAATCCCCGCCGCGAGTTCCACCTGCGAACGTTGCGAATCCTGGAAAGTTGCCGCCATGCCCCCAAATCGTAATACCATTCGTCAGCTTTGTTCCAAGGATCCCCAAGCCGTATTCACCTGCTGGAGTTTCAACCCCAGTTAACATCTGATCTAAAGTAGCTGGTTTTAATAGCTTGCCACTAAGTATAGCTTTGAAGAATGTATTCATATCATCCGCTGTGGAGATCATAGATCCCGCAGCATCTGCCCAAGAGGGATTCATTTCAGTTCTGTCTATGAATTGACCGTCGAGTACGAAGTATCCTCGTGCATGTTCACCTGGAATAAACGAGTAGTCGTCGGGTACATAAGTGTTCGTCAGATTAAGGGGAGCTATAAAACGTTTCCTAATATGTTCCCCGTATGTTTCTCCAGTAGCCTTCTTAATAATCATCCCTGCCAGTACCGTATTCGTATTGGAATAAACCCATTTCTCTCCAGGCTTAGAGGTTGCTTTCATGCTCAGTCCGGTACGAACTAATTCGTCTGCAGTAAAGGAATGTAACGGGTTTGGGAGTAATTTATCGAGAATATCCTTGTGTTCTGAATAGTCAGGAATACCGCTTGTTTGGTTTAATAGTTGCCGAATCGTGATATGTTCCCCTTCATATTCTGTACCCTTAACAACATCAGGCAGCCACTTTTCTATCGTGTCATCCAGGCTCAGTTTTTGTTCATCAACAAGCTGAAGAACGACCATTGCAGTAAACGTCTTTGTTAGACTACCGATCCGGAAAGTAAAGTTCGTCTTAACCGGGTCGGTACCGTAAATGCTTGCTTCACCGGAAGCATATGCCCATTTTGATCCTTTGTTTGAGGAGGCTACAATTATGCCCGGTATATTTTGATGGTTAGCAGCTTCATCGATAAGTTGCTTGGCTTTGGTCTGCGAATTTTGACTGTAAGTAGTAACGAGGGGAGCCGCCTGCTTTGCAAAACCAGTTCCTTGTAATGGCAGTAATAGAGCCGCGGTAATCATTGCCGATACAGTGAGCATAGAAATTTTGTTCATTTCGTTTCTCCTTTTGATTAAGGATTCGTATTATTCATTCATTTGTGATGGAGTGACCTTTTTGATATAGAAAAGGATGTCAAATGTCTTGCCGAATGCAGCGTCTACAAACAAAGGTACTTCAGGTCCCAATTTTGTTATTCCGGCAAATGTAGGACGGGTTTCATCTAACCAAGTTTTCACCGAACCGCTTGCTTTGCGCAAGTCTACAAAAAATTGATCATGTTTGACTTGTCCGACGGTATAGTTAATGCTATTAGGGTCATCGATTCTAACCGTTCCGTAAGGACCGAATTTGCCGCTTTCATTAACAACGTTATATGAACCTGAATGGATTGAAGTCCCGATGGATACGTATTTGTCGCCGTAATGTTTAGCCAAATGTTGTCCTGACATCTCCGGATATACGAATGGAAGAGTATTGGTTTTGGATATATGTCCGTTATGACCCCATACAATGGTTTTCCCCCATTGTTCTTGTGTCCACTTCGCATTTTTATACATTGCAATATCATGTCTTAAGAAGAACTCCGGCTGTTGTTCAGCTGAAAGCATATGAATAAATTGCTCGATAATACGGGAGCTATGCAATGCCCATGCGTAAGCTTCTTTTTGCTTGCCGGCATTAGCTTTATTTTTTTCTAGCAGCTCAATAATAGACCGGGCATTGGAAAGATGCTTTTCTTTCTCATCTTTCGGCAGTTTCTCAAAACTTTCTTCATCTTTTGCTGCGGAAATAAGCTCTTTCATTTTGTCATTTAATTGAGAAACCAAATCCGGATGATATTGTTGGATATAGTCCGAAATTTTGTTAAACACAGGTTCATCTAATTTTTTTTGATCCATCCCGATTACACGTATTTTGTTGGGATGTTTGGGATTGGCATTGTAGTCACGAATCCATTCCAACATTTGCGTCATTTCTTTATTGTTAAACACGGGGCTAAGAATTTTGTCTGGATGCCCTTTACCTGTAAGAACATATTGATCAAGCATCAATCCTTTCCCCCAGTCCTCCTCTAAGACGAGGTTTGTAAACCCCAATTCCGTAACCATATACTGTACGATACGGTGTTTCATCGTGAATACTTCATGCATGCCATGAGAAGCTTCGCCTAAACCAACAATAGAAGCAGACCCTATCATCTCTTTAAGTGGTTGTAAATCTTCCAAAGAAGCACGAGGCTCTGTTGTTGTTAATTTGCTTGCATTCTTCTCCAGCCACTGTAATGGAGTCTGGTTGTCCTTCATGGCAGTTTCAAGTTTAGATGCAGGCGTATTGCCCGAACTGGATGGTGTTGATGGGATTTCTTCTGTGGAACAACCGGCCAAACTTATACTACATATTGTAGTAAGTGCCAGCCTCGTTAATAATTTCTTGTTCATTTTTTTCCTCCCCAGGGTTATTGTTTGACATTCGTTGCGAAGCGATTTGTCTCCCCGAGTATTGCAAAGTAATTGTCATACTGCCAAGATGCCATTATGTCACCATGATGCGTTTTTACTGTCATATGACGGCTTATCGCCCGATTAGGACGGGATTATGATGGTCCTGACCAGCATTTTGTCCAACAAGTCCTCCAGCTCGGTTGACGGTCGTTGTGACTGAACCCGTTGAATAAGAATTGCTCACGATTCCGATAGAATTGTATCCGACTAAACCACCAACGCGGGATAGTCCATCCACTTGGCCAGTTGCATAACTTTGGCTGACGGTGCCCCGCACATTATAGCCTGCAATTCCTCCAACGTATCCAGCAGATTTTATATGCATTGCAGTATCGACATACATTTAATAAATATTTATATGAAACAATGCTGCTTCCCTGTTCACAATCACTCTCTCTCCTTATGTAGGTTTTGGCTGTTATTTTGATACGAAGATTTTAGCATGGTATGACTGAACAAATTCTGAACATTCACACTCCTGTTTCTTCGAAGAATGCACTAATCCAAAATCTGGCTTAGATTATAGAATATTTGAGAAGAACAATAAAACTCTTTCTAAGAAGCCAAAGACTGGTGAGGATTTATATAAGTTTTTAGTTGATATTTACTATCAGCGATACAGCAGTATATCCCCTGTAAAGGATAACCTTCCCTACATCAATGATGATCAGAAGAATGCACTGACCACGTATTATGGTTCAGGACAGCAACAACATCAACAGAGAAAATGCACGCACGAGGCATTTGGTTGTACAAGGGAACTGTTTAGAACAATTCCAGGAGAGCCTGAGAGTTAAGATTAATCAATTTGGAGGGGCATTAGAGGAGTTGGTGATACAACCTGACGTGGAGTTCAGTGAACCTAATGTGGAGATTGATGGAGTCATTCCGTGGCCAATTAATGAAATCACCGAGCTAGTTCTTAACGGGTTGGCAGTCGCGCTTTAGACAAAATGAAGGGTAACATCAATAGCAACATGACGATTAGCCTATTGTTCCCGCGGCTTAATGGGGTAGGATACTTTAATTTTGGATTTGATCATGTGGATTTTTTGAGAATAGTTTAGTAATCGTCACAGGTATTGCAAGTGATGATTAACATCCTTGGAATATGATATTTCTTTAGAATTAGTGGAAGCTTTGAATGGAAAAAATTCAGAGTACCGCCTTTTTTTTGTTTTTGAACTGTTGATCAAACTCACATGTATGTCAGTTATCCGTTGAAGGCGGGCAAAGGGAAAGAAAGTAAAGAACTGCCTGCGGTGATGAATTTTTAAAGTTCATATCATTTAGACGTTTCAGGCTTTGAGCCAGCAACTCCCCATGTTTCCCCGTCAACTTTATAATCACCGCCTCTCCAATGAAGTATGTAGTCTCCAGAACGCAAACCATCGCTGAAACCTTGGTCGTTGGAATTCCAAGTCACTGTATCGTGAGGAGCGATTACTAAACTTTCGATATATAATTTGTTTGAATCAATGTGAGTTAAACTTACCTTTACTGGATGATCAGAATGATTCTTCAAACAAAGTTTAACATGACCCCCGCCTTTAGGGACACTAAACACTTCTCTTACTGTTGCGCTTCCGCCGATCTTTGAGAAATAATATTGTCTCCGCTATTTTTACTTGGTGAGGCTGCAGCTTTTTCCTTCATGGTTTTCCACACCTATCTCTTGATATGGTTTACCAATTAGGGACTAGTGAATACAATCTGGTAGTCGCTTTTCTTATCTTCTCTATATTCAAATGCACAACTCTATAGACAAAAACGCCAAGGATAATGAATGCGATTTTTGTTGCCCAGAATACCACTTTTCCACTTTTTGAAAACACAAATAGGTCACTCTGAGCCCAAGTGACCTATTTGTTAAACAGTTTTATACCAGACGATCTAATACAATCATTGGCTCAGTCTCTTCCCACATCGGGTGCACGATTTATCCACGAACGCTCTACTTTGCGAAATATTTTGAACATCGGAAACCGGTGGAATGTCTTCTTCTTTCAGATGGGCAAGAGCAGGGTTTTTGGCCCACTCCCGATATGAGGCTAAATCCTTCCATCCCATCTGCCAGGAATCAACAGCATTAACAAAGCCCTAATTAATGATTACGCTTGAAGATTTGCGGAGTAGTTCTGTGTAAAAAACCGACAATATTGCACCGGGCTTAACGCTTAATTTTATTTCCCGAAAATATCGTTTAGTTTTGTACCGACCACTTCCTTTATGGTAGAAGCCATTTTGCATTTTTAAGCGTGCAGCGGAATTTACAATGCTTATCCGGTACGACAGCGACATCCGATAAAAAGGAAAGTTTGAAAGTTAGCGTGATTAAATTTTTATTGCCCTGCAACCGCCGGTGTAGTATTCTACATCCTGAGTATTTTAACCACTTCATTACCGAACCTCAGGGGGAAGACATCATGATGCTTCGAACACGCACGAGACGATTCGCCGCGCTTATCGCGGCGGCAGTAACCTTCACTACACTAGTCCCAGGACTCCCGGCAAGCGCGGACGCAAGCCCGAACCCGATGGAGGGGATCGTGCTCACGAAGCATGAACGACTCGGTCCCGAAGGGTTTGGGACCATCAGCTATGAGGATGGGATCTTCTACCTCACTGGAAAGAACAACCGTGCGTACTCCGACGACGGTGGGTCGAGCTGGAAGAAGCTGTACGGCAATAACGCCCAGATGGACACGGCCGGCGACGGCAACGGGAATTTCCTCACCGTCGTCGGTTCTGGCGGATATATTCGCTGGGATACGACCACACGGGCATTGGAATCGTTCGAAAAAACCATCTACTACCCGGGATTTAAGCCGTCCATGCCAAGCGTGGCCTACTTCAAGGGGTCTTTTTATGCGGCAGGCTACGAGACGGCCACGATGCCGCAGCTCGGCAGAATCTTCAAGCTGAACGACGACGGCGAATCCTGGGAACACATCGCGGTGCAAGGTCCTGCGCTGGAGAACAAGCGGTTCAATAAAATCAGAACGAACGGAACCACGATGGTCGCCGTCGGGGAGTACGGTCTGATCGCGACCTCGACGGACGGCGTCACGTGGACCCAAAGAGAATCCGGGTCGAGTCAGCACTTGGTGGACGTCACGGTCCCGGCCGACGGAAGCCCTATCATGGCCGTGGGCATGTACAATACGATCACGATCTCCGAAGACGGCGGGGAAACTTGGCAAGCGTATGGCTTCAAATATGATGACCCGGATATTTACAGCGTTACTTATGCACGCGGGTATTACGTCATCTCCAATGAATACGGAAAAATCCTTTACTCAACCGATGCTCGGAATTGGTCGGAATTCAATCACGGCTTCGGAAGAATAGGGATTAACGCCATTAATATCGACCTGCCGGGGCAGATGGTGCTTGTCAGCGGAGGTGGCTTGGTATATTCCGTAAGTAAGGCTACTACCTCTACGGCGTTAGCAAGCAGCGCGAATCCGGCTTCGGTCGAACAAGAAGTCGTCTTTACGGCAACCGTGTCGAAGCCGTCGAATTCCCCGGTGACGGCCGCGCCGACGGGGACGGTTACGTTCAAGAACGGCGAATCGGTACTGGGCAGCGCTCCGCTCACGGTAGGACAGGCGACTTATTCCGTGTCGGATTTAAGCATCGGGACGCATCAAATTACTGCGGTATACAGCGGCGATGGAGCGTTTGGGACAAGCGCCTCCGCTCCGCTTGGTCAAGTCGTGACCGACGCAGTGCCGAAGAAGTCCACGACCACGACCGTGACGAGTACGCGAAATCCGTCTACGGTAGGTCAGTCCGTCACGATTCACGCGACGGTAACGGGACCCTCCGGTACGCCGACAGGTACCTTGACCTTCAAGGATGGCGACACGGTGTTGGATGCCGTACCGATGACGGTAGGCGCGGCAACCTACTCGACGACGCAGTTCATGGTAGGCGTGCATCCCATTACTGTGACGTACAGCGGAGACATTCAGTTCGAAGGCAGCACCTCCGCCACGCTCCATCAGACGGTAAACGCCGACGATTCCGGCAACTCCGATAACGGGTCCGGCGGAAGCAGCGGCGGAAGCGACGGCGGAAGCAGCGGCGGAAGTGGCGGTGGAAGCGACCCGACGACGGGAACGACCCCGACGGCGCAGCCAACGACCCCGACGGCGCAGCCAACGACGCCGGAACAGCCGGATGCGCAGAAGCCGGAAGGAAACGGGGAAATCCCCCAAGACCCGAACGATATTTTCAGAAGCCAAGTCGTTCGTGCGGACAGCAACGTCATTGCCGGCGTTCAAGCGAGAACGGCAGAAATCTTAGAAAACGGCGGACAATTCGCGTCGATTCAATACAACGATCTCGGGGATCACTGGTCTATCCCGAACGTCGAGAAGCTGACTAAGCTCGGCGTCATCCACGGGTACCCTACCGGTGGCTTCGAGCCCGATGCGGTCATTACGCGGGCCGAATTCGCGGCGATGATCGACAGGGGCTTCGTGGATATGGCTAGTAGAAAAGTTGAGATCAATGAGGAAGATTTCGCGGCCTTCAGCGATATCGAGGGGCATTGGTCTTCCGATAACTTAAAGCAGCTTGTAGCGGTCGGCGTTATGACGGGATACGAGGACGGCACGATCCGTCCGGAGAAGTTGATAACGCGCCAAGAGATGGCCCTCATGATCACTCGAGTACTGAATGCATATATTTTGAACCGCGATACATCTGATGTAGCGTTTAGCGATTTGGACGGCGCGTACGGCGCGGAGGCGATTAAGAAGGCTACGGCACTGGGCATCTTCACTGGGAAGACGAAACAGCGCTTCGACCCGCATGCGGGTGCGACGCGCGCCGAGTCCCTCCAGACGATCATCAACACTTATACGTTAAGCCCAGCCATCAAGGAAGCGTTGGACAGCTTGAGTTGACGTCGGGCGTCTATAACATAAACCGATAGGACGACCCAAATATATAAAACCAGCGGCAGTCAAGGACCTGAAAATAAAGTCTTAGACTGCCGCTGGTTTATTGAACTAACGTTCTCTGTTAATTCGACCATATCTGGCGCACGGGTCAGCACTTTCCGATGCGACTTGCCGAGAATCCTCTGATATTCCTCGAATCTTCGTTCGATGAAATGTTGAAAAACCGCTCTGTAAACGGGCGGTTTTCTTATGCTTGCATGAATGCTTCTAACGGCTCCAGAGTCGAGAACGTCTTCTTTGCATCCTTCTTCCGTTGCTCATCATAGAGTTTGGTTAACTCTACGAATGATTCAGCTTTAATCTTCGTATAACTCGATTTGGTGTATCTGATTATGTACTTCTTTTGCCCTTCCTCTTCAACCCATTCGTAAACGACGTCATATTTGTCCCTCAAATTCTTCAAATGAAGTGCCCGGCGCAACACTGCATAGTGTTCTTCAATGGCTTCATCGCATTCCTCCATAATCTTCTCGTATGAGCAGCCAACTCGCATCATAATCTCTAATGCCCGTTCATCGCCGTATCTCGCGAGAAATTCCTTCAACGAAACCAGCGCATATAGCGTTATTTGTTCCTTGTCATTCGGATTTCTGTATTCATAACAGCCTACAACCAAATTGCGGTCGGTCATTTCCTCCTTACTGAATTGCATCTTAAACAAATACTCGAGTGTCTTCTGCTTCATAACGGTTTCCAACATCTGTTCTTTATCAATCCTGATGCCCGTTGTCACCCACGGAAACGGTAGTTGGCCGTTACTTTCACGCGGTATGCTACCCCTAATATTCAAAATCGGCAAACCCGTAGCAATTGCGTACGACCTGTTATATCCTTCGTCCGCGAATATTTCCTGTTCTTCTCGCATGTGTCCTGCCCCTCCTTTTAGTACCAAGTTCCATTCGGCGCGAAGTGCCACCAGTTGTCTGCGAAGTGAATCTCCGCTCGATTGTATCATATGAGAACCATAAGTTCATCTAATGGTTGCATTATCCTGCCCGTTGGCTAATGCCGGCTGCCAGTCTACAACTTTATTTTTCAGTCTAACACTTTATTTTCACAGAACAGCGGTAACACGGCTCTCTGGCAGTCGCTTTAAATAAAGGCGGCTTACAAGGTGGGCTTTAAGAGGAAATACTTCTGCATAAATGCTTGTATTAATGTCGGTGTACATATTTTTCATAGATTAAGGTAATGATAGAAAAAAAATCATGGGAGTGAGCATGAGATGTTTAAAGACTGGGTGTACAATATACCTTCTTTGAGACACTGGCTAAGTAAGTTGCCATCCTTACCTTATCCATTAAAAGCATTGTTGATTGTAGTGGTTGGAATTATGCTGTTTCGTCTTGCTGGAAAAAGATCGCTCGCAGAAATGACAGTGGCCGAAGCCGTCATAAGAATAGCCATAGGTACGGTACTTATCCAACCCCTTGGTATGAAAAATGAGTGGGAGGCAATTTATGGAGGCACTCTGCTCATTATTGTAGTTATAATCATAACGAAAATGATGCAATACATACCGAAATTTAGGGTCTTATGATCGCCGTCCCTTCCGTAGTTATTAAAGACGGTGAAATGATGCTGAAGGAGATTAAAAAGGCCAAGTTAACCACTGGTGAGGTGGAAGTTAGCCTACGACAAAACAAAGTCGGTAATATAAAAGATGTAGATTTGGCTATTTTCGAATCAAACGGTAAATTATCGACTATTCTAAATAATGAGCAAGCTGCGGCAACAAAGAAGGACATCCAGATGACCCTGGATGTCCTAGCCAACAATGGTTTTCGCATTCCTGAAGAAAAAATTACCGAAGGGAAAACAGCACCATTATTTGATAGAAGCTTATAAGGAGGCTGAAAAAGTTGATAACATACCAAATCAGTATTGAGTTTGACTCATATTTTTTTCTGCTGACTGGTTATGTAAACAGCTTACTATAAGGTATCCGAGAAATCCAGGCAGGTACGTGTAAAAAAGTTTCCAGATCGATACTAGCATACTTCTTCAGAATTATCTTAACGCAAGAATTTATTATAATAGTGCTGATCGCCAGCTTTCTGTATCCCATGAAAAATCTGATTGGCCTTTTAACACGTTTAGCTTTGTTCGGAATGATGGCCTACACTCTGTTTTCAGGCTCTATTCCGAATTGGGGGGATAAATTATTGCAATGGTCATATTATCCTTGCCTATCCTCATAAATTTGTTGGTTAGATTCCTGAAAATGAAAATAATAAAGGCTTAAACCGTCCTTTCAACAGGACATTTTTTTTTCAACACATAACAAACTAAATGTCTGCTTTAAATACTCTCTTATATCAAATTTCAACTTACATGTGCCCATGCATGAAGCGAAGCTGCAGGAACTGCAGGACGATTATGAACAGCTGCCTGTCATGACCTATGAAGAGATTGTAAAAATCTCCAACATGCTGTCCCTGCTGTGCAACTATATTGTAGAGGAAGCTCTCAATAAAAACTTGCTGGTGGAGATGTTCGAGAAGGCTTCCGGCTCCCAGGAATCCGTTAATCTATGCACGATTTTGCCTGGGTACTCCATTCGCAATATTGAATCCATCAAAAAGGAAATGACCAATGCGATTGCGGATGCCTATCTCAAAAACAGCCCAAGCGTCACAGTCACAAGAGTGAGCAGGTGACATTGAAACACATGGTAAATCTATGCCACCTTAGTCCAAGCTATTTCAGCAGACTATTTGCCAAGGAACCGGGGAGAATTTCACAACCTATCTGGCCAAGCTCAAAATCAAGTGGGCCAAGCAATTGCTGGAGGTTACCGACATGCCGATCTCACAGATCAGTGATGAGCTGGGTTTTAACGAATCAGGGTACTTTATCAAAATTTTCAAAAAATTCGAAGAGATCACGCCTTCCCTATATCGCAAATACATTCAAGAGCAATCTGTCACCTAGTCTGACTATTTCATCTGTTCCTGAACCCAGATCGCAGAACCGGCCAGCATCTCCATCAATCCGTTAAAGTGAGGCGCTACCTCCTGAAATGGATAATCTCCTGCATAGTCGTGGATAAGCATCAGAACTTTACCCGAATTCCGTTCCAGAACAGCAATGCTTCCTTCTCCAAAACCGCCAATCGGGAACGGATTCAGGTCTTCAGGCAGGTCGTACTCTTTCTTATACTCATGATACGCTTCCACAAATGCAGGGTATGCCCATTCCAATTCCTGTACGGAATAGAGCGCAGGATCACCGAAGTGGCAGGCACCGTAGTACAGCAAAAGGTCCCGGTACGACTCGGGAAGAATAACGTTGTGCTTTTTCTCAAAATCAACGATCGCCTGCTCCGATTCCCGCGTACAGCTCTTCCCCATTACGGTCTGATATGCCTGATTCAAAAGAGCCCGAATTGGTTCTAATGCCGCTGATTCCATGAAACATCCTCCTTTTATAGGTGAGATAAAGCCTGCCATCATTGTACCGATGTAAAATATTATTGATTAGGCCCTCGATCTAACGAATTCGAGTTCGTCCCTCACTGTTAATAACAATACAACCCCGATAGAGTTTTATGAAATAGAATTTTTTAGCCTTCGTTACTCCTGGTTGTCATCATCTCCAGCAAGCCACGTAATGCGGCCGATAGATGTTCACTTTGGGCATGTACAAGTCCCACTTCCAACCTGCAATATGGCTCTGGCAAAGATATCACTGAAACCTCTCCTCTTAATTCGGCTTGAACAACCGATTATCGCGGGAGTAAAGATACCCCTATTCCGGCAGATACACCACTTAGGATCGTGTTCAGTGTACCAAATTCCATTACATTGAGCGTATGGACACCACGGCTATGTAGAAAAGCTTCAGCTTGAATTCTGTGTGTACACCCGATCTCAAAGAACAACATCGGTTTACCTAATACTTCGGGCATCTGATGCAAGCCGGGTTCCGCAATCAGAACCAGTTCTTCATCAAACACCTTGATTCAAGGATTCCATTGAAGTAATCGGAACATTCATTAGCAAAAACCGGTTCATTCTCTATTAACATACCAAATTCATGGTTCTTATAGAAACCATTAAACGTAAAGTTAGCAGATCTGGTAATAACCGAAGTCCCATCGAATATATATAGCTTTGAGTGTAGGTCCTGCAGCGCATATATGTTGGCACCAGCACTTAACAATCTATCTAAGCCATCAATGTTGCTTGCGCCTTGTATAAAATCCTCCCGATAGAAGCGGGTTATGATGTTGCACTCAAGCTCCTCATCGCTTTCTAAAACCGCAGAGAGACTTATGGCCGTGTTTCTCCCTATGAAAGGAGAAATAATGTTGATTTGCGTTGTACAGTTGTCTAGAAGCCTTAAATCTTCTCTGTTAGGCTTTGTCCTCTTTTAAGTACATTGTTGGGAATCAAATTCAAACGCAAATCTGATGATATCACCCTTGGTATCAATTTCCTTGCATTCTTCGGTACTCGATCGGAGAGAGACCATTGCGCTTCTTGAACGTTTTACTGAACTGGTATACGTCAGAATAGCCACAGGCTCTCGCGATATCTGTGACGGAATCACTTGTGAACAGGAGCCGGCGAACGGCGTGCTCATTGCGAAGATGATTCAGGTACTCCTTGGGACTGCACCCGTACCGGGATCCAAAGGTTCTGCGTAAATAAACAGGTGAGAAACCCGTCTGCTCCGCCAATTCAGTAATCCGCAACTCGGTAGCAAATGCCGTATCTAACTTCTCCTTGAATTTACGAAGAGCCTCTACTATTCCGTCCCCATCGTCGTGCCTCCCTCCTGCTTCCGCTGCCTCGTGTACCTCTTGTACCAAACGATACCAGACTGACTTTACTCTGGTCTCTCGCACAAGATCTCCAGGTACCCATTCCCTTTCCGCTTCCCGGAATTGTTCCCCAATCCGGCCCGCACGCTCACTCTGTAGAGGCATAAGAAATGAAAGCCGCAGCCGCTCAATCGACTTTGGCGTATCCCATTCGTTCTCATTTTTTATGAGCGAAGCGCAATCAAACAGTATCATCGTCATTCGGAGTGGATGTGCATCAGACGATTTCATGTAAAGAGGCAGTCCAGGCCATAGGTATACCAATGTTCCCCCGCTAACCTCTAGATCACTCTCCTCACAACGAAAGGTTCCCTTCCCACTGTAAATGTAATAAAAGGTATGTCCTGATACCGTCTGCCGTATATCTTCCCAGCCTGGCAAGGGCGGCTTAGCGATTACCCAATGGATATGCACTACCATATTTCCCAAGGCGTAGTCCATATAAATTCCTCCTTTCCTTAATAGTATCATTTATGACAAATGATGAAGATTGTTTTTGCCATTGTCGCTGGCTTGGTACCAATGCTACACTTCCAACATACAGGCCATCCATGATGTTCTATTGCAAAAATATACTGGAGATGATGAATATGATTCGAACGTTTCAGCAGCATCGACTTAGGGAATCCCAACAGCTTGATGGATTATGGGATTTCGTTTTTGACAAGAATAATGTTGGATTATCTGAAGAGTGGAATACGAATTTCCCTTCCAATCATGATCGTGTGCCTGTGCCAGGTTGTTGGAATAACGAGCTCGGCAAATACGAATACGAAGGTGTTGCGTGGTACCGGACATGGGTAACCCTTGACAATCCCAGCCATCTGCGTCTACTGTTTCACGCTGTCATGGGACATGCCGATGTATATTGGAATGGACAGCATTTAGGGTACCATTATGGTGGATTCACTCCTTTTGACTTTACTATTCAGGATGTTACCTCTGGTGTACACGAACTCATTGTCCGCACAGACAGCACTCTGGGGACCGACACCTTACCCTATCATATCGTAGACTGGTTTCATTACGGCGGAATCATACGGCCCGTAGAGGTTCAGCGTTTGCCAGATGTATGGGTTGAGGGAATCCGCATTACCTATGAGATGACAGGAGATTCCAGTGCAGATACCCGAATCGTGCTCAAGCTCCGTTCGTTGTCAGATAAACCCGTTGATGTCCCTGTTTCTCTCTATCGGAATAATGAGATATTTAAAAATCAAAACGCTTACCTTCCAGCTAAGGGTAGCACGGAACTTGTGCTGGAACAAGAATGGTCAGACCTCCAGCGTTGGAATCAGGAAGATCCTGCCCTATACATGATTCGAGTAGTCGTGGGTCAGGATGATCTGACAGATCGCATTGGGTTCCGTACCGTAGAGACGCGAGACAAGAAGATTCTGCTAAATGGCAAAGAACTTTACCTGCAGGGTGTTAACCGTCATGAAGAACACCCCGAATGGGGTTTCGCTTTTCCCAACAAATTGATGACCAAAGAACTGGATATTATCCGTCAGATGGGATGCAACACGGTACGCGGGTCACATTATCCGCAGAGTGAGTACTGGCTCGACCTGCTTGATGAGCAAGGTATCCTCTTCTGGAGCGAAATTCCGATTTGGGGCGCTGCTTTTCCCGCCAAGGAGACAGATGATCCCCTCTTCGTGGAACGAGCATTGACCATGATGGATGAGATGATCGAGCGAGATTTTCACCATCCTTCAATCCTGTTCTGGTCTGTACACAACGAGATTGATACACGTTCTCAGCAGGCTTATGTTCTATCTGTCAAAATGACCGAGCTCGTTCGAAGCAAGGATCAATCCAGGCTGGTTGCTTTTGCCACGATGCACCCTATGACAGACATCTGTCTTGGACTATTCGATGTCATCGGGATTAACTATTATGGTGGATGGTACTTCGGACATGTCGAGTTTGAGGAGATGCTTAAAGTCTTTTATGAGCGTTGCAATGAATATGGAGCAGAGTATACCCCGGTGCTCATGACCGAATTTGGTGGAGCCGGTGTATATGGAGATTCTGGCTGGGAACCGCGCTTATTCAGCGAGGATTATCAAGCTGATTTGCTCGGCAAGTCGCTGAAGCTCTTCCGAAGCGATCCGAAGATTAGTGGCACTTACGTTTGGCAATTTGCAGATACACGGGGCCAACTTCTGAGCCATCAACCGCACTTCAGAGACCGGGCACGCTCCTTCAATAACAAGGGGCTGGTTAACGAATATCGCAGACCCAAGCTTGCCTATCGTGTGGTGAAGGGTATTTACACCGACCACAGTGATCCGTATGACTGGGGTTCTACACTGAAATGAGTTTGTAGAGATTCTATAAGCTTTTTTTGAACTCGCACTAATTAGGGGGTACTTTTGGAACACGTACTTATATGGTCAGAGGCTATCCTTTTGAGGATAGCCTCAAAATATAAAGCCGTTTTATAAACCGTCATCCCAATGGTAATGGCAAAGCCGGCGAAATTCCAATCTTCATGTCGGCAGGCGAGTTAGCTTTTGCGGGTGCCTTCGGAACCCTGTCGGTTTCTACCAGGAGAATGACACCGTCAAATACGGCCCGATTATAGTTTAAGCCCGTTAGCTTAATAGCTTGTATCTTTACCATTATGAAAGCTTATTCATCATGCTTCATGGAGATTAAGCTCATAAGTCTGTTCAATGTGACGTTTACCCCAAGATTCGTTTTCTTGTTCGGAAATCTTCTGAAAACCTGCTTTCACATACATGCCAATAGCCGTTTTCTGGTCCTCTGTCGTTTCCAGAAAAATGAACTGGTAACCTCTTTCTTTGCAGTAACTGATCGCCTCATGTAAAAGCTTTTTCCCGAGTCCCATTCCTCTGGCATCCGGATGCAGCATAAACCACCTTAACTGCGCTTTTTCATTAGAATGGCTGATGATAGCTATGCTGCCAATTATTTCGCCATTGGCTTCCGCTAGCCAGAAACGGTCCTTGTCCGAGCTGTAGGTTTGAAGCAAGTCGTAAAACGTCTTGCAGACATATCCTTCAAAAAAAAGATTATAACCGCACTCCTTTGCATAGATCCATCCGTGCATATGAATGAGCATTCCTACGTCTCCTGGTTTCAATTCAGTCCGGATGCTTACGCTCCGCTCTGTAGGATTGTCCGATAGCTCTCTTTCAATGGTAGTCATGCTTCTGGCAATGCTTACTTGGCTTTGATACGGCAATCCGATGATCATATTGCGAATCTGATTATCGGACAAGGTATTCATTTTTGACAACGTCTCCTCACCGAGACTCGACAAGTACAGAAAAAAAGATCTGCCATCCTTCTCGGATTGGACCCGGTAGATTACGCCCAGCTTTTCGAACCGTTTGAGAATCCGGCTTAAATAGCCCGCGTCGATACTTAGAAGGTCGATGAGCATTCTGGCCGTGCAATGCTCCGTGTTGCCGATTTCGTAAAGAACTCGGGCTTCCGAAAGTGAAAAATTGCTATCCAGAAGGTGCTTATCAAGCAACCCGAGCACCTTCGTGTAGAATCGGTTAAATTTGCGAATAGTCGGGATTAAGGACATTTCCGAACCCATTTGTAAGCCTCCTAAATTAACTGAACTACATTAATCCTTATACTTTAATTGACTAATATCAACTAAGTGAAAAATATAATGATTTTAATTGACTTTGTCAACTATATTAGCAACAACAGTTGGAATTATCCTGTCCGTTAGCTTAATGAGGCTACGATAGTCCAACACTTTATTTTCTTTGGACAACAACCAGCCGCCGGAGCTTACCGACAGCTGGTTGCTTATATACAAAGTTTCTAATTATTAATGAAAAAATTCCCGAAAGATTTTTAAGTATATCAGCAAACAGACATGCCTGTATTAACAGCAGCACAGAAATTTATCGATATAATAAAGGTTTAGTTTATATAAGTAGTACGAAAAAACTCAAAGGTTTGATCTTATGCTTTACCCATAACGAACTTCATTTGATTAGCAAAAAAGGCGTTCCCTTCAGCTGAATATTAAACTATAACACGAAACCTTTCTCTGACTAAGGTTAGAATTTATTATTTTTCATTAATGTGCGCTCACAAGCCATAATCCTATGGCTTGTGAGCATTAAATTAAATACACTCTTATCTCCCATCCAAATAAAAATTGATTCAGTTTCGTTTTACAAGTACCTGCCCTTCTCCTTTGCCATTTCGAATGACAAGCTATCTGACTATTCGGTTTGCTCGGAGTGACTACAGGACTCACGGGTATTCTGTATTAACAAAAGTCAGTTGTTGGTTTTCTTCTTTACCTGAACAGGTACATTAAAATCATCGACGTTGATATGTCCAAACCCGCCTTTGGATTGGTCGACCACCTTTATATATAGCTCCTCGCCGATATAATCCGACGCATCCCAAATCTTCCGTTGATATTCCTCATAATTGGTTGCTGTCTCTTTAAATAACTCTTTGCCATCCGACGCCCGAACCAGCGCAACATACAGACGATCCATATCCCGGCCCCCGCTGATAAGGAAGTTGATCTTACCGTTCCCACCAAGGACGAAATTTTGAGATCTTAGCGATCCGGTTAAGCTATCGCCGCCGGCTTGCTCGTTGAAGCCCCACAAATGGTAGCCGCCCGGAATTTTATGCGACGGGTTGAAGTAAATGTTGTCCCAGAAGAACTGGGTATTGGTCACATGGACATTCTGGAAGGCGTCTCCTTCCGTTATCCACCCCGTTAAGTCGCCCGTAGCAAAATCATGGTTAGGCAGCTCTGTAATATCCTTATACACAGAATTATCCCACTTATCGGTTACATAGACCGGAGCAGCCGGTTTACCCGTTAAGGCATTCATATCCCATACTTGCATCGATTTGATATTGATATCGCCATCGGCCCAGACCTGTAAGCCTAAGGAGTCGTATCTGCCTATATAGACACGAGTTGTCAGCTTCTTCTTGTAATTTGCAAAGGCTTCAATGACCGAGCGATCGAGAAAGATATGGAGTTTCAAGTTCTCTCCTTTAAGATCTACATATCCTCCTTGAATGCCGTCCACACGCACATCCGGATCAATGCTGCTCTTGGTTCGATCCACGTTAAATGTCCCGTTCTTCTTGTCGTAGTAAATGAGCGTCTCTTCTTGGCCTTTTTCCGAGCGTCGCACCTTGAGACCAAATTTCTGGGCTTCACGCGGATCAATCTCCATCACAATCTCTAGCATGTCGCCTTTGACATTCTTAATCAATTGATTGGCACTCTCCAAATTTTTATCCGAAAAATCAACCCACTTTTTCCCTCGAAGGCTCTGCAGTTCTTTAATCGGTTCGATATGCAATTTATCATACTTATCGAGGCTTAGGGAAACCGGCAAAGATAAATTATGAGCCCATCCGGATTGATATTCGGCTTGCGGTGTTCTAACATTTTGCATCATGGAGAATACGACTGTTCTTCCGTCGGGTGTGACCAGACCGCTCTCTGCGGTTAAATAGCCGTCACCTACATCCATTTTGGAGGGTGCCTCCTGATCAGGAATAAATTTAAAGTTATCCCGGTCCCAGGTCCCGATCCAGTAAAAGACCTCAACATCTCTTTGCACATCGTTCGCTGGAGGAACATGCTCCGGCTTTTCATGGGGATTAATCATGAAAATATATTTTTGCTTGCCCGTACTATCTGTGCCTAACGGCAATAACACTGGTAGCTCCCATACCGTACCCAACTCCGGATAACGGCTTCTGTCACTAACGTATAACGGCCCCTTATATTCCCAATTGTACATATCATCGGATACATACACCAAAGCTGTGCCGCTGCTGAAGTCTGGAAGACCAGATGTCACTAACTGATACCACTTGTCCACCTCTTTGTCGTACCATACAAACGGATCGCGAAACTCGTTGTGGATGCCTTTTCCGTTCTGCTCCGTTACCGGTTTAGGATATTTCACCCATTTTTCCAAATTGGGATCAGACAAATCCGCCGGAGTTGCCAACCCTGTTCTTTGGTTCGGCGACAAGGAGTCGTTGCCAGCGGTATAGAACAGAACAGGATTGCCGTTTCGATCATACGCTGCACTGCCTGACCACGTGCCATCCGGATCTAGGGTGCCCGCTTCGGGCGCAAGAGCAGGTCTTACATTTTCCCAGTTCACCATATCGTCACTCATCCAATGCCCCCAGTGGATTTGATGCCAGAATGGACCTTGCGGGTTATGTTGATAAAATAAATGGTATTTGCCGTTATAATAAATCGGTGCATGTGCTTCATTCATCCAGTTTTGCGGAGGCATCGCGTGGTACTGGGGACGATGCTGATCTCCGTCAAACACACTTGGATCCTCATCAATGTCCGAATTCGGAATTTTCGGAATTGAACCTCCATGAAGCGCCTTCACGCTCTCATATCCAGCAAGTATCTCCTGGTTCGTAAGGGCTTTATTATGCAGCTTCACTTCATCTAGGAGTCCGCTGAACATATTGAAAGAGAACACCCCTGCTAACTCTACAGGTTTATTATTTTTCCCGATAACCAGGCTTTCGGTAGATGGTGTGATCGGAACGTTGACGGGGGTTGCTTGGGAAGCCACTTCCTCACCGTTTAGATATAATTTAATTTTTCCATCTTCTTTACTGAAAGTAGCGGCCACATAATTCCACTTGTATTTTTCCAGCGGGTGATCCTTTACCCATACCTGAATCCACTGACCGCCAATGCCTACTTGCATCGACCATGTACCGTGCCGATACATACCAAGAGAAAAGCCTTCCGCTTTATCCTGATCAGATTGGTTTACGATCGCAGACAGCTTGTTTCCGTCTCCCCACTCATAGCTACGCGGTGCAACCCAAGCTTCGATGGTTAACGCGTCGCTTACAGGCACAGTATCGTTTGCATTGACCTCAATATAATTCGAGTATCCATCGAACAATAAGGCGCCGCCTTTTATTCCGCGCGGAGTCCATCTCGGATCCTTCGATGCCATATACCTGGCGTTGTTAAAAACATAGTTCACATCGTGCTTAAGATTGTGTACTTTCTCCAGCGCTTTCTTTCCTGCGCCTTCATCAAGGTTTAAGTAGAAAATAGTCCCCTTACCACTTGCTTGGAAACTATCAACGGCAATGCTGGCTTCATTGGAATGATCGACAACCTTTACATAGAGCTTCTTGTTGTAGTGTTCTTTCACTTTCCATGAGATTTTCTCGTTCGCACTGACATTCCCGGTTTTCATAAGCAATGTATTGCTGTTCGCATCGTAAAGTGCAACATAGGCGTTTTCTGGTTTGAGGATATCCAAAATAGTAAAGTTAATTGTTCCGGTTCCCTGAAGCGTGAAAGTATTAGAAGTGATGGAGCCCTTTCCTTGCAGGGAGGATTTTGCATAGAAGTTCCCTTCTTTGCTCGCATGAGCTTCATCAGTCACCTCAAAAGCATCTCCCTCAACCGTCCAGCTATCGAGATTTCCGGTTTCAAAGCTTGGATTATCGATTTCATAGCGCTTGAAATCCGGCTTGATATCCGTCGTAACAATTCCTTCAGCTGGCTCCGACTCATGGTACATGGAGAACGCGTCCGCAAAAATGACTCCCCAATCCGAGGTTGCATTATCGACGACCTCCACATACAGTTTCTTGCCCAAATATGTGGAAAGATCCGCCTTGTATTGCACCATATTGGCAAGCCGCATGCCCAGCGCGGGATCTGGGAAGCCCACGTCGGCGAATGCGCTATTTCCGTATCGGGCAATAACTTGTCCCGTATCGACTTCCACAATATTTATAAATACCTTGTCTGGGTTCTTCGCACCGCCAAGCCTGAAGCTGATCCAGCCGCTGCCGCCCAGCACGAAAGTGCTGGAATGAAGTATACCTGTCGCAGATTCGTCATACTTCCAGCCGTTTAAATGATAAGCTCCTTCCTGGTTATACGGTATTTTTTCCGCCCACCAAGTCGTTTCGTCGGTTACGCTATTCGGACCGAACGCATCGCCTTTGACAACGGTCCATCCTGTCAAATCTCCTGTTTCAAATCCAGAATTCCGGATTTGATAGACTGAATCCGGAACTGACAATCCCATGTCATTCTTAGGAATATTCTTGATTTGATAAATCGCATCCGTAACCGATGATTTCACATCATTCTTAGGAATGAGCGTTTCTCCAGCAACAGTTCTATTTTCGGATGCGACAGAGATTCCCGGAATAACAAGCTGGAGCACCATAGCCCATATAACCATTCCTGATATCCAACATTTTCCTCTCTTTACTTTCCTCATTCTCGAGCCTCCTTCGAAACTTGTTATACTTGCGAACATCGATACCTCATTTCGAAATGCTCTCCTTGTACAAAGATGAATAGTCATGAAGAAGGGAGAATATGAATGAAACGTTTCCAAACGGAGGAATGCAAAGTTTCTTGATTATTTGTGCATGACCCCATTCGTATGGAGCGCCTAAGCAATCGTCTTACCAAATGGACTGCATATCCCATATATCCAAGGATTTAACAAACGGTTCTCCATCTCCCCAAATCTCGAGTCCCAAAGCATCCATACGGCTCGGATATACCCGGGTTGTCAGGCTTTTCAATCCGTTTGCATAGACTTCGACCATGGAGCGATCCAAATAAATGTGGAGCTTCAGATTTTCCCCAAGTAGCTCCAACTTCCCACCTTGGACCCCTCCGCACTTTTCTCCCGGGTGCAGCGTCGTTTTCGACCGGTCGACCAAGAACATCGCTTGATTCCAATCATAATACAGCAGAGTTTCTTCCTCTCCGTCTGGTGTACAACGGACCTTGATTCCGAATTTTTTGGCGCTGCCGGGCTCTAATTCCAATTGAATCTCAAGCATGTCACCATGAACATTCCTAAGCTGTACATTAGTTTCAGCCAATGACTGGTCCCGAAGTGATAGCCGCTTGGGGCCACGCAGCGATTGAAGCTCCTGAATCGGCTCTATTCCCAGACGTCCGTCATCCCTCAAATACACGCTTAACGGCAAGCCTCCGTTATGAGCCCAACCCGACTTATATTCTATCTCGGACGTCCGGTCGCCTTGGGCTATCGTAAAGACGATATTTCTACCGGTCTTCGGATCAACCATTCCGCTCGGTCCGGTAAAATGGAAATCCCCGACATCAATCAATTGAGGCTCTTCTTGATCGGGGATGAACGAAAGATTTTGCTTGTCAAGTTGTCCGATCCAATAGAACACCTCAACATCCGCTCCCTTCCCCACAGGGCTGACAAGCAGTAGATGTTTGTTCACCCCCTGCTTGTCCCTGCCAAGGGGAAGAAGCACAGGGAGCTCCCAGATGGGTCCAAGGTAAGGAAACTTCTGAATATCCGCTTTAAAAAACGGTCCTTTATACGTCCAGTTCAGCATATCCTGTGACGCAAATGCTAGTGCTGCTCCACCTTCAATTCCGGACCCGACCAGAGCATACCAGCCGTCGTCGTCCTTCCATACGAATGGATCTCGGAAATCCCCAAATGCGCCCATTCCCTTCTTCTGCACGATCAACGGCTCTGGATGTTTGACCCACTGAACCAGATCCGGGTTTCCGTCAAGGGTATAAGTGCTTCGGGCAAGCGCTACGCTCTGATTCGGAGAAGCGCTGTCATTACCTGCCGTAAAGAACAAGACAGGAAGTCCGTCAGCATCATAGGTTGCGCTTCCCGACCAGATCCCGTCCGGTGCGAGCTGATCCTTTTCGGGCGCCAGAGCCACGGGTAGATCACGCCAATGCACCAAATCCTGACTTACCCAATGCCCCCAATGGATCTGATGAAAGAACGGTCCCTGCGGATTATGCTGATAGAACAAATGATATTGCCCGTCAAAATAGATCGGTGCATGGGGTTCGTTCATCCAATGGGCCGGTGGGCTAACATGATATTGCGGTCTGTGCCGATCAAGTAGCAGTGGCGTCCGGTCTAGCTTGATCTCGTCATAGTTTAATTGTGGCTGGATACCTTCATGAAAGGTGTCCAGCACATGACGATAAGAAGCGGCCACTTCTTCCGCGCTCAGCGCCCGATTATAAATCTTGAGTTCATCAATGATACCGCTAAACATGTGCAGGCTGAACACTTCCGCCAGCAGGCTGCTATGGTTATTCTTTCCAATCAGAAGATCCGTGTCCGCCGCCTCAGCCAGACGGGAACCACGAGGCACGGCAGCTGAAGCGATTTCACTGCCGTTTAAATACAGCTTGATTTCCCCTTGGTTCCCATCGAACACAGCATTCACGTATGACCATTCATTCTTGGGCAGTTCATGGCCGTCCGGCGACCAAAGTTCCTTCCAGTCTCCTCCTTCCAGCCCGACTTGGAAGGACCAGGAACCGTGACGGAACATGCCGAGCAGATAACCCTGCTTGCGATCCAGGTTGTAGCGGTTCACGATGGCGGACAATTTGCCATCATCCCCCCATTCATAGGAGTGTGGGGCTACCCATACTCCTATGCTTAACGCTGATCGATTCTCTGGCTCGGTGTTCTGATTTCCCTCATCGAACGAATGCGCAATGTAAGTCGAATAACCATCGAACAGAAGCCCATTTCCACTTACCCCCTGTCTCCATCGTGGAGGGCAAGGTTGAGTAAACTCCGCTTGGTTAAATACGTACTGGATATTATCCTGGACTTGGGATACGCTCTCCAGAGCGCTTGTACCGGTTCCTTCATTGAAAGCCCAATACATGATCAATCCCCGATTATCGGTTGCATGACTCATACTTCAATCCTCCTTGATGTCTGCTGCGTTGGACCATTGGGAATATGAATGGAGTTAAGAGCATGCATATAAAACGAGTTCACTACAACTTCCCCTGATTTCGCACTTATCTCAATACGATCCATCGGAGCATCAGGGAATATTTGATCCGTCAGTGCAACCAAGCCCTCATTCGCGTACACTTCAACCGCGTTGCGATCCAGCCAGATATGCAGCTTGATCTTCCCATTCTCCGAAACCATTCTAGCACCGTGCTTGCACGCAAACGATGGATGGAAATCAGTCAGGCCCGATTTCGAGCGGTCGATGAATAGCCATTGGCGCACAGGGTCATAACCGATAATAGTCTCACTTTGCCCAGAGGACTTCATTTTAATATGAACCTCGTCTTCGGAACGAATGTCGATATCCGCTTCAATTTCAAGCAGAACATCATTCGTTTTTTGCGTAAACGGCACCTCTGGCGTAACCTTAACCTCATTCCAGCAGAGCGTTCCTTTCCGCAGTTGCTCTATTTCCCGAACAGGCATTTGGGTCAGAACTACGTCCTCG
This sequence comes from Paenibacillus sp. T2-29, assembly GCF_052921365.1. NCBI lineage: Bacteria > Bacillati > Bacillota > Bacilli > Caryophanales > Paenibacillaceae > Paenibacillus > Paenibacillus sp. T2-29. The sequence goes on along the minus strand of NZ_JBREVE010000005.1, from coordinate 325,711 downwards.
TCTCGGCTGGTCAATGACAAGACGCGAGGCAGAGTCATTGTGCCTCTCCAGGCCCCGGTAGGCGTTTGGTTAGCATATTTCCAGTTGCTCATCCATCCGATGATCACACGCCGTCCGTCCTGCTCAGCTATATCCGACCAGGTGACCCCCGCATAATTGTCCCGGCCATAATCCAGCCACAGGATATGATCGGCCGGATGGTCATTGATGAACGTATTTCCGTCGAACTCTCCGATAAAGTATTGCGTGCGTGAGCCTTCCGGACAGTTGGGATTATCTCCGATGCTTATGATAAGTACCCATTTGGAATGTCCGCTGTCATCAACCGGCAATTCAAAGAGATCAGGGCATTCCCAAACTCCGTCATGCGAGCCTTCACTCTTTCCGAATTCGCCTGACAACGACCATTCACGCAAATTGTCGGAACGATAAAACCGAACGTGGTCTCCCGCGACAAGAGCCATAATCCATGATTCACTTGGCGAATGCCAGAACACCTTGGGGTCCCGGAAGTCGACCAGATCATGCTCGTCGAGTATTGGGTTCCCCTCATATTTGTGCCAAGTCCGGCCTTTATCGCTGCTATAAGCCAGGCTTTGCCGCTGGCGAGGTTGTCCGGTCTCCGGACAGCTGTCTGCATGAGTGAAGAGTGCGATCAATCCATGGGAACCATCGAACAGTCCGCTGCTATTATTCCAGTCAACCACACAGCAACCAGAGAAAATAGCGCCATGCTCATCCGGGAACAGAGCGATAGGCATATGCTCCCAATGAACCAGGTCTTGGCTTACAGCATGACCCCAGTGCATTGGTCCCCATTGGTTACTATAAGGATGGTGCTGATAAAACAGATGATAGACTCCTTCGTAATAGACTAATCCGTTGGGATCATTCAACCAATGGGAGTGAGGTGAAAAATGAAAACCCGGCCTAAATCTATCATCATCGTGCTGTTTATTTGTCTCGATTATCTGGGTAATTTCATCTGTCGTCGGCATAGATTGAAGAGCCCCTTTCCGTGTGGTTACTAATGCACCGCCGGCATTAGCAAAAGTTAGCATACCGATGATTTGCTGTTTGGTCAGCTGATTCAAAGAAATACCGGCTTTCAGTATCTTATATAACAAGCAGCCCAGAAAAGCGTCGCCGGCTCCTGTCGTATCAGTGACCTCTACTTGAAAACCCGGCACATATCCGTCATGACCAGCTAATCGGTAATAGCAGCCTTTTTCCGCTAAAGTTACGAAGATCCCGGCGATGCCGAATTGCTGTTGCAACTCTAGCGAGCCTTTTTCCACATCAGTTGTACCCGCTATAAAGTGGAGCTCATCTTCTGATATTTTCAGGATGTCGGCATACTTCATGCCCCAAAGGATATTCTGTTTCACTTCCTCTTTACTCTCCCATAAAGCAAACCGGATATTTGGATCGAATGAAAGCAGGACTCCTGCCTCTTTAGCCTTCACAACTGCCGCTCTTGTTGCCGTACGGGCCGGCTCATGGGTCATCGACAAAGAACCAAAGTGCAGTGCATGGCAGTTTTCAATCCTATCGAACGGGACATCCTGCGTGCGCAAGTATGTATCCGCTCCTGGTTTCCGGTAGAAGCTGAACGATCGGTCTCCGTTGTCATCCAGATGAACAAATGCCAGCGTTGTATTAGCTTCATTTGTAAACGTAAACGCAGACACGTCGATGCCGCCGTTCATCAAGGTATCGTGCAGCAAGGAACCGAATTGATCATCCCCTACTTTGCTAATCAATGTCGCTCTAGCTCCTAAACGGGATAGAGCAGCTGCTACGTTAGCCGGAGCCCCTCCAGGATTGCATTCAAACTGCTCGTTGCCTCCCGCTGTACGATCTGATGGCGTAAAGTCTATCAATACTTCCCCAATGGTTATTACATCAAGCACAGTTTTCTCCCCACCTATCGTTTGATTATTTATTTTTTAAATTTGCATTATATCGGTCCAACCCTTTTTGATAGATCTCCATTAATTCGTTTAGCCCCATCTTCTCGAGTGTCTTCATATAGCTGTCCCACTTTTCATCTACCTCGCCATCGACGATGAACTTGCCTCTTTGGGTATTTACATATTTAATAAGTTCTGGCTCGATCCGATTGATTTTATCTAGTTCGTCCGGTTCAAAGAAGATGCTCGGATAGTTTTCCTTTTTCATATATGGAGTGTAATATTTCTCCAAATACTCAGCACGCTTCTGAGCTCGGGGTTCCATATCAACAACTTTTCCGAAGTCATCGAAAGTAATGACGCCCGGATTTCCTGTGCCAGGAGCCACTTTTTGACGGAATTCACCTGCGGAGACTCCTTGGGGAAGCGGCAGGTTCACCAATTTTCCTTTTTCGTCCTTCTTGAATACGACATCCAACGGACCCCAGTGAATTTGAGCCGCCATGTAAGGGTCATACTGTTGATCGATCCAACGCATCGTCATTGCCGGATAACGGTTCTCTTTTGTAATCACGAAGCTACCTCGTCCCGGACCGCCGCCGTTGTTGCGACCAATCATTTGATCTCCATTTGGGCCTTTAAGCGGGGGCAGCAGAGCATAATCCTTACTACGCTCCGGTCCGACAACTTCTTCAACTTCCCACCAAACGTAGGAGCCGAGCGTTTCATCTGGTGTTTTGCCTTTTGCTAAATACTGAGCGGCATCCTGGGTGAACGATTCAGGGTCAATCAACCCCTGCTTATACCAGTTATCATGGATATATTTTAATGCTTCCTTATATTGAGGTTGCGAAGCGGTAAAGATTACTTTACCTTCGCGGACGATCCGATGTTCCAAATTATCCGGAATACCGAAAGCACCGAATATGCCAGCAATGTCACTACACCACTGCATGTGCATAAAGCTTAATGGGATTTCATCAGCCTTGCCATTGCCGTTCGGGTCCTTCGTTTTAAAGGCAATCAAAGCCTGCGTGTATTCGTCCAGCGTTTGAGGTACTTTTAAACCCAGTTTATCGAGCCAATTTTTATTGATGACGTGAAAGAAGGGGTTGGTATCGAGCTTATTCTCTTCCCACGACGGCAGCCCATAGATGTGACCGTCTGGTGCTGTGATGGCTAGTTTAATGTCAGGCCGACGATCAAGAAGCGCTTTCAAATTAGGCGCATATTGATCAATTAAATTCTCCAGCGGAATAATGGTTCCGTCTTTACCGTAATTGATTAGCTCGTAATCTGTGAATCCGGCTCCGTAAAAGGCATCTGGCAAATCTCCGCTGGCCAACAACAAATTTTTCTTTTCTGCAAAGTCAGTGTCCGGAATGTTTTCCCAATCAATTTTTACGTTTGTTTGGTTTTCCAGCCGCTTAAATATTTCCATTTTCGAGTAATCTGGCGCTAAAGCAGCTTTTGGGGATACCATCTTTAATGTCACCGCTTCTTTAACAATCGGAAGACCGGTTTTATTAAAATTTGCATCCTGATCCGGATTCACCGTCTGATTTTTTGACTCGCCACCGCCACCCGAACATCCGCTAAGAGCAAACACTCCAGCCAGCATTAGAATTCCAGCCCTTTTGAATAATTTCATCGTACATAACCTCCTTATGTCAGTCCACAAGCTGAGAACTTCCCTTGTCCTTGTTATTTACTTGTCTGAATGCTGAATTTAGGTATTCTGTTGCACATTCCCCCTTTCAGGCACCCTGGCAATGTTAGCCTTTGATCGAGCCGATCATCACGCCTTTTACAAAGTATTTTTGGAGGAAAGGATACAAAATCAGCAACGGTAGGCTGGATACCATGATGACACCATATTTGATAAGCTCTGTAACGCGCATCTTTGCTGCGTAGGATTCCACATCGATCATCATGCTCGAGTTGGCCTGATTCTGGACAAGAATGTTGCGAAGGACCAGTTGTAATGGATACTTGCTTTCATCGTTTAAGTAAATCAAAGCGTCAAAGAAACCATTCCAGAACCCGACAACATGATACAGTACCATTACGGCTATAACGGACTTAGACAAAGGCAATACAATGCTCCAAAAAAATCTGGTATTGGTACAACCATCAATGGAAGCGGCCTCCCACATTTCATCCGGGATGGTCGACTGAAAAAAAGTCCTTACGATAATGACATTAAACACACCTCCCGCTCCAGGAATAACAAGTGCCCAGATCGTATTCAGCATATGAAGATCTTTGATCAGCAAATAGGTTGGGATCAACCCCCCACTAAAAAACATGGAGATCAGTAAAAACCACATTATCACCGGCTTTCCAGCCAGTCCTTTACGGGCTAACGGGTAAGCTGCACATACGGTCACGGCAACTCCGATTAAGGTTCCTAGACTCGCATATAAAATCGAATTGGCATATCCAATCCATATAGATGAATCGCTGAATATTCGCCCGTATCCATCCAGCGTAAAACCCTTTGGAAAGAACGATACTTCACCTGAGTAGATGAGATTGGGGTCACTGAGTGAAGCAATCAATACAAAATACAGCGGGAATAATACAAGCAACATAACTATGGTCAGCATGACGTAGTTGATGATGTCAAACCATAAGTCTCCTTTACTTTTTCTCTTTAATAATTGATTCATAATGATCTCCCCCTTACCACAGGCTGGTTTCCGTCAATTTTTTTGCGATCCGGTTGACGGTGACTATCAGGATAATATTTACAACTGAATTAAACAGGCCAATTGCTGTAGAAAAGCTGTATTGTGCTTTTTGGATCCCAATTTCATAAACGTAGGTCGGAATAATATTGGAGGTGGCATAATTCAAATCGTTCTGCATAAGGAAAGCCTTTTCAAAACCGATGCCCATAATGTTGCCGAGTGCGAGAATCAATAAGATGACGATCGTCGGCAAAATGCTTGGAATATCCACATGCATTACGCGCTTCCATTTGCTTGCTCCATCCATGATCGCCGCTTCATGCAATTCCGGATTGACCCCTGCCAGAGCTGCAAGGTAAATGATGGTAGCAAAACCTGTCTCTTGCCAAACCCCTGATAATATATACAAAGGACGGAACCACCCTTCGTCGGCCAAAAACATAATGGGGTCCCCTTCAAACCAAGTGATGATGTGATTCACAATTCCGCTGTTTGGAGACAGAAAAACATTAAGCATACCGACGAGCACTACGGTAGAAATAAAGTGTGGTGCATAAATTACAGTTTGTACAATTTTCTTGTATCTCTTGGCCAGCATCTGATTGAGCATAATTGCTATAATAATCGGAGCTGGGAAGCTAAATACAAGCGATAGAACACTGAGTGTAAGCGTATTAGTCATGATCGTCCAGAAGTTATAGGAATCGAAAAAATCAATAAAGTGCTTAAAGCCTACCCACTCGCTTCCCCAGATTCCCCGACTTGGTGAAAAATCCTTAAAAGCAATTTGTATTCCATACATCGGATAGTACTTAAATACGAGATAAATAATAATGATTGGCAGCAAAAACAAATACAGTTCATAATCGCGTTTGATCTGGTTCCATATTTTGCGATTTGGCTTAATCGTGGAGTGATCTAATTCGCTAATTTTTGTATTCACCATTACATTCCCTTTCTTGACATAGGATATTTTCATTTTTGAAACGTTTCCAATTTGATATAAAAAAACGTCAATCGGCAGAGCCATACATGAACCACCGATTGAATTCGAGTTTTTCTAAAATCAAAAACAATCTTGTCTAAAAAAACGGGAAGACGATGCATTTGTTGATCCAAACTTATTCCTTTGATCTTTTAACAAAGTAGTTTCATCTCCAAATGAAACGTTTCCAATTTATTATAAAAAAATGACGAGTTTATAGATTCAAACAGAGATCCAACTGAAATGAGCTAATATCTTTACATTTAAGATCATGTAGTTTCGCCTTGCCTGAAGATAACGGGGAGACGATACACTTGCTGATCTAAAGTTATACCATCCATCTTTTGATACAGCAGTCTGATTGTCATACGTGCCATTTCCTCCACTGGCTGCCTGATTGTGGACAATATCGGATGAAAATAAGGATGATTCTGAATCCCGTCGTAACCGATGACCTTTACATCCTCTGGAACGCGAATACCCTGCCTGCCTACTCTTTCTATATATTTGGCGGCTAACATATCGGTAATAGCGAAAATGCCGTCCACATCCTGATACTTATGTAGAAATTCGCTAAAATAGGCATCGTCGTTCACAATAGGGTCTGGTTTCTCGTATACAACATAGTCGACACCTAATTTTTTCGCCTCATCAATGAAACCTTTTCTTCGATTCATGGTTTCACTAAATACGGAAGTTACACTTCCTATAAAAGCCGGCCTCTGGGCTCCCGCTTTAATAAGTTCCCTTAAAGCCATACTCCCTCCCTTATAATTATCCGAGGTCACACAGGTAATTTTTTTGCTAAAGTGTCTGTCAATACTTACAATCGGAATGTCATTGCTTATGCTATTCTCAATATCATTGTAGGTAATGCCGACAATTCCAGCCACTTTATTTTGCCGTAGCATATCCAGATAATACAGTTCCTTTTCGGGCTTGCCACCGCTATTACATAGCATGAGCTTAAAGCCTTCCCTATCCAACTCATCCTCAATGTAATAAGCCAGTTCAGAAAAAAAAGGATTCCAGATACTTGGAAGTAGCAAGGCTACCATCTTGGATTTCCTCATCTTAAAATTTCGAGCGACTTCATTAGGGATATAATTCAATTCTTGTATAGCTTTTTCCACCTTATGGCGTGTATCTGGTTTTACAGAGCCCGAGTTGTTAATAACACGGGAAACAGTTCCCACAGCTACGCCAGCCAGGTTAGCGACATCTTTAATACTTGGCATTTAGCCCCCCCTCTCTCTTATGAAAATTATAATAACACGAAGTTGGAAACGTTTCAATAATCTTTGAAACGCTTTTTTTTGACTTTTTTTCCTAGCCCATGTAGCTAAATCAAGTGTAATCCGGTCAGAAAGATGATAAGCCAGCTTCCTGATCTTTCTCCTTCTTCACTACTCGAATACATATATGATTATGAAACCTTCTTTAACTATCTTCTGGCTGAAGGACTTACTCCTGCTGGCCCTATTAGTCAAATTCCGTTAGAAACTCTTGAGAAGCTTTCATTGAATTCAATTCTCGGATATAGATTTCATCTTCTCACCAAAGCAGGAAACTCAAGAACGACAGTATCAAGAAAGCTATCATCGCTTCGAACTTTATTTAATTACTTGAATCAAAAAGCTGAGGACGAAAACTTCAATCCTTTACTAATTGGAAATGTGATGGCGAAAGTTGATATTCGCAAAAAGAAGAAATCTAAGTATACAGCAGCTAGCATCCTAGCTGGGAAATTGCTTCGAGATAATGAGATTACTGAATTTGTGGAATATATAAATTAAAGGATACGAAAAAGACATTGCCGGCAGAAATAGAGCCCTTTTATCATATAAATTTAATCGAGTACGTGATGCTTGTATAGAAGTTTAATCCTTAATTCAGGAATACGCGTTTCTGAAACTGTGAATCTTGATGTAGATGATATTGATCTTATGAACAAATCTGTCTATGTTTATCGAAAAGGTGCAGATGACCAGACTAAGTCACAAGTTCATTTCCGTGAGGAGGCAATTCCGTGTGCGTAGTTCATGAATATCTTCTTTGGATACATGCTCATGCTCCAAAAAATTCAGCACCATGGAATTCAGTGCCCCATTGTAAAAACGATCGAGAAAGGATTTGCTTTCATACTTGATATATTCATCTTCTTTGATCAAGGGCGTATATACAAAAACTCTGCTCTCTTTCTTATAGGTCAGCGTATTTTTCTTTACCAGCCCAGGGTTTGAATCGTCTTTGGACTCCATTTGCTCGTCTGGGTAAGTTTTTCAATGACTTCGTTGGTGTTGATCGGCGTATGACTCCAGATAATTTTCATTACTTCGAATTCGGCTTCTCATATTTGCAGCAATTCTTTCATCGTAGGAACCTCCAATCGCTGTTGACCCCAAATTTCTCAATTATATTTTTAGCGGATGAAATTCAGGATCAAATGCGAACGCTTCGATTTATCGGAATTGCTTCATTCTCTCCGCTGCTGCATGCATAACCCCAACTTCAAACCAATCAAAAGAATACTCTAATCCAGAGGAATTCTTGCGATTCCCTGTTTGGCAAACAGGTCGAGAACAGGAGCATGTTTCCCCTTGTCTCGACCTTTTGTGCTTGGTTTAAATAGCCCTATCGACTTACCCAACAGCTCTGCTACGCTTACTCCAGAGCCTTAAATGCCGCCTTGGCTGCCCCAGCGATTAGGGCATTGTTATACTCTGCATCTTTGGTATCACGGCTGGACATTACAGCAATAATGATCGGCTCCCTGTCCGGAGGCCATACGATGGCAACATCGTTGCGTGTGCCATAGCTTCCTGCGCCTGTCTTGTCACCAACTACCCAGCCCTCTGGCACAGCCGCCCGAATTAGTTCGTCACCGGTAGTATTTTCCTTTAACCAGCCGATAAGCAGTTCTTGTTTGTCATTAGGCATGGAATCGTCAATCGTCAGCAATTTTAAGCTGTTGGCAAGGGCGTTGGGTGTACTCGTATCACGGTGGTCCCCAGGAATCGCTTCGTTCAACTCTGTCTCATAACGGTTGGCCATAACCACAGTGTCACCGTTGTCTCTCATTGCTTTTTCGAACCCTTCGGGCCCGCCGAGCGCCTTTAGCAGCAAATTTCCTGCCGTATTGTCGCTATAACGAATCGCCGCATCACTGATTTCCTTGAGATTCATCCCGGTATCTACATGCTGTTCCGTAATCGGTGAATACGTGACCAGATCATCCTTGGCAAACTTAATGACTTTGCCCAGTTCATCGTTAGACTTCTGCTGCAGGACCGCGCCTGCTGCCAGTGCCTTGTAAGTGGATGCATAGGCAAAACGTTCATCGGCCCGATAGGCAACCTCTTTCCCTGTTCCCGTATCAATAACATATACGCCCAGCCGCGCGTCAAACTTGACTTCAAGCTGTTTAAAAACCACATTCGCTGCGTTTGAGTTTGGTGGCTCCTTTTCAGTCGGCGGAGTTGAAGCCCCCTGTTTTGTACAGCCAACGAGCAGCACAAGAAAGAGTGTCATCGCAAATAAAGCTATTCTATTTGTATTTAATACGTATTTTTTCAAGATTTTAGCCTTCTTTCCCTAAAAATATATCGTCTGTTTGAACCCCTGCCAGCAGGTTATACCCGATGTCCTCCTCTCTTCTCATTTCCACATGTATTACAAATGTAATATTTCAGTTATTATATATGTCCCTAGTACATCTTATCTATTTTGAAATCGTTCTCTTCTGAATGCGGACATACGTGCCTCGATTGCATAAAACGACGGTTAATTATAGCAGAAACCGACATTCGCCCTCAAATAAAGGGCGCGATGTCGGCTTTAAACTTAACGGCCAAACTCCTTATCGATTATTTTATTGTGAGCCGGCTCCACTTCCGGAGCTACCGAGTTGATGCACGTTACCAAAATATGCTGCCCGCCTAAAGATCCGAAGGCTCTTGATTCAAATCCGAAAGTACCGCCGGTATGTCCCCAGAATGATTGCCCGTCAGAAGTGCTACTCCTTTTCGAATGGTGAATGTTTTCATAACGCAATCGCTCCTATTATTTTAGAATGTTGTTCTGCTTTCCCCCTCACCTTACCTCCAATATTGTTAAATCGAACAGTGATAAAACCGCCAAGCTTTTGATGACATCGTACTTGGACCTGTCACATACACCGCATGACAAACTGTCAACTGTTATATGACGTGCTTGCTAAGATAAGGATCTCTAGTACAAAAGGTGTTAGGACAACAACCTTTACCCATAGGCAAAGAAACATGCCCAGAATGAGTTGTTGTTCTAACTATGTTATTTGATAGAGCTCATACAATTTAGTTAGCAAGGATAAACTATCACGACAGTTAAACAAGAAGACTTCACTGGAAATTTGAACAATTCATTTAGCAGCATTCTCCAAATTCATTGCTTCTTGTCATCAACCTAATTTTCTGAATATCATTAATGTTGTACTTTTTGATTATCCCCGGAGGTGCCGAAATTCCCCAACCCGGCCATACAATTTTTTGATAGCATTCGTAACACTTTTGTTTTCACTTATTATTTTCTTTTTTACGATTCAACTCTCCCCTGTTTCAGTGTACTTTCTTTTTTGATTGCAATCGTAGGAGTCCTGCTTGAGAAAAGCCAGCAGCCCATGAAGCACATCTTTAGAGGCTAAGAAACCGATATAGGTCAAGGTGTTGTTGCTCGGCGGAATGGGGAGCGCGATGAAGTTAGCTGCAAGCCGATGAGCAAGACCAGGTATCCATATTCGTGAAACAATTGTTCAACTAACCCGATCAAGTCCATGAGCATTCTCCCTCTTGTGCTGCAATGTCCCGCGAGCCGAAACAAGCTTGTTTTGCGGCAAAATTAAATAAAAAAGTGCAAGAACAGCCAGTAAAGCAGCGCTGATGCTAATGGCAGTTTCATTCGTATACTGGCTGGCTATCCATCCCCCGATGACCGGACCAATCATAATACCGAGCCCTTCAATCCCTGAGAGTACTCCCCACCCGGTCCCCTTCTGATCCTCCGGAACAAGGTACGACAGCACCGCATTCCAGGCCGGAAGCACGGCTGAGTAAGACAATCCCAGCATAAAGGCAAACAGCATCGTTAATGCAGGCGGCGGCATGGATACGATTAACAGAGCCAATATGACCGTAAGCGATACGAAACCGGCGAACAGCATTTGCTTGTGCCCCCATCGATCGGCCAGCTTCCCCATCGGGACCAGAAACAGCATCGCACCGGCCCCGCCGAATATGAGCATTATCGAATATTGCGGCTGGCTCAGACCGAGATGGTCAGCGGCAAAACCGGGCAGTATCGGCAGCAGCAGTCCCGCGGCGGTCATCTGCAGAACCATGCCTGGCAGTAGCCATTTCAGCTGAACGAGTCTTCTTCGCAGTCTTGTCGCTTGTTCGGCAAAGCTGACGTTCTGGAGGTGCAAGGGGGTTGTTCTGTTAATCCCGAACGATGCAATGCAGCCGACGGCGAGCAGCGCAGCCATCAGCCGGAAGGCAGGTACGAAGCCATAATCGAAGGTGAGATTGATTGTGATCGGCCCCAGACCGATGCAGGCCAGCCACACGGTGTATATCGCCCCAATCTGGGCTGCCCGCTCCGTCAGCCGGATTTTCTCCAGACAAATGAGCCATATAGGCGACGCCCCCATCCCAAGCATCACGGAACCGGCAACGAGCCCCCAGGCATATGGACTAAAGAACACAGCGGCTAGTCCGGACAGCATCAGGACGAAAGTGGCGGGCAGCAGCCAGCGCAGCGAAAACCTGTCCAGCAAATATCCAGCCACACATTTAATCAGCGTATCGGCTGTATAATGAAGCGAGACGGCAAGACCGACCAAAGCAACGGTTTGCCCCGATTCGTTGACGGCAAAGTTCGGCAGGAACGAGAACAAGAAAGCGCTTCGGACAAACTCTGTGCAAAAAAGCACCGTGAACAGCATCAGAGTAGAAAACTTGAACGCGCTCCTCCCGCTCATCATATTTCACCCCTTCTTAAGGGGCTTGCCTCAGGAAACAAATGCCGAACAATATGGTCCGCAGACGTTTTCTGCCTTGCTGCGAGCAGCCCGTTCATCATTGACTGCTTGATCGGCTCAGAGGAGATCATCGCTCGTATCTGCAACACCAGATCATGAATCGTAAAGGCCACGGCTGCCGCTCCTTTGCGCTGCAAATACAAGGCATTTTCCTTCTCCTGCCCCAGAAACGGATTTAGGATGAAAATCGGAACCCCGGCCTGAATCGCCTCGGATAGTGTAACGCCTCCCGCTTTCGTGATGACGCAGCAGGCCCTGCTCATCAAAACATGCAATTGATAGGTGAAGCCGAATACATCCACTCTTGCATCATCCGCCCAGCTCTCCGCAAGTCTCCGTCTCCATCTTTTCTGCCGGCCGCAAATCACTTGAATGCGGACGCCTGACAAGAGTAGCAGCTTCCCGATGAGCCTCGATAGCGATTGTAATGTGCCGCAGACGTTGGCCATAAGCAGAATCACATGCTCATCTGCCTCTTTAACGGAGCTGGAACCGATCATTGCCGCATCATAAAATGACTCCCTGACCGGAATTCCGGTCACGGTAATACGACTCTCGGGGACGCCCTGCCTGACCATGGCCTCTTTGACGTCGCTGGCAGGGACAAAATAGTGATCCGGCTTGGCGAACAGCCATCTTCGGTGAACGTCAAAGTCTGTTATGACAACAGCAGTCCGGGGACGGATCGCAGATAATGCCTCGCTGCTTGGCAAGCTGCCGAATGGGAATGTATAAATGATGACTTCCGGCTGGTACTGGAAGATGATTTTCTTGAGCCTGTCGCCACCAAGACTGTTCATCCAGGCCGCAATCTTTCCCTTCATGGGAAGCCGGTTGGTCAGATGGTAGATCCATCCGTAATAGGGGATGCCTAGGCTGGCTGCATGCGGGCTTTGCCGGTATAGAAAGCGGATTATTTTGTTCAGCACAGGATATGCTTCCCGGAACAAGTCGACAATCGCCACCTCGCTATAACCATTGCGAATTAAGCTTTGCTGCAACACCTTGGACACCTGATGATGACCTTCTCCGTAATCGGCCGTTAAAATTAAAATTTGTGGTTCCTGTCCCACTATTGTCACCTCATTTCACTTGTCAAGCCATTTCATCCAGACGAACGAATTGCAAGTTGCGTCCCTGTAATTGATGTAGTACTTCCTCCAGAGCCTGAAGCATAAAATATGGTGCGTGACGGTCCGCTCCCGGCGTATCTCCGCTGTCATGCAGTAAAATAACAGATCCGTCCGTAATTCCGTTCAGCAGCGTTGCCTTCAGCTTCTTGCGGCAGCTCCTGCTGCGCCAATCCCCCGCCTTCAAGGACCAGAGTACGATGCGGTACGATTTGGGATGAAAGAAATCGAAAGCGTTCATGAGCCCCCATGGCGGACGATAGTGATCCGGCCTTTTTCCAATTATAGATTCAATAATATCTGCGGTCCGTTTCATATGATCACGCCGCACCGTCCAGGGAAGCATCAGCCAATTGGAGGTGTGAGCGTAATTGTGGATTCCAATCTGATGACCTTCACGATCCATTCTTCTGATTAGATCCGGGTGCAGCTCCGCCTGCGAGCCAAGCACGAAGAATGTGGCCTTCACTTGATAATCCTGCAATAAATCCAATAATTCCGGTGTATACCTCGGATGCGGCCCATCGTCGAATGTGAACGCTACCTGGTTCTTGGTCGTTCCCTTACGAAAGGCTCCCAATCTGACTATTCTTGGCAGAAAACTGGGAATTAGCATATACAGACTGATGAAGCCTATGAGCCCAATCAACAAATATTTAACAAGCAACGTCTTTATCCCCCTTAGTGAAAATTAAGCTTAAGCATATTGCTGCAAGGAGCAAACCCATTTTTCTTCCTGGGTATCGCTCTGCATGCTCAGAATTTGCATGACCGCATGTCTGGCGGAATCCTGCTGTCTGCACAGCCCTGCATTCTCCCTCATTTCTTCCAATAGGGAAGGCTGTTGAACCAGCCGCTGAAGCTGATCCTCCAAATTGTCATTCTGACATAGATACGCTACTCCCGCTTGAATCAAATAACTAGCATTATCCTTTTCCTGCCCCATTCGTGGCTCCAGCAGCAGCATGGGAAGCTGAAGCGCCAGCGCTTCGGAGGTCGTCAGTCCGCCCGGCTTGGTAATCAATACGTCTGCGGACGCCATCCATTCATGGATTCCCTCCAGGAAGCCTGTCAGCATGACGTTATCCCTGTCTCCCAACGCTTCATGCAGACGGTTCAGCAGCTTCACATTGCGTCCGCATACGATCACAAATTGCACGTTAGGGGGAAAAGAGTCAGATTGCATTTGCTCGATGAAGGATTTATCGATAATCCCGCAACCGCCCCCCATCACCAGCACGACAAAGGCGTCAAGAGGCAAGGCCAGCTTCTCGCGCAGCCGGTCTTTATTGTCGGTCTGACTGTAGGAAGGGCGAACAGGGATGCCCGTTACAGCAATTTTGTGGTCAGCAACGCCTTTTCTCTGCAGAGCTGCACGCACACCTTCGGAGCCGACCAGATACAGATCCGTAAACGGATGTATCCAATAACTGTGATCGGAATGGTCAGTAATGACTGTTGCCGCAGGCAGATCCGTCATCCCTTTTTCCTTAAGCAAGGAAATGGCGGCTGATGCCAGCGGGAACGTACTGACAATCAACGTCGGCTGTTCCTCATTCAGAAGTTTGAGCAGCCGATGTAGGCTGGTTGTGAGAAAATGCTTCAGGAAGAAAGTAAGTGTACTGTCCGTCCGGGTCTTCTGATACATATATCCGTATGAGGAGGGAAAATGCTTCACCCATTGCAGGAAGCAATACCGTTCAACCACATGCATGCGGGGATGGATCCATTGCATAAAGTCGACCACCTCTACTCTCTGTTTGTACAACACCGATGCCTCCAAAATCGCCTTGGCCGCCTGCATATGTCCATCCCCGAGCGCGCCGGACAAAATCAGCAGCTTTTCCCGTTTTATGTTATTCATCAACAATCGCCTCCTTCGTGAAATTTAACTATGTATGAACAAAATAACCAGCACCGCCGTTAGGAATCCGACCATCCCACCAGCCACACAATCGATTGGATAGTGATAGCCCCAATAAACCCGGGATATGGCCACCAACAAGGCCAGACCAATCAAGACAAGCATAATTGCCGGCGATGAGGCCAACATAAAAGGTGTAACCAGGGCGAAAATAGCGGTTGTATGGCCGGATGGGAAGGAATAATCCTTCAACGGGAATTTGCCTACCTTTACCTGCTCCAGCTTGCGGAAAGGCCGGTCTCTGCGCACCTTTCTCTTGATCAGAACAGCAACGATATGGCTAACGGCCAGTGCGATCAAGCTTTGCAGCCCGATTCTGCTGAACTCCCCCTCGGCGAACCATGCCAAGGACACTGCGCAAATGATGGTAAATAAAGCTCCGCCCAAATGAGTAATCCATCCGAACAATCGATCCAGGGCCCGACTACTCAGCCGATGGTTGCACCAGAAGAACATCGTTTGATCAATTTGCCTTATCCACTGCATTCTGCTTTCCGCCTCCGTTCCCTGTTTTTTCGATCGGTTGATGTTCATCCCTTATCTTCCTCCGCTCAGACAGCTTCCGTATTAAGAACCATATTGCCGCAATCGCTATACCAACGCCCACCAGCATAATCGTGAGAACTTGGTTCACCATATTCTCTGCCGCGCGGCCATATATATAGAAGAGAAAACCGACTACATAAAACTTCACCGCCCGGCCAATGGCCGCATAGCTGAGCAGCTTCCATAACGTATAATTCATGCATCCGGATAAAATCGTAAATATTTTAAACGGAATCGGAGTGAACGATCCGATCAGGATTGCGGCCTCGCCACGGCGGGCAAATAAGTCGCTTGCCGAATCCAGCCATTTTTTCTTCATTACACTGCCTAAAACATGCTTTCCCGACAGCTTGCCAATCCCATAACCGATCGGTGTTCCAAGCAGGCTTCCGGCAAAGCCAACCGTAGCGAGCCATAAAGCCGACTCCGGTTGCATCGCGCTTAAAGAAAGCTGCAGGAAGAACGCCGGGATAGGGAAGATAATCGCATCGAGCATAGCGTGAATAAAAAGTCCCGTCGCTCCGAAGTTCTGTAAAAATTCCATAATTTCATCCATGAATGCCTTCCCGCCTTTGTTACAGAGCATGATGAAAAATAGGTTACCTCTGGGTGGTATGGGTTTCCAGTCGCTGTGTTTCAACTCCATACCGCCCTCCAGGAACTTACCCACCACGCTCCTAGTTTCTTTTGTTTTTAATTAATTGGATCTTGATTTGGGTAGACATAACTCCTTTGAAACGGACTGTCTCTTCATCGTCATAAATCGGTTCCTCAGCGAGCTGCGGGAGTGAATCAGCATCATCGGTATCAATTGTTCAGTCTTGCGGCCAATCCGCTTATTGCCTTCAGGGTGCATGACGGATAACAACAATCGTAGATAAGCCGTTGTAATGCATTGGAACAGATCGGATTTCATCGGTTGTTGTTCGAAACCAAGACCATGTATCAAACCACGATGAAGCAGCGTAATGGCGACTAACGCCTTCACCTCTCTGAACTCCGGCTGACTTGCGAATGCCTCGCTGATCTGCTGCATGGATTTCCGTGTAAGCCGGGCCGTCATGAGCGCCGCGCGGTCTGAGTCTTCGGATTTGGTCAGCATCAGAATCGTTTCATTATTGAGATGGAGTTCCCCGACCAGATCGCCTTTATCGATGATGGTGGAGTCCGCACAGACGATGCTCTCCCCTCGGTGTTTCTTAATCATGACTTTGCAAATTCCAAAGTGCGATGTATGCGATCCGCGAAAGCGTGATATCCAATCGAACCCTCTTTCCCACACCATCCAGACTGCCTGCATTGAAGATTTGCGTAAACGAAGCAACATTGATCCAACCATCCCTCATTCTTATTTTAATCGACAAATTCCATTGAAATTGTCAAACTGAAATAATATTTCTATGTGAATTCCTTATCTCTGTTAACTTAATGATAGAGGATTTAACCAAGAGAGCATACGGGCTGAAGTACTGGCAGGGCCGGATACATCCGGTTGCCTACTGTACATGATTAAGTATGAAAAACAAATCTTAATTAAACGTAAAGAGATTCTTAAAAAAAAGTTAATTTTTGTTTCGGGTTGGGGGTCCGTCACACAATTTGATGCACATCGCTGCTCGCTCAAGTTTTCATATATAAGTGCGACCAAAAATAGTAAGCCAATAAGAAACACTTAAACTTTGATGAGGTAAGTATCAGAGTGGCAAATAGGTCGGAATGGTATTGAAAATCTGCCATATTTCACTCCTTTTCGAATGGTGAATAATTTCATAACGCAATCGCTCCATTATTTTAGAATGTTGTTCTGCTTTACCCCCTCACCTTACCTCCGATATTGTTAAATTGAACAGTGATAAAACCGCCAAGCTTTGATGACATCGTACTTGGGCCTGTCACATATACCGCATGACAAACTGTCAACTATCTTATATGACTAGGTCTGAATCATTCGAAAATTGATTTGCAAAAAAATATAAGAAGGTGTGCGTAATTCGTGTTCTCGATAATGAAAAAAAGGTTCTGATTATAATAATGGAATTTATTCACTCACTTTCTAAGGAAATTCTGCCCGTTAAAAAAGGAGCCGATCACGTTGATCAGCTCCTTTTTTTTATTAATTTAGCGTTTGCCGTTATAGTTTAATGGATCACATTTGTTGTCTTAATGGAACTTGCCACTTATTCCATTAATTCCCTTTACTTCATTATCATTCGGAATTAATTCATACAATGTACGAACATCACAACCGATGGAATCGGCGATTGATATGGCAATTTTGAGTGGCATCACTCTCTTGTTTTCAATAAAGTCGTAAACTCGTTCCGGTTTAAAAAGCAAGTCTTTTGCCAGCCATTCTGCTGACTTTCCGGATTCCATCAATCGTTCACTCAGTAAGCAACGTCCTAGTTCAAATTTCAAGAAGCGATGACCTCCCGCATAAGATAATATTTAACCTAAGCGTTGTCCATTGCCAGCATGAATATACTTCATAAAGGGAGCCATAACGATAAAGTTCCTCATGCGTCGGCCCAATTGTTGGGTGAGCTCCTTCCAGTCGCTATCGTTTCCCCTTATTTATCCATTACAAAAATTCGATATACCCTTCTGTTCCATGCACGCGAATTCGTTGCCCATCTTTTATCAGTTTGGTCGCATTCTCCACTCCGACAACGGCTGGCAAGCCATATTCACGTGCGATAACGGCTCCGTGGGTCATCAGTCCGCCCACCTCCGTAACCAACCCTTTTATGGATAAAAACAATGGAGTCCAGCTGGGATCAGTAAAGGCGGTGACTAGTATATCGCCATCTTCCAGATCAGCCCCTTCTATATTCAGGAGCACACGTGCCCGCCCCTCTACAACACCCGAAGAAACAGCGAGGCCTACAATAGCTTTAGCGGGGATATTTTCTCGTTTGTACTGACCCGTAATGATTTCGCCATCAGACGTGATAACACGTGGCGGAGTTAGTTTTTCATATAATCTATACTCATCTTTGCGTTTGTCGATGACCTGGTAATCCAGTTTATTTGTGCGTATGGTTTCCTGCAATTCTTCAAAAGCGAGATAGTAAATATCTTCTTTTTCATGAAGAACGTTGGCTTGTACGAGTCGTTCCGCTTCCTTTAGTAAAGCCTGTTTATAAATGAAGTAGCGACTAACAATGTCGTATTTCGGATATTCACGATAACCGATGAAATTCCGGATCTGGTCGATCATTTGTTTTGTCTCTTCGGCTTTTTGTTCACCATCCGGTAATTGTTTCAATCGGGCTAATAAATCCTGTTCTTTTTTCATTGCCTCCTGTCGCCCTTGCTCAAATTTTCGTTTACTGGCGCCAGGCTCAAGGTTTTTGATGTTACTGAGGATCATAGGTACCAATATATTTGGTTTTTCACTCCAGCGTGTTCTTGTAATATCGATCTCCCCGGCACATCGCATTCCATATTTGTCGAGATAAGCAGTAATAACATCACGCACCTGCTGTCCACCTTCGAATTGAACCAGTTCTTCTAAAAAGTTATCATCCTTTACCTGTTGTAAATACTCAATTATTTTCGGGTAGGGACGAATCACATCTGCAACATCCAGTAGCTCCATACCCATTTCAGAAGTGACGTTGTTAGGTACAGATAGGGAAAGTGTGTCTCCTACGTTTTTTTCACCTAACCATTCATCCATTTTTTCATTGATCCATGCTGAAGCATGGATGGCGGACATAATCACACTCAAGTTTTTCAGATCTGACGCACGCTGCCTCCGATGCTGCATATCTTCCAGGATACAATCTAATACATCCAATCCTGATTTCGTTTGGATGTTATGTTTTAAAGCTGATAACGATGTCTCACTACTCTTAATCAAATCGGCAACAATTGCCGGGTCGTTCCCTGCTTCTGCCAGAATATCCGCAGACGACATACCCTTATGGCTTTTAACGGGTCCCGGTTCGCTTTTGTCAGATGGGTCCAATTTTATGAAATCTCCCCGCTCTATGATGGTAATAAGCGCGTCTTTTATGAGCGGATCGGAGTGTCCTAAAACATCCAATAAATTTTGTCTGCCATCCGGTGAAGCCAGACCCATTGTGATATCCACAAACAGCCTTCCACCACCAGTTTTAAACATGGGTGTGGCACCTGTTAACATCCAAACAGATATTCCCAGTGGTTTAATAGGATCAGTCATCATTTGCTGATGGCCGACAGATACATACACGTGATTCTCCTGGTCATTTGCTTTAGGTATGGGATATAAAGTGGTGATCGGCCGGCTCTGGACAATATAAAATGTATCATCAGCCAAACACCATTCGATGTCTTGGGGGCAGCCGAAATGTTCTTCGATCTGTCTTCCAATGCGTGCCAGTTGTAAAATTTGTTGATCCGTAAGGGTTTGCGTCTTTTGCTGATCAGGATTGAGCTGCTTGGTCTCTGTTCCGCCTTTTTTTCGTCCATAAATAGCCATTTTTTTGGTTTCTATCCTCTTGCTGACGATTACCCCATTCTGTACTTGATAACAATCTGCAGATACCAAGCCGGAGACCAGCGCTTCTCCAAGTCCGAAACTTGCATCGATAGAGAGCAGCTTTCGGTTGCCATTGATGGGATCAGCGGTAAATAAAATCCCTGAAGCCTGTGGGAACACCATCCTTTGAACGATGACAGATAAATAAACTTGACTGTGATTAAATCCATTCTGCATTCGGTAAATTACCGCGCGTTCCGTAAATAAAGAAGCCCAACATTTGCGGATATGCTCCAAGATGGATTCTTTGCCGATAATATTTAAATAGGTATCTTGTTGACCAGCAAAAGAAGCATGCGGCAAATCCTCAGCAGTCGCACTAGAACGCACGGCATAAGCATATTCATCACCAAACTGGGAGAGATAGTGAACAACTGCTTTCACAACATCAGAAGGAATGGCTACTTCCATAATGGCCTGTCGAATCTTCTTGCTGATATCATCAATTTGTTCTCGATCTTTTACTTTAAGCGTAGCTAGCTGATCCAGAAAAGCCTGAACTATTTCATTTTGTTCGATGGCTTTTTTATATCCCAATGTTGTAACACAAAACCCTTCTGGCACTTGTATTCCTTCCATTTTGGTTAATGCCCCTAAGTGCAGTCCTTTTCCACCAACCAGCAAAAGCTGAGTGTTATCCATTTCTTGAAAATCGAGAACCAGTGAATTCATTCAACATCTCTCCTAACCATTAATATAGAGAAAAAAGCGAACAATCATGATCATGCCTAGTCACCGCCGAAGTAAGTCGCCGCGTACTTCTTCTCAAAACCGCTTGATTATGTACGCAGCCTGATTGCACATTCCATCTTCCTTTCTATTTACTGGGGGGGTAAAAAAACATTGACAAATCAAAGTTCTAGATGTACTATAATAATAGGGATAATATTTTTTGGTTGTTTATATGATTTGTCAATAACGCTATCGATTATATCATAGCTATTTTTTGTGTTCAATTATTTTATATAAAAAGAGATGATCCTTGAATTTATCAGGGTCATCTCTTTTTGTGTTCAGTTGAACCATCATGTTAGTTTGGTTAGTCATTCTTGATGATCTATCGTCCCTCTGTCTCTTGGATCTATTATTGTTTTGTCAGCAGAAAATAAGGCCCTAGACTGTCGCTGTTCCATATCCGTAAACAAACGCTTTCCACTCACCCGCCGCTTTCAAGCGCTAAGATGTTTCTTCCGGGTTGCTCTTTAAGGTTCAAAACTTCTTATTACCCCATTATAATACTTTGATTCAAGAGATACCCAACCAATTCACGCACGGTTCTCACCTGTGATAAAACTGTCGGATGTTATTAGCTAGTTCCTCCGCATGAGTAAGAACAAGCATATGATCGGCCCCTTTGATTTCGGCAAACCTAATTGCAGGTACACGCTTGAAGTGCTCGGCAATATTAAACATATCCGGCCATTCTATTGTTCCTTGTATAAATAACGTACTCGCTGCAATTTTTTCTAAACGTTCAATCGAAGGCGGCTCTGGCCAAAGGACCTCAAAGCTTCTCCACTCGGTGAATACCCTTGTCATGTAGTGAGTATGCATTTCAGTCAGAAAACTCCGATGGGGGCTGGCCATCGTAGCCCGATAGATCGGTGCGGCTAAGGACAACTCTACAAGTTTTGAAATATCGGGAGCGGCCGCATTCACTGATGCCATATAATTGGTGAATTCTTGCGAATATGCAAATCCCGTTAATGAAGGGGCAATCACCACTAGCCGCTCAACCATAGATGGATATGATAACGCAAAGTCAGTCGCGACTTGCCCACCGATGGAATGGCCAACAAGTGTGACAAGATCCAGTCCGAGATGTTCGAGAAGTTTGCGTAAATCCTCCACAAGTGAAGTCGGCTCTTGCATAGCAGGCGAGTGGCCGGTTCCTCGACCATCGAAGGTAATGATCTGGAATGATTTTGCTAGTTCAGGCACCATATATCTCCATACCCTTGAGTCGACACCTCCCGAGTGAATCATGACTATAGGGACTCCATTCCCTTCGATTTCGTAAAAAAGTTCCACCTTGTTACCCTCCCCCATGTGGTAATATTTTCTCGAGTAACATTTTAATCATGACTGAACATACAGTCTATATTAAAAACGATATCCACTTCGGAAATAAAAACAATATCTCATTTTGGCATACAACGTTTTCTTTCCACCAATTTTTTTATTTTCCATTGTTCATTACAACCCTTCCATACAGGGATAGTTTCTTTTATCTTAATCAAGTCACAGCATACAATTACTCTTTTACCGATCCTACAACAATTCCAGTCACAAAATATTTTTGAAGTAACGGATAAATCAGCAGTAGCGGGATGACAGCGACTACGATTTTTGCCGCATTTAGATTTTTGTTTGAAATTTCAGTCAAGTTGCTGAGTTGTGCTGAGTTGGTGCCGGATTGAAGAAGTTCCGCAATATTCACGTTAAGGGACTGAATATACGTCATGAGCGGATAATTGCTGACTTGAGTCATATAGATCAAACCGCTGAAGAAATCATTCCACGTTCCCACGATACTGAATAGTGCTACCGTCGCCAGCGCAGGGATGGACACGGGAACATACACTTTGAACAGGACCTGCAGCGGACTCGCCCCATCGATGAATGCTGCTTCTTCAAGGGCCTTAGGTACAGCAGAGAAGAAGTTCATGACAAGGATGACACTGAATATAGGGACAGCTCCTGGTAGAACAAGCGACCAAATTGTATTGAGCATATCGAGGTTTTTGATCAATAGATAACTCGGGATCATCCCACCGCTGAACAGCATGGCAAAAATCATGACGTTCATATAAATGTTTCTGCCCTTAAATTCTCTTTTTGACTTGGAGAGCGGGTATGCCATTAGAACAATAAGAATCATGTTGAGAAGAAGTGTAAGCACAACACGTAGAACAGATATGCCAAAGGAACGCCAGAACTGAGCATCATCGATAATTTTCGTATACGCTGCGGTTGTAAAATTGACCGGTACGAGACCTACAGCATTAGCTGACACGGCCTCGCTGCTGCTAAATGAAATCGCAACGATATTCCATAATGGAAGTAGGCAGATCAATGCCAGCAATATGACGATGGCATAGATGACTAACCCGCCAATTCGATTTTTTTGGCTTACAGAATACGACACAGGCTTCGCCTCCTTAAAATATTTTTCGGTCGGTGTATTTTTTGGCTAATTGGTTGGCGGACAATAGCAAAACAATACCAATCACTGACTTGAACAGGCCAACAGCCGTACCGAAGCTATACTGTCGCCCAACGAGTCCAATCCGATATACATAAGTATCCAGAATATCTCCCGATTCATAGACAACTGGGTTATACAGATTATAAATTTGATCGAAGCCGGCACTCAAAATATTGGTCAGACTCATCACTCCCATGAGCAGGATAATAGGCAGCATGCCTGGCAACGTAATATGCCATACTTTTCTCCACCAGCTGGCTCCATCCATTCCTGCCGCTTCATACAGACCCGGATCAATCGAAGTAATTGCAGCCAAATAGACGATGGAACTGTAACCGAATTCCTTCCACACGTCTGTCCCAATAATCAGCGGCTGGAACCAGGTGTTGCTGCCGAGAAAATTAATATTCTCCAGACCGAAAAAAGCCAAAATTTGATTCACAATCCCATCCAAACTGAACATGTTAACAACCACGGATGCTAGAACTACCCAGGATAGAAAGTGTGGCAGATAAACGATTGTCTGCACGGATTTTTTAACGAATTTGATGCGGATCTCATTTAACAAAATGGAAAAAATGATAGCCATCAGTGTTCCCAATAGAATCTTGGCAATGGCAATCACCAACGTATTACTAAAAACCTGTGCGATGTCCGGCAGCTTAAACATATAAATAAAGTGCTTCAGCCCTACAAATTTGGAGCCTAACATTCCCTTGGCTGGTATATAATCCTGAAACGCCGTAATGACACCGACCATCGGAACATAGCTGAATACCAGCAAAAATAAAATACCCGGAAGCATCATCAGATGATATATGGCACCCGTGCCGAACCGGATTTTTGCTTTATCGTTTCCCTGTTTCATGGATGGACCCCTTTCCTAAAAGCAGGGCTGCAATACGCAGCCCTGTTAGCAGTTTAAGATTGTTTATTTTTTGGATGCAACCTCGTCTTTAATTTCCTGAATTACCTGGTCACCGCCTTGCTTCTTCCAATTGCTAACGAATGTATCGAAGTAATTCAGAGGTTCTGCACCTGTCACGATTTTGATAAAAGATTCCTGCTCCATCTTGGTCAGATTAGCCCAGGTCTGTTTCATGCTTGGTGTAGTTCCGGAGAAAGCGGGTGTCATCCATACAAATTTGTTTTCCCGTGTCAGTTTGTCAATGAGTCCCACTCCGTTGATACGCGAGTGATATTTCGACCAGGCTGTTACGTTATCCGTATCCATATTACTTAAGTAAGTCTGGATACTTTTAATATTGTTCTTTGATTCTGTTGTCCGGACCTGATCCAAACTTATCTCTCCTTTAATCCCTCGAACGATATCAGAGTAGTCATCCAGTAACGAGGTCGCCGAGTTGACTTCAATATTAAACGGTCTGGTAGAACCGTCTACGCCGTTCTCTTGATACTTGGCAGCTTCTGGCATAGTTGTTCCCACATTTTTATCATTTGCCAGTTTATCGTAGAAAAGGTTTGCGATTTTAACGGCGAGTTCCGGGTGTTCGTATCCTTTTCTTACAACGATAAACTGATTAGCTGGGTTGGCGTGTGCCACGTTTACCTTTCCATCTGCATCTTCCAAAGTGTAAGCCGTGAATTTCGCATTCTTATCCTTCTGCTTCACGTTGCCCAGACCCCAGTCGGGAATATGCCATGGTCCAAAAGCAATACCGCATTGGCCGTTGGTGTACAGTGCCGTAATATCATCAAATGTGCGTGTTCCAAATTGCGGATCGATGATGCCTCTCTTGAACCAATCTGCCATGACGCCTAGCATCTGCTTGGTTTCCTCTGTTGTTGAGCCATAAACAATGCTGCCGTCTTTACCCTTCATCCAATACTGAGGGAATGAACCCTTCGTTGAGGCAACTCCAAGCATGGTATAGGCAGAACCATTATAGTCAGTTGTATTCAGGGTGTTCACAAAGGGAATACCTACCGGTTTCCCGGTTTGACCCGGATCTCTTTTCAAGAATTCCTCGGCCGTTTTCTCCACATCGTCCAGCTTGATGGTACCATCTCCGTCTGCATCAAGCTGGATTCCCAGTAGATCCAGCCAATCCTGACGAACCCAGACCATGGTTGGTGCGGAATCTAGGGAAGTAGCTGGAAGCGCCATTAAACGTCCATCTATCGTCGCATTGTCTAACGCCCGGCCCTCATAAGAGTCGTAAATATTCTTGATATTATCTGTGGCATACTGTTTGTAAATTTCCGTCATATCTTCAATCAGATCATTATCAACCAGTTCTTTGAGTTCATCCTTGGAATCGACACGCATCATGTCAGGCAGTTCTCCAGAGGCGATGGCGAGCGAAACCTGACGGCTGTAATCTTCTCCGTTGGCTTCAAATTGGTCTTTAATCTGAGCGTTAAACGCTTTTTTGACCAGTCGAGTATACGCATTGTTCTCATACGAATCTCCAGCCGGCAGCTTCGGGTTGGCCGTAGTCACACGACCCATCGTGACGGTTATTTCGTCTTTATAGGCACTGAATGGGTCTCCGGGTGTTACCTCATATTTGCCCGCTTCCTTCGCAGTGGGAGGGTTGGATGAAGCCCCACAGGCTGCAAGGGTTGAAATCATTAGGGCAGATATCGATAGTACGGCCAGACGTCTCGTCAACAATTTGCTTTTTACGGACCATTTAGTTGTCATCTCATTCGATTCCCCTTCGTTGTGAATATTTCTCTATCATTGTTGTTTACGCTTTCATTATAAAACTCGATGAAGACAAAACGAGATAGGGAATAAACGTCTGTTTGGATAGAAAAATGTATGCGGTTTCACGTCAGGCAGTGAAGTCATACTTGGCTTGTAAGCATTTATCCTACCTGCCGACATACATTTGTCTATCTTTACTTACTAACCAAAGTAAAGCACAAAAACCGGCAGCTCCTATCAGGAATCTGTCGGCTTGACTGAATTATAAAAGAGTACGCTTTTTATCCCCTCTGCCCAGCTGTCGATATTCACTTGGAAGCAGGCCTGTCAACTCGCGGAAAATTCGGCTGAAATATTTTTCATCCGTATAACCCACTCGCTCAGCAATCCAGAAAATCTGATTATTTGTATTCAATAAGTACTCTTTAGACTTCTCTATTCGTATAAAACGGGAGTACTCATTAAAGGTTTTCCCCATCAGATCCTTGAAGCATTGACTGAAATAGCTTCGGCTGATGTTCAGTTGCTGGGACAAACTTGAAGCAGTAAAGGCTTGGTCCAAATCATTTTGCATGATCATAATTGATTTTTTGACGGCGTCTACAATCTCCTGTGAATACGAGGTCTGTTCATCTGCCTTACGAATGTCCACAGAGGTCTGCTTGATCCAAGCTTCTACCTCGTACCACGATAGAAAAGAATGGATCATTGAGATTCTACCAAGCGTAGTCTCGGCAAAAAAGTGATTCCATTCCATAACTATCGAGTATAGCAATCCCATCAGCTGGCTTTTATGCAATCTTAGTGATTTGAACTGTTCAATCAGTTGGTTGTAGTAACTGTCGTTATGTGTCCATGGTGATAGAAACCAGCTTTGCTTAATTCGATCCATGTCTTCATCCTGCGGTTCTATTGGAAATGAGTCCTCCATATTCATCGAAACGGCAATGACAGGATCATAAGGGTCGTATGCATAGAATAAGGACGTTTCTGTATAATTCATAATCCAGTTTTGGATTTGCGACCACGTTCGCTCTTGTACATCGGACATAACTAGCAAGGCGCCTTGGGGAACTTGGTCCCGGTATTCCTTCAGTTTGTGGAACAGTTGATCCTCTACGTCCACGGGTGCCGCCCACATCCAACTGTTCCGTTCAACCTCCCATCGGATCTCATCTACACTGGATGTCGGTTCAATCGGCCAGCTCTGTCCTAACTTGCGATCCAGTGAAACAAGTGCATACACATGGCGGTAATGGACATTAGTCTCACTAAGCAGCGGCAGCTTTCGTTTTTTATTCGCCAGCTCGTCAATCCGGATATGTATTCGATGCAGCACGTGTTCGAATTGCTCCTTCTCGAGCTGAACCTTGGCTATATAGTCGATGGCTCCCAGCCTGAGCGCTTCCTGGATATAATCGAAATCTTGATGCAGTGTTAATACGACAATATGAAGTTCTGGATAGAGCTGCCTTGCAGCTCGCATCAGCTCAATACCTGACATCACCGGCATCGCGAGATCCGTCAACATCAGATCGACCGGTTGGGATTTCAGAAAATCCAGTGCTTTCAACCCGTTACTTGCTTCTCCTACAACTTCCATATTGAACTCATTCCACGGCATCGCGGAGCTTATGCCTTTTCGTACCAATTTGTCGTCATCCACAATCAATACTTTAATCATCCCCGA
Source organism: Paenibacillus sp. T2-29 (assembly GCF_052921365.1). Lineage (NCBI taxonomy): Bacteria > Bacillati > Bacillota > Bacilli > Caryophanales > Paenibacillaceae > Paenibacillus > Paenibacillus sp. T2-29. Next base: position 298,347 of record NZ_JBREVE010000005.1, on the reverse strand, counting down.
ACATCTTCTCCTTTGATAGGAAGTATGAGCAGAATAATTGTCCCTGTACCCAATTCACTTTCGATCACCAGTTGTGCTTGATCTCCGTACTGTGCCCTCAACATGCGGTGAACATAATTGAGTCCGATGCCCATCCCTACTTTTTTATGTTCTGCTATACGATTGTTCAAGAGTTTTTGAATCGCTTCCTCGGTCATGCCGGCTCCATTATCCTGTATCAGAATATTCAGCGTTTTGGTGAGTGTAACTTCAATCTGAATAAAACCTTCGTCACTCAGTCCATGATAGAGAGAATTTTCAACCAACGGTTGCAGAATAAAACGAGGCACAGGTATTTGAAGCACATGGTCATCCGCTGAAATACGCACGTCAAATTCAAAGTCATATCGAATTTGCTGCAGGACTAGATACTGTCTTAGCGCATCAATTTCCTCTTCCATCGTCGATACTTGCCCTAATTTACCCAAATTGTAATACAACAGCTTGTTCAAGGATTGCACCAACTTGTCAATCTCCCCTTGTCCATTCATGACGGCCAGCCAATGTACAGTATCTAGCGTATTCATCAGAAAGTGAGGATTGATCTGATATAACAATTTTTCCACTTCCAAATCTGCACGGATCTTCTCTTTCTGCTGCACTTCCTTGAACAGGTCACCGATTTGATGCTGCATATTTGAGAATTCTCCCAATAGAAAATCGAACTCGGGAATATGAGTGCGAGTCTGGCTGCCTGCCTTTTGTGGATTCTGAGACATTCCGTTAATTTCCGAATGGAACAGACCGAGTGGCTTGTAGACCATCTTCCACAGAAGCCAAGCAAGAAATACAGTAAAGCCGAGAAAAAATAAAGCGACCAGTAATATTTGAAGCAACCACTGGTTTTTCTCCTGTTGATACTTAGCCTGCGAAATTACCGAGATGACGCTCCAATTCTGAGCGGAGTCCTCCTTAAACCAATGGTAGTCACGGGATATTCCGTCTTTTGCAGTACTTTTTGATAAGTTGAAGAAATTCTCCCCCACTTTCATCGTTTCCGGAATTTCACTGTAAACAATTTGACCTTCACCATTCAGTATCAAATGCGATAAAGCTCCTTGGTATTGGTTGTAACCTAGTATATTCTGTGTAAGACGAAAGCCGGATTCGACGTAAATATATACATCGTCCCTTTGAGGCAGTTGTACCTTTCGCATAGCAGATAAAACGAGCTGGTCATTAAATCGGTTCATACTGATATGGGGACCATAGTACGAAATGCCATAAGATTTGAAAAGCACAGGCAAAGACTCAGGGGCAAAACGATCTTTGATGGGAAAGTTAGCGAACTGTGTAGCGCCTTCTTTCTGGAAATAATATAAGGTCAAGCCTATATTCGGATTAGTAAACGTTACAACATTTAACTCATTCTTTAATTCATCTCTAGCCTCAATCAATTCAATTATATTGGAGGAAGGTTGCAAGACTTCATCCAGTTTTTTGCCTAAAGTACCGCTATATGATAATTGCTGAGTAACATGATTCAGATTGGTAATTGAATTTTCCAGTGATGAAGTTACCTGCTGTAGATTGCTCCTAATTCCATCATTGATTTTATTTACAAAAATGGAATCAATGGTATAATAAGAAATTGCAAATATACTAATAAAGGGAATAAACGCGCTGAGAAAAAACAATAAAAAGATTCTTTTTTTAAGTGTCATTCCGCCCCATTCTCCTTAGGTAAATAAAAGAGCAAGCCCCTGATTATGGAGCTTACTGTTTATTGAACAACAGCTCTATCAATTATCGTATTCCTCATAGACAGCGACCTATTTGAGAATAGACAACATCTTCATCCGATTCAGACTGGAATAATCTGAATTTTTCCATCTCGGTGAGGTCCAATTCTGTTCATAATTATAGAATGATATTCCAATATGTCAAACGCTTTCATGGAATTCATAGAACTTATTCTCCCTTCCTCTTTGCATACATCGCATCGCATTGTATTCGTTCTTTTTAGACAAAGAAAAACTCCCCTTCAATTAGCGGTTTATTTATTAAACCTGTCTACTTGAAGGGGAGCATATCAAAATCGGTAGCCTGTTCCGTAATTTATAATAGCGAGGTTACGAACTTCACCTCCGGAAAGCGGCTATCCGGTCCTTTCATTAAGTTTCCGCCTTGATTTTTCAGATACCTATCGAAGAAATCTAGCATATAGACATTGATAACGGAGTTCGCTCTTTCGGGCGCAATCTTTCCTGTAATGCCCAGCATTTTGAAAATCGGAGAAATGAACTGTACGTCAGCGAAATTCAAATGCTCCGTATTTTCGATATAGAGGACTTGTCCCCCTTCGTCGACCGTTTCACGCATCCGTTCAAGCTCCAACTTTTTATCTTCCGTTACTTGATCCTCCCACTCTCTTGTTGATCCCATACGGTTAAGCTCTGCATCCGTGTAGACCCGATTATCCATTACCATTTTTAATTTTTCGAAATAGCTTTCCGAGTTGATGAACAAAAACGGCTTTCGCAGACCCTCTCTGTCACGCAGTCGATAAAGCCCTCCATCAAGGTCTATCCCGACTGCGATTCGCGGATCGTAAGAAGCGTCATAGGCCGTCGCTCCACCGATGGAATGACCGAACACCCCGACATGACCGAGATCAAACCTTCCTTTTAAATGACTTGGAATCTTCCCCGATTGGATGAGCTCGAATTGGTCCAGCGCAAACGCCACATCGCCGGTTAAAACTTGTCCCAACTTGTCGCGATTTTCTCTGCTCGTCTGGTAATCATGGTCGGGCGAGAATAAGTCGTTGGTTGTGCTGGTTGTGATTCGACCGTCCGGAAACTCGGTTGCAAATGTATTGTAGGTGTGGTCGATCACTGCCACCATATATCCGTGACTTGCGAGATATTCGGCTTGCGAGGTGTGGAGGAACCTGGAAGAGCCGTTGCCGGGATTCGCAAGGATCAGCGGGTATGAAGTCTGTGCCGAAGAAACTTCGGCCCCCGAATAAGTATGACTGGATACGTACCTCAGGTGTTGAAACGTAAACCCGGGAAGACCATAGTTCGCGGCCATATAACGTAAAATCTGGGTATCGGGAATAAAGGGAGCATACTTGCCAGTGCTAGCTTGAGCCGGATACCAGACCTGAACCATCAATTCTCTCTTACCATCTCTGGATTCGTCGAAAATCTCTTCCCTATTTGTATCCACGAAATGAAAAGTTTGCGTTCCTACCTTAAATTCGCCTGTCGGTTCAGGTAGTTTAAATACAGGAAAAGCATACATAAGACCCGCTGTTACGACCAGCATTATCGCTATAGCGGTATAAGCTGAACCCAACATGAATCGTGGGATTTTTTTTGGACCGTTTTTTTTAAAATAGCTATAACCTGAAATGGCTAAAAAAATGATCGTTATGCAATATGGGAAAAATAGCTGAACTCTGTATCCTTCCACCGTCCAATGAATGACCAGTAAAAGTGTGGCAATCCCGCTTGTAACGAATACTGGAATTCTACGCCGTCCTTTTTTTAATAGGAAGGTTAATGAAAACAAGCCGATGTTTGACAATAATAGCAACAGTTCAAACAGCCTCATCTCGATTCTCCTTTTAAAAAATTTCTATTTTCGTTTGTTCCAATCTTATCCTGCCAGGCTGGCATAAGCTATCGATTTGCCTTACATCTACCTTACAATTTTGTAATTCGATCTTGCGGTATTGGAGGACTTGTAAAAACAGTAAGTTCTAATCGCTCTTCGGAGAAGGCATGCTGGTGTTTTTTTAATCAGAAAAGGAGCCAAGTCCTATGTTTAGTATCCTGATTGTAGAAGACGATCTTAAGCTGCTGCAGCTGCTGCAGCTACTTCAATCATTCAATCATATATGGAGAAAACGGGTATCGAGCTGAAGCGGTCTAATTGTTTATTTGTAGTCAATGCTATCAACCTTTCTCTATAGAAAAATAATGTTGCGCCTAGGATGCCTCTCCATAGCAACAAGCAATCGGTAATCATAATGTGACCCTCGAATTAAATGATAATAATTATCATTATGGTGTATCAAGAACTACGAAAATTGCAAATACACAAATTGTGAATGCTATATATAAAGACAAAAGCCCTCGCATCTAGAGGGCTTTTGGAATAAATTCAGCTATTCATTTGAGCCGCCTCAATCCGTCACTTGCATCAACGGAGTATCAGCACGCACAGGACTCCAAGAGAATCAGATTTTGCATAACCCGACAAAAACTCTAGTTTTGCTTCACTCATCTGCACCGATATTCACGGCCTTCCCTTTCATACGGGGTTCCCCGTCGATATCCTCGGTTCCGATGATGTCGTTATCCGTTGATCCGGAATTGATCGCTGGTGACGAAGACTGCAAATGGAAGTCGCCATTCGTGGCATTCACGAATTTAGGATCGGCAAACAGAGAACGCGCATCTTTGCCCGTTCCCGATTTGTACGTGGGGAATCCTGTATATTCTTTATCTTTCCAGGTCCAGTTGGCCCCCGAACTGCCACCAGGTGCAAAATATAAATTATAATCAACAACATTGCCCGAATTTTGAGTATATCCATTGTAGATCAACACATCAGTCGAACTGGCTACGAAAATATTGTTCTTGATCACGTTGTTTCGTGTATCATACTGAACCAAAAGCTGGCCGCTTCCGTCGTCCAATGTATCGTTCTTGTACAGCGTATTGTTCACGATCTTGCTGTTTACCGTTGAGCCACGCTCGTCATCGTAGCCGCCCATAGCGATGCCGGTCAACCGGTTGTTATATATCACGTTACTGCGGACCGTAATATTGCTGGTGGTTTTGCCGGCATGCTCGGAGGCAATTTCGACGCCGATGTCATTGTTATAGCTGTAATTCTGCTCGATAATGTTGTCCTTCCCCCCATCCACATAAATGCCGCCGGCCGAGTTGTCATCGCTCTTGTAGGATGGGTTATTTCGAACCGAATTATTGTACACTCGATTGCCTTTTACCACCCCGTTCCGCACCTGATCGTAAGCAGTATTCGGCGCGGTTCCTTCAAAGCCGATCAGATCGATTCCAATGTTGTCGTTATCGTGAATGAGGTTGCTGGTCACTGCAAAGCCGTTCACATTCCCGTTTAAAACAAGCGATTCGCTGGAGCCGAGCACGAGATTGTATAGTTCATTGCCGTTGATTGTAAGGTTGTGAATCGATGCAGGAGCTTTCGTGCCATAAACAGCGATGCCGTGAGCGTCCCGGCCTAGCCGGTCTTTTCCAGTTGGGGTGGCCGTGTTTTTTATGTCGTGGATTTTGTTATCAGACAGATTAATGAAACCCCCTGCACCGTGAACGTAAATGCCTGTAGGCACTGCGTTCTTGGAAGCAGTGGTAAAATTGCGGATTTCAAACCCTTGGATGGTGACGTAATCGACATCGGCCAATTCGATTAACCCTTCGTTCCCACTGACAGATAGGCCAGTACCGTCAACAATGGCGGTTTCCGTGCCATAGCTTGCGAACACGGTTGGGCCTTGCGAGGCGGAGCCAGAGCGGGTGATTTTCAGTTTCTCCTTATAAACACCACCTCGGACATAGACCTTGCTGCCCGGAGGGACTGTGTCGGCCGCATGCTGGAGCGTTTTCCACGGCGCGTCGCTTGTTCCCGCGTTGGAATCGCTACCACTTGTCGCCACATAATATTCGGTACCAGCGGCAGAGGCGGCAGGAGTCTGCACATTACCGATTGCAAGGCCCAACCCCAAGCTTAAACCTATAAGCAAAATTTTACCGAATTTCTTCAAGAAATTTCAACTCCCATCCTAATTCAGCTTTCGTCAAACTAACGTTATCATCACTTTACGGCTTCTTACAAGCGAAGAACCTCCTCTACCGTCCATGGGCCAGGCTTTCCGTGCAAGAGTCGATAGCGCCCCACACGCATTGGTGAATTGCAGTAATTCTTCGCCTTGACAAAGAAAACTAAATAAAAGCAACCCTGAAAATATTATGTATATTTTCAGGGTTGAACGGCTAACTCAATGTCTCCAATAACACTGAACACTCTGAAATAAAACTGTTGGATGTTGCCTGTATGAAGGGCCATTATGATCACACACCATGAGAAGACTGCCGATAAATTTCATCGACAGCCCTTCTCTTCCAAGTAGTATACTCCTCAATCTTGTTCGCTGGACAATTCCTTGAGCGATTTGATTTTACCATGGGGATGCTGTTCTTGCTTTCGTGACTTCCATGCAGCTTCTTTCCTTCTCTTCTGGTGAGCCATAACAGATATCCTCCTTTGGAAATTGTGAATATATACTACTTCCTTAAGTTGTCATTTCTCGACTCTGTTCATTCATAAAATTAAATTCGTTGGGTTTTGTTTTTAGTTAACGGGCATCTCGTTAAAGAATGTGATATCGTCTATCGGCAGCCGAGTTGTCTGATGACCCGGTTGTGCCGCTTTACCGAGCGCAATCAGCATGATTGGAATGTATCGGTCACTAATACCGAACGATTGCTTAAGCTCGGCCGCATTATAGCCGCCCATCGCGACGGTATCGTAGCCGTGAGCACGTGCAACCAGCATAAGCTGCTGGGATACAATACCACCATCAATATGAATGACTTTATGAAGTGTTTCCTCTGGCAATGAAGCATACGTATGAATCGATCTTTCCACGAACGATTTGGCGGTATCTTCTGCTATATAGCCGTGTTTTACTGCTTCGCCGAAAACTTCATCGAGCTTCTTATATCCTTCCGTATCACCAAGCACAACGATCACCGCTGCAGCCTCAGTAACCTGGGATTGATTGTAGGCGATTGGCTGCAGTTTTGCTTTCAATTCCTCTGTCTCAATAACCAAGAAGCGCCAGGGCTGAACGTTACTCGAAGAAGGCGCAAGCGTCGCTTCTTTCAGAAGATCCTTAATCTCCTCGTGAGACAGACGAACCGATTTGTCGTAATGACGCACAGAGCGGCGCTCGCGGATGACATCGGCGAACAAGGCGGAGCTCTGACCAGTATGAGTTGAAGTTGACATTATGAATCCTCCTTTAAATAAATACTGTTTTTTATTCAGCACAGTTAAATCCAGACTAAGCGATTAGTCAAAGTTTGAAATCTATTAAAACGAAGTGCCTTGAAAAAATTCCAACAATATTTCCGCTTATGCGCACAGGTATAACTGTGTTCATTATCACACAGTATAACCTTAAAAATTAACGTTGCGCGCGGCTTGCGTTTAACTGTTGTTTATATTGCACAGTATAAAATCTAAGCAAGCCGCTGTCAACCGTCTTTTTTCCAGGTTCATCTAAAGCTTGGCTTCCAGTTGATTGGCGAGATCAGCAATCGTGTACTTGCTTAATACTCCACGTATGCTATCGTCCATTTCTTGGGTAATATCCTCAAGCGTAGATTTCATACATTTACCGAGCGGATGCGTGCCAGCTGTCTCGGTAATACCAAAGGAAAGCCTGCTGTCTGAACGGAATACATCGTACACATCAACTAGTCGTATAGACTCTGCCGGTTTCCTAAGGTGGTACCCGCCGTCACGGCCTTCCCGGGTTCCGATAAGCCCTTCCTTGGCGAGAACGGAAAGTATGCGGCGCAGCAAAGAAGGCTCCGACTGAAGATATTTGGCGAGTTCAATACTTGGACAAGCTATGCTTTTGTCCTCCTGCGACAATATAACAAGCGCTTGAACAGCCAGTCCAAACCACTTTGGGTGCTGAGTCGGTGTACAATACTCCTGCTTCAACCTTTACTCTCTCCTTCCAGCTTACTCTTAAGTAGTATGAGTAAATTGTACCGAATTCCCTAATATGCTGCAATAGACGAGCTTACATTCAATTTATATATTTAAATATGGTATTGACTTCTGTGCAACAGCTTCTTTGAAAGATGGAAAGCTTAACACATGATCTGCGGCTTCACGCAATTTGGTCATACCCCTGTCAAGTAGACAGAACTAAAAAGACATCTTTAAGCAGCAACCGTTTCTCGGTATTCAATCGGGGAACGGTTGTTTAACTTTTTCTGAAATCTATTTTCATTATAAAAAGAAATGTACTCCCGTACGTGTTGTTCTACCTCCGCTAGGGTTCCGGGTTTCGTTAAATAAATCTTCTCTGTTTTAAGATGGGAGAAGAAGGATTCTATACAGGCATTGTCTAGGCAATTTCCACGCCTTGAATGGCTCCCAAACATGCCAAGCCGCTTAAGTTTGCGGTTAAACGGCTTGGAGGTATACTGAAAACCCTGGTCTGAATGGAGAATGACACCCTCCATGTTCACGTTCTTACTTAGAACGTCTAGGGTCTCGCTAACTAGAGCAAGGTCATTTCGTTCCGAAAGACGCCAAGCCACGATTTCATTGTTAAACAGATCTTGAATGACAGAGAGATATACAAACCGCTCTCCAGCTCGTATGTATGTAATATCGGTAACCAGCTTGGATAAAGGAGAATCTGCCTGAAATTGTCGATCTAATCGGTTGGCATTTACCACAGATGCCTGTTTGCCAAAAAAGCGCCGCTTCTTTCGAATGACGGAACGGATCCCTAATTTCTTCATTAGGCGGTACATCTTTTTGTGATTGACCAAGATACCTTCTCTACGTAAAGCAACGGTCATCCGCAGATAACCAAAATAGGGATGGATCCGGTGGATCGACAACATATGCGATTCCAGAAGCTCTTCTTCTTGCTTACGCTGCTGGGTTGTTTGCTGATTCTTTCTCCATTTATAATATCCTGCCCGAGAAACATGGGCTAATTCAAGTAACCATTTCAACGAATATCGTGTTCGCATTCCCTCAATAATTTCAAACCTCGCTTCTTTCCTCGTCACTCCTTGTGTAGATTTGGATACTGCTTTTTTAAATATTCAATCTCCGCCCGTAGATACGCCATCTCCTCTTCCATACTGGAAAATTTCGTTTTGGGTCGTCCCTGCCTTGTGGTCGTTGGCTGGAGGTTCTCCCCCGCTCGATATTTCATCACCCAGCTTTGCACTTGGGATTTATTGCGAATGTCCAATTGTTTCGTCACTTCACGAATACTCATATGTTCTTCGTTCACCAACCGGACTGCCTCCATCTTTACATCTAAGGAGTATTGCCGGAATGATTGTCCCTTTTTAGCCATGAAAAATCCCCTCCGTTCAACAAGATTAAGTCCATCTTAACAGATGTCTTTTCTCTCTTGTCTACTAGAAGGGGATAATACCAACTTGGCGGCTTTGTGTACAGAAAAAGCTTGTTTTCGTACTGAACATTGTTGACTAACGTTAAATACTCATGGTTTACTGGATGACTGTTTGTTGGCTGAATCGCTATAAACCGAGCTTAATTTTGATGTCGCCCTAATACCATTGGGACCTTCAATGATAATACGACCTTGTTCCGTTAAGCTTGATCCTTGCCAGTCAGTAGTCATATCCAGATAATCAAGACCCGGACTGTTTCCTTTCCAAGACCATGCAAGATAACCTACTCCCTTTTGCTCAGCGTAACTCATAATGGTAGCCTCATCCACATCACCGCTCGTATGCTTGATCCCGAATTCTCCAATCAGCAGAGCTAGGTTTTTATTCAGTACATTATCCATATTGCTCTTTACTGTGGCGGCATTACCTCCGGCATATTCGTACATATGAATGGAGAACATCGTATTTTTAAGCGGATCTGCATTAAAGACTTCTTTTCCGTAGTCAAAAATAGATTGCGGATACTGTCCCCATCCTGCACCATCAACAATGATTGTATTTTTGATGCCAGCATTTCTGAGCTTAGGTATAACAGACTTATAACCTTGCGCCCAGCCTCCGCCATCCCATGTTCCATACCATTCGTTCGCGATATTGAGGATGACGGTGCTTTCTTTTCCAATGAGTGCACTTTTCATTTCAATCCAGTAATTAGCGATATTATCCAATACAGCAGCGCTGTCAGACCCTGTGCCATCATGTACTTCTAGAACAACGACCAATTTGTTTTGCTCTGATAAAGTGATTAAATTTTGTATCGCAGACAGATCATCTTTTGTCCATTGCTGACCATCCGACAGTACGATTCTGACAGTGTTCGCTCCCGTTTTTGCAATGGCAGGGATCGCTACAGACTCTTGCCCCTTATACCAGGTATAAGCGTGATTGATTCCCCTCATAACAAACGGATTCCCCTTGGCATCGTAAAGCGTTGTTCCATTAATATAAAAACCTGTATTCTCCGTTGTAGAATTCGTCGTAACCTTTAGGACATTGCTTGCTGTTGAAATATTTCCTGCTGCATCCCTGGCTTTGACAGTGAAGCTGTATGTTGTATTGGCGCTAAGCCCTGTCACCGTATAACTTGTCGTAGGGGTTGAATCGACCAAAGTTGTTCCATTGTACACATCGTAGCTGGTAACATCGACATCGTCTGTTGATGCTGTCCATACAAGGCTTACCGAAGTGTTTGTTTTGGAGTAGCTTTTCAGGTTTGCTGGTGCTGTTGGTGCCGTTGTATCAGGGGTTGAGTCAACAAGCGTAAACTTCCATTTCTGCTGATCATTTCCGTTATCCGTCCATTGCTGCACATTTGCCCCGTCATTAGTATAACCTCCGATTACATCCAGCGCTTTACCGCTAGATTGTACAAGCAGCTTATAATATCCACCGCCGACGTCAATCATTTTCCATTTTTGATTAGTTAAATCGCTGTCTGTCCATTGCTGTACACTAGCCCCATCTTCTGAAGAGCCTCCGGCCACTGTTAATGCTTTACCGCTGGATTGCACAATCAATTTATAATATCCATCTCCAACGTCAATGACTTTCCATCTTTGCCGAGCGCTACCGTTGTTCGTCCACTGCTGCACCTTCGCTCCATCGGCAGTTGAGTCTCCTGCTTCCAGATTTTTTCCGCTATGCTGTGCCGTTAGTTTATAAGTTTCACCTGAGACAATATTTGTGTCAGCTGCGCTGGTGGTAACATCAATCACATTGCTTGCATCTGACACATTACCTGCGGTATCTCTGGCTTTCACATAAAAACTGTACGCCATGTTGGCTGTTAGACCGGTAACGATGAAGGATGTCGACGCACTGGATCCTACGAGGTCTGATCCTTTGTAGATGTCGTAGCTGGAAACACCTACATTATCTGTAGATTCCGTCCACTGCAAGCTTACTGTTGTATCTGATACCGAGGAACTAGTCAGGTTGGAGGGAGCTGTTGGAGGTAAGTTATCCTCCGGTTCATCAGCTGAATGCACTTCAAATTCCCAAAGGGAATATCCGTAGCTGGTAGCTCTTTCGATACCGTTCATTTTTACATATCTAGCGTCTGTTGCTTCGAAAGATATCTTATCGATTCCTCCATCTCCAGTCGTGGTGGAATAGACGGTAGTCCAATGATCATCATCCGTCGATGTCTGAACTTGGTAGGACTTCGCATAAGCGGCTTCCCAGTTGAGCGTAACGCCATTGATTTTGGTGGTGCTACCAAGATCTACACTTATCCACTGCGGATCTGAATATTGTGAGGACCATCTAGTTTGCGGGTCACCATCAATCGCAAAATCAGCCGCTTTACTTGAATCTTCGACGGAGCTTGCGGTTGCCGATTGGGTAAGCCTAGCATTTTCGAAAGCGCTCACATTTTTGAACGGCAACATACTCATCAGCAGTCCAAACAAAATCAAGCATGTTATGGTTTTTTTCATTCCCAAGCCTCCTATTTATCATCATAAATAGCTAATTGGTTACCCCTGCATTCTCATGATTTCAATTCCATTCTCCATCCCTGAGGCACGGTAAAGTCTTCTCCTTTCCGATCATAATTGGGACCAAAACAAACAAACGTAGAACAACCCTAAAGTAACCGCTTTCTTTTACCAACTGCAATTATTTCGCTTTAATAAATTTTCTGTATCATTCCCAGTGATGAGATTTTATCAAAGCGACCTAAAGCATATATATTTTTGTTTTCCAGTACTATTCCTTGATGATAAAAAAGTTTTAAAATCTGTTTTCCTAACTCCATAGCATGGGTCCTAAAAGTGCAAAACAAGACAACTTTCTCCCAGCAGTTGTCTTGTCTAGTATTTTTATATTTGTATAATTGTCGATTCAACTCGTTATTCTCAGGATTGTAATCTTGTTTAACAGAAATATAAATCGCTACCCTTGAGCTTGAATATAGCCTCTATGAAAAAATAATCGCCGTAAATGATGGATTGATGATGAAGTGGTCTCTAGGTTCTTCGGCTGGAAAAAGATGGATCGGCAAATTCGGAGCTTCTGTCTCCAGAGTCGGTAACTTGCCGCCATGACTCAGGCGCAGCCAGCCGTCTTCAGTCCATATACACTTCTGAATCGCTGTTTCCCTGCCGAGTGGATTCATTAAAGAAGTACCGGGAAAAAGCCGAGTACATAGATGGGCCATATACCATTCCCCATGCTGCGTTTCGACCAGCGTCCCATGACCCGCCTGCCAGTAGAAGGATTAGATCTTCTAAACATCGCTTTGCCGGATGGAAGCCTCATAAAAATGCTATCTGCGTCTACTACGTGAGGGATGAATATAAAAACACTCCTTTCCGCTTCTTCAAGCTGGCCATGATTGAGCCGCAAAGTACGATGTTGAGATCAGTGAATTACGAATTTACGGTCAACGTCATGAATTTTAAGTAAAGTGTCCCACACCAAACAATCCTCTACCTATTTGGTAGAGGATTGATGTTTCTAGACTTCCTATTATGTATCTGTGCGCACATCATCCCAATCCTGTCCCATGTAACTGGTGAGCCATTTAAGCACACGATGACGTTCATACACTACACCATCATCCAGATTTCCAGGGGCTGGCTGTTTATGAATGCGGCTATCCACACACATCCAATCGTAACGACAAATTAAATCCGCTTCATCTAAAACTTCCTTGCTGCTGCGCAGTCTTGAGCTTGACAGAAAAGCCTCAAATGAGTCGAATTGCTGCAGCTTTGAAACAGACAACGGCACGTCGCAAATCCCAGTTGGGTCACCTAGCTTCTCAAGATGGCCCAAAGCCCATAACAGAGTCCAAAAGCCTTCATAACGCCATGAGAACTGGATGCCCTCCGACTCATCGACATCATCATTGGATAAGAACCTCTTTTCTTCCGGTGAAAAGAAACGGTCCGCGCCATACTGATCAGTCACTTGATTTATCATCCGTTTCGTATCATCCTTGCTTTCACCCGCACCGATACACTCGCCTTTCAGTGCTACAATACACAAAGCAACGGCACGGCCAGCCACTTCCTTGAGAGAACGGATGCTGTCTGCGGCTTCATCTCCTAGCCTGCCTGGGATCGGCGGCATTTGCGTAAAGCCTTGATCGACCAATTTCTTTTCCGACCGCAGCTTCCGCTCCATCCCGGATTCGGTAATTGGGTCCTCTCCGTGCAAATAACTGACATGAGCAGTAACTGTATAATCTTCCACTTCCGAACGCCCATTGACATCTAATAACAGACTTCCATCAGGTGCAAGCAAATTACCGCCACCCCAGAACATCAGCCCGTCCAACGAATTTATGATATCAAGTAATTCGGCAAAAAAGGCTTCAGATATATCCTCCTCGGTCTCCACACCAATCACCATATTTAGCGTACTCATCTTGATCAGCAACTTTTGCTGCAAATGTTCGTTTTCAGCAGGAATCTGACTGAAAAAATTTATCATTCCGTTAAGCATGGAGGCAAACTCCTCCGGATTCGTTTTGCTGGTCATTATGTTAAAGCCTTTGACTTTCTTATTAAACCAGCCCTTGCTTTTGACCTCAAATCTAGTTTTGCTTTCATTCACGTGTATCTTGTTATTGGGATAAATCGACTCTAATAGTCTCTCAACCTGATCCAGATCAAAGGTGGAGCTGTATAGCGCACAATTTCTCATGATGACCTCCTTATGGCAACACTACGAATAGTCCATGTTTGTTACTTGCTCGATTCAATTAACTCTGCAAAAGCCGATGCAGTAATGCCTCTCCCTCATTCTCAAACCTTCGCTGTTCCTTCAGGAATCCAGGAACATCTTGTAGCTAGGAAGGTCTGTACCCAGGACCGTCACATCCGCAGGAATGGTAAGAGTATCCGTTTTGGTACAAAAGCTCTACCTTTTTCCACTGCTTGATATCCGTTTGCTTCGGGGCCTGAAAATCATGCCCCATGTCATGCATGGACGTCTGGCATTGCGGACATACATGGACAATCCCCTCATATTTTTCCTTTGGAATCTCAAAGCGGGATGTTTGCTTATATACCTTCCTACAAGCAAAGCAGGCAAAGATATCTTTGTATGGACCGTACATTGCATATCTACACATATTTTCACCCTCCTCAAAAATTTCAATTGGTCTGATTTTTTTCGCTCAAAATTTAGCAATCTATAAACCTATTTTTGAAAAATTAAAAATACATTCACATCACCGTAGTATTAAGAGTACATAGATGTCAAGCTGATGTTTCTTTTATATTAGAACGACACTATAGAACTAATCAAGCTAAAAGGTCCATTCTAGCGCATTCCTCGCAGTAGTAATGTTATTTTTATAGCATTAAGATCTTGTTCAAGGCGCAAAATTATGTAGCATGATGTTTCAAAAGTTAACTAAGAAGACCCCAAAGCCGCAGTCAAAGCAGAGCTGGAGCCTTCTTTTTTATAGTAATTAATATCAAAGCAGAATGCGCAAATCCCCAGACCGACTTTTGGGACAGCCCCTCCAGTCTTATAATTCTTGTATGCTGCAGGTCAGCTTCAGGCTGGTACTTGTTTTATACATCTAACGTATATAAGGGCAGGTTTTCTGTTAAAGCCGCCGGGCGCTGACATGTACTCTGCATCGTATAAAAGGTCTGCTGATCGGAAGAATCATGGAACGCCCACATCGCTTCCAGCACATGGTAGGCCAGTTCCCCGCTGGCGCGGTGAGGTCGTCCGTTGCGGATAGCATAGGCCATATCAGCAACTCCGATACCCCGTGTATTTTCCTGATAACCTGGCAGCAGCGGTACCTCTGTCCAATTGTGCTCGCCTAGCAGCCTGAAGCGAACTGGCCCTCCGAATGTGTTCGGGTCAGGTACCTGCAACGTGCCATGCGTACCATACACCTCGATCGGTGGCAGAGTGCTACCTCCAAAAATGTCAAAGCTGGTAATCAGCGTACCGACAGCTCCCTGCTTGAAGCGCAACAATCCAGCCACATGGGTCGGAATATCGACTGGGATAGTCTGGCCTCTCTTTTTCTCGCTCGTAATCGTTCGCTGATCCATCGCTTTGCTGGTCATGCCCGAAATGGCGGCAATCGGTCCCAGCAATTGCACCAGAGCCGTCAAATAATAAGGTCCCATATCAAACATCGGACCACCACCAGCTGCATAATAAAATTCAGGATCAGGATGCCAATGTTCATGTCCACGGCTCATCATGAAAGCCGTAGCAGCTACCGGATTCCCAATGACTCCGTCTTCAATCAACTTCAATGATGTCTGTATACCGGAGCCGAAGAAGGTCTCCGGTGCGCAGCCAACAAGTAGTCCCTTTTGATGAGCAAGATCCAAGACTGCCTGGCCCTGCTCTCGGGTGACAGCAAGTGGCTTCTCCACATAGACATGCTTGCCAGCCTCAAGTGCTCTGAGACACACTTCGGCGTGAACGGCCGGAATGGTCAAATTAATGATGAGTTCGATCTGCGGATCAGCCAAAATCTCATCTACCGAATATACGTTCGGAACGTTGAACGCTATCGCCTGCTCCTCTGCCCGACTTTGGTCCAGATCCGCTACTGCGAACAGCTCCAGAATGTCGAAACGATGGCAATTTTCCATATAAATTCCGCTAATTTTACCGCAACCGATAATGCCCACTTTCATTTTTTTCATGCCTGGACTCCCTTCTCCTTCAGAAAAAATGGATAATGGCATTCTTTTATTACATCGGATACTATCCTGTTCACGCTACTGTTGCTGGTTGTCTGCCATACCCGTGTATGCCTCTGCCAGCGAGCTACCTCGGCTGGTCGCCGCCTGTTTGCCTGCCGCAGTCCACAGGAATCCGCTGCGCATCATCTCGGTCACTTGAGGAATTTCTATGATATCTGCGTGATGACCTAGCGAATTGTAGAACACGCGGCCGTTTCCCCACCGCTTTGTCCATACAACGGGCATATCCACTGGCCCATTGGCCGAATGAGGTCCCGGAACGACCGGGAAGCGTGTGGTTGCCAGCACCTCAACCGCAGGGTCTACATGGAGGTAGTACTGCTCGCTTATGACCTGAAAATCCTCAATATGGTCCAGCAGCGGGCTCGATCCACGCTTTATGTTTACCATGTACTCCACCCCATCATTGCCGGGATGTGCAACCCATTGCCCACCTGTCATGAATTGCCAGTCCACGTTGTTTCGAAAGGCATCACACATGCCACCGTGACAGCCTGCCAGACCTACGCCGCTTTGAACCGCTGCTGAGACATTATTGATCAGTTCCTGCTCAATCTGTCCCATGGTCCACATGGGAACGATCAGGTCCAGGCCAAGCAGTTTCTCCGCATCCTGATAGGCTTCAAGGGTACTGGACACCTCCACCTCAAACCCTTCTTCCTTCAGAATGCGTTCAAAAATGGCCGCCACCTGCTCCGGTTCATGTCCGTTCCATCCACCCCATACAATCAGTGCCTTGCGCATCTGTAATCCACTCACCTTTCGGAATGTGTTGTTAACCTACATTTCTTCAATGGATACCCAACGGCGTTCCTCTATAGATCGTTCTACTGCTTCAAGCACAGCCTGACAAGCGACCCCGTCGTGGAAGTTCGGCGAAGGTTGCCGCCCTTCGGAGATGGCACTCAACATCTCAAGCATCTCGTGGGTGAAGGTATGCTCGAATCCAATTGTATGTCCTGCAGGCCACCAGGCTTCGGAATACTTGTGTACCGGATCGGTGGCGAGCACGCGGCGGAAGCCCTGAACGCCTTCCTCATCCTGTGTGAAATACACTTCCAGCTCATTCATCCGCTCAAAATCAAACCGCACACTGCCCAGACTACCGTTGATTTCGAATGAATTTGTGCTCCGATGTCCGGCTGCAAAGCGTGTGGCCTCAAAGCTGCCCAGTGCGCCTCCAGCAAAGCGTGCTAAGAACAACGTGGCATCATCAACCGTCACTTCTCCCATCGGTGCATTGGCCTCGGTACTCCTTTTGGAGCTCAATCCGCTCATCTCCGTAGCCAGCGGACGCTGTTTGATGAACGTCTCGCTCATGCCGATGACTTCGTGGAACTCGCCGACCAGAAACCGAGCGAGATCAATCAAATGGGCGCCAAGATCACCATGAGAGCCAGAACCGGCCACTTCTTTTTGCAACCGCCATACCAGCGGGAAGGACGGGTCCATAATCCAGTCTTGAAGGAAAAAGGCGCGAAAATGATAAATCTTGCCCAGGCGACCGCTTTCGACGAGCTGCTTCGCCAGCTGGACAGCCGGAGAAAAGCGGTAGTTGAAGCCAATCATATGGTTGACCCCTGCTGTCTCTGCTGCTTGCAGCATGTCACGGGAATCCGCCAATGAAAGCGCAAGCGGCTTCTCACAAAACAGATGCTTGCCATGGAGGGCAGCCTCAATGACAATTTCCTTATGGGCATTACTCGGGGCGTTAATGTCAACAAGATCAATATCGCTACGTTTCACTAGATCACGCCAATTCGTAACACTTTCGCTCCAGCCGAACTGGCGGGCAGCTGCCTGAACCCCCTGCTCGTTACGTCCACAGATAACGGACATCTCTGGTTGCAGCGGGGCATCCGGGAAGAACATGGGTAGACTACGGTAAGCGTTGCTGTGAGCCTTGCCCATAAATTTGTAGCCAACCATTCCAATACGAAGACGGTTAGACATGTCGTGATCCTCCTTATGGGTATGAGTTTCAACGAATTATTGATGAATGATGTTATTGACGAATGGATGACGCCCTAATAATCAGCTCTGTGGACAGGAGTTCTCTGATTAAGTCGCACCCAGTCAGTTCCAGAGCCGGAGTGAGATCCTGAGAATCGGGTATAAGCTTCGAGGCTGCAAGTTCCCCCATCTCATAAAATGGAACACGGACACTGCTTAGTGGCGGAACAGCCATCTCAGCTGCATCCGAGTCATCATAGCCTACAAACGCTGGAAACCGCTCAACTGCCAGCCCGCGCTCACGGAGACCCTGCATTACACCGAGGGCCATCCGGTCGTTCGCCGCAAATACGGCATCAATATCATCTAATTTGTCTGCGATTGTAGCCGACGCTTCGAGCCCGCTTCGACGACTGTAATTACCTTCCAGAATCAGCTCATGGTCATATTCAATACCAGCCTCCTGAAGCGCGATGAGATAACCCTTCAATCGCTCAGTACTGTTGGAATAGATATCCGGACCGTTGAGAAAGGCTATCCGCTTGCATCCCTGCTCAATGAGATGACTTACAGCCGCCCGGCTTCCTTCTACATGGTCTGCATCCACTTCACAGAACGACTGCCCTTCAAAATGGTGATTCATGACACAGAACGGTCGCCCCTCTTGCTGAAGTCTCTTCAGAGCCTCCACCTCATCGTGCTCATCCCTTGCTCCAAGGATGATACAACTGTCGACCTTTTGCTGACGGAAAAGACTGCTGTAGTCCATCCGTTCGCCCGGTTTTCGGAATAATAGTAGTAGATCGAGCCCGCTGTCTCTGGCCTTGTTACCGATGCCGCTCAGCATCTCGGAGAAAAAATAAGCAGAGAACAGGTGCGCCTTCGGGACATAAGGCATAACCACACCAAGATGGCCGCTTTTGCTTCGGGCAAAGTTGCGGGCCAATGCACTGGGAACATATCCAAGTTGATTGGCAACGTCCAGGACCCGTTTCCGCGTATCTTCCTTGATAGGACCGGTCGCGTTCAATACCCGAGACACCGTCGCTTCAGACACGCCAGCGAGTTCTGCTACTTCCTTGCGCGAAACGATATTGCCCACCTCCAATCATTTTATGTACGCGCGTACATTTTCTCATGCTGCTATACCTCTGTCAATCCCGAAAAGCGTGCCCTATTGATATATAGGCTTTTTTCTCCACAAATTCTCTCTAGGGCTTAAGCAGGCTAATCATTCCTACTCCTATCATCAGCACCGTAATTCCCACAAGTATAGCTAACCATTCATAAAGACTTTTCTTTTCCTTAAATATTAAAATGCTGCCGACACAAGCAATTGCAATGCTCGCTTGAGAGATCGGAAAACTAGCCGCCATGCCGATCAGACCGTTGGAAATAAATAGTGCTAGATTAGCAATGCTCCAAACCAATCCTGTAAACAAATTGCGAAGCACTGGAGAGAAGCGTAGCCGATGTTTGCCTTTCAAATTTATGACCAGGGCCGAGTATAACATCCCGAGCGATTGCGGCAGAATGACGGACAGCCCAGATATATTAAAGTACTGATTGATAACTACATAACTGCTTAACGCTAACCCGGAGCAAACCAGCATCATGATAATTCGTAACGGCATAGGCTTAGACAGCCCAGCAGACTTGCCCTGATAGCTGGTCAATAGAACTCCCGCTAAAATACACAGAAGAGAACCAACACCCATCCCATATTGGTAACCTGTTATCCATTCACCCAAGATCAGTGCGGCAAATAACGTCGTCCCTATCAACTGTAGACCGCAAATTACAGGAATGGCGATGGATACGCTTACTTTTTGGAAAGATCGAAAATGGAGTAATTGTCCAGCAGCCCAGAAAATACCGGATATAAAACTTACCACGAAAGAAATCGGTGCTAATGAGGCTGGATGAATGATATACAAGCACAGGGCAAACAGCACAGCACGGTACCTGTCAGCTGTTCTCGGGGACTGGCTTTAGTCATATACGCCAATATCGGCATGACTCCCCAGCCGACAGCTGTAATAAAGGTAGTTATGAAATCCACGTGCGGTTCTCCTCCCGTAAAAAGTATTCTTCCTACAATCGTTAAAAATACCATGCAGGAAAAAACCAATAATTTTACGATAGCAAAGAAAACCGCTTCCAAATACCAATATTTTTATAGATTAATATAGCAAAACCAAAGAAATTGTTCCCTATATGCACTTGTCTCACAATTATATAGAATCAGATCCGATATATTTTCATGCTCTGAACTGGGATGTGTATCTACATCCTGAAACGTATTCTGGCCCATTCGCACCCTCCCCGTACTTTGCCCAATATAGAATCTATGTTTGTTAATTTATCAGTATAGCATAAGTTAAGGATGACAAATACTTAGAAAAAGGTTGAACCTAACTATAAATTTTGTTTGAAAGATTCTATGTTTTTCCCATAATACGCTTAAAAAAAGTAATGTATTTTCTTCCCCTGGCTTTGTTATGCTGAGTTCGATAATAACGCTTTCAACAGGACAGTTATATTTTGAAAGGGGCTGTGTACATGGCTAGTATACAAGTTAACCCAAAGGAACGTACATTTCACTTAACGAACAAATACTGCAGTTATCTTTTCCGTGTCATGGAGAACGGGCAATTGGAGCATTTATATTATGGCAAAAAAATGGAGTACCTAGGTCAGTATGACCGTTTTATTGAACGAAGCTACCGCTCTGTGTCTGTCGGTGAGTTTGATGGTGACTTGGTAACATCATTGGAAAGCATCAAGCAGGAATTCCCTTCTTCGGGAAGTGGAGACTTTAGAGAACCAGCAGTTGAGATCATACAGGAGGACGGTTCTCATGTCATGGAGTTCATCTTTGACCGTTACGAGGTCATCACGGGGAAACCTAAAATCCCCCATCTCCCTGCTACGTTTTGTAAGGAAGCAAATGAAGCAGAGACACTCCTGATCACGCTGACCGATTCCCTTACAGGAGCGGTTGCCGTGCTTGCATACACCATCTTCAGTGAACTGCCTGTAATCACGCGATCCGTATCCATAACGAATTCCGGAAATAGTATTCTAAGAGTCAATCGTCTTATGAGCGTGAGCCTTGATCTTCCTGACTCCGAATATGAAATTATTCATTTGTCGGGGGCATGGGGTAGGGAACGACATGTGGAGCGTACACCACTCAGACCAGGTGTTCAGTCCATTGGGAGCACACGAGGAATTAGTAGTCATATTCACAATCCATTCTTGGCGCTTGCCAAACCGGGATCTCAGGAACACCAAGGAGAAATATATGCAGTGAATCTCGTCTACAGCGGAAACTTTCTTGCCCAGGCGGAAGTGGACAGCTACTCAACTACCCGACTGAGCCTCGGTATTCATCCTGACAAATTCTGCTGGACTCTGAAGCCTGGAGAATGTTTTTATTCACCTGAAGCAGTTATGGTCTACTCACAGAGCGGTTTGAACGGCATGAGCCAGGCGTTCCATCGCCTGTACAATAAACACTTAATTCGTAGTAGCTGGGCTGAACGGGAACGACCTGTATTGATCAATAACTGGGAGGGTACCTACTTTGATTTTACCGAAAAGAAAATAGTGGATATGGCTAAAAAAGCAAGTGAACTAGGGATTGAGCTCTTTGTCTTGGATGACGGTTGGTTCGGTCAAAGAAACAATGATACCTCCTCACTCGGTGACTGGTTTGAAAATCGTGAAAAGCTACCGAACGGAATCTCGAATTTGGCAAAGAAGATCAATGAGCTTGGTATGAAATTCGGTCTTTGGTTTGAGCCGGAAATGGTTAACTCCGACTCTCATATTATGAGGGAACATCCGGATTGGGTTGTGGGAACACCCGGGCGTAAACGCAAGCATGGACGGCATCAGTATGTTCTTGATTATTCCCAACCGCCTGTTGTGGATTACCTGTTTAAGTTAATGGATGACGTGCTCTCTTCTGCTCATATCGAATATGTAAAATGGGATATGAATCGCTGCATTTCAGAAGCCTATTCATTATCTCTGGGCAAGGAAAGACAGGGCGAGTTTTTCCATCGTTACGTCCTAGGCGTGTATGCTTTATATGAGAAGCTGATTACCAAATACCCTGAGGTTTTGTTTGAGTCCTGTGCTTCCGGTGGAGGACGATTTGATCCAGGGATGCTTTATTATGCTCCGCAAACATGGACGAGCGACGATAGCGAAGCTATTGAACGTCTTAAGATTCAGTATGGCACTTCCATGGCCTATCCGCTTAGCAGCATGGGTGCTCATGTGTCAACCATTCCGAACCACCAGGTAGGCAGAACCGCACCGCTGCAAACCAGATCAAATGTCGCCTACTTCGGTGTATTCGGTTACGAACTTGATCCATTAGCTTTAACCGAGGAAGAGTGCAATATAATCAAAAAGCAAATACAACTGTATAAACGTCACCAACGATTAGTTACCCAGGGAACGTTTTACCGTCTGCTAAGTCCCTTTGAAAAAAATGAGACAGCTTGGATGACCATTGATGCAGAACGTGAGCATGCTCTCGTCGGCTGGTACCAGGTACTCTCACGCCCTAATGCAGCTTATTCACGGCTAAAGCTCATCGGACTGGACGAAATGGCAGTATATTTCGTGGAAGAACTGGATCGACGTTTCACAGGCAGCGAGTTAATGAACATCGGACTTATACTTACCCCGCCTTATAAGGCTGACCAGGATTTTAATATTGCGGAGAAATATGATTTCTCATCTCAATTATTTACTCTAACTAAAGAGACTTCCTCGTGATTGAGATGTATAAGTTTCATTGAGAGATAGACTTTAGTTAGAACGCTATGATTGGTGCTATTGATCTTAAATACGTCATACCGGGTAAAATCATTTTCGTATAAATTCGATGATTTTACCTGGTACGACTCTCTGAAAAAAAGGTATTCCATCAATTCAATCTCCACAGCTATGAAGAATTAGATCATAGCTGTTCTTCTCTCCAACTCCTCCGTATATCTCATACTCATCAGCCTTGACTGCATGTCTAATCGCACAATATACAGTGCTGTCTGGGTAGACATTATGTCCAGCAATAGAAGACAAGTTAATGATGTGTCCCGATTTGTGTTCCCGCATCGCAGGCAAATCAGTTGCAATTCCATACAAAATCCCTCTGCTGTTCATATCAATCATCATATTCCATTCATCAATTTGCTCTCGCCTAACTATTCGAATCAGACCATTGAGATTTCTAATCTCAAATCGCATTTGCCTAGGTTCAATTGTTTTGTGTCGGCATATGTTGTAACAAATAAAAAAAATAGAGGAGTGCTACTTGTGTACTACAATCTGGTACCTACGCTAACTCATTGCAGGCATATGCACAATCGGGAGTCTTTTGTTAATGCACAAGCGACTCGGCAGGAACCGGATATGACGGGAATCTGGCGAGGCAACGATGGAAGCGTGTACTACATTCGGCATGATGACCCCCATGTCTGGTGGGCAGGATTTAGCGACAACGGCAGTGGGCAAAACTGGACACACGTGTTTCATGGAATTCGTCAGATTGGACCAGAGGGAGTGGTAATCTCAGGAAATTGGGCCGATGTACCGCGTGGAAGGAACAAGAACAACGGTACCTTGGTCTTAACCCGTAGTGAAGACCAGTTGACCAAGGTATCCGGTGGAATTATCACAACTACATGGCAACGATGGTAAAGCAAGCTGCTGTTGTGGACTTATGCTGTAACGAATAATAAATTCAATAGAGGAGTGCAACCTATGTACTACAATCAGGTACCTACACTAACTCATTGGAGGCAACCTGCGTATGATTTGACAGGAACCTGGCAAGGCGACGATGGAGGCATATACTACATTCGGCACCTTAATAACAATAGGATCTGGTGGACAGGATTAAGCGACAACGGCAGTGGTCATAATTGGACCAATGTGTTGGAAGGGGAAGTGACTTATGATCCGACCGGGGCGGTGGAAGTCAGCGGACAATGGTATGATGTACCCCGTGGAACGAACAGGGGCAGCGGTATCTTGGGCTTTTCTGTACGACTTGGTGATCTCGTCAAAGCATACCAAAGCAGTGGATTTGGTGCGAATATTTTGAGGAAAATATCATAGTTGGTTGAGGGCACCCGAAAACAGGTCCTTTTACGTTTAAGCCCTCACTTTTACCTTCCCTCCAGTGTACTTGTCCAATAATAGATGAACTTCGGGACGAGGATGGCCGAGCAAATTGGCATGCTTTTGGACCGGAAATTGTGAATCTGGGCAAAAAAAGAGTAGCAGACGTATCTATCTGCTACTCTCAAATCCATGAGTCAGAAGCAGCTCAAGCGAGTTGCTTCTTCAATTTCAGGTACAAGCATTAAAGATTGTGTTTATCGGGACCAAACACAAGATTGGCCGACTGTTTGGCCTTCTCAATGACATTCATGACCTTTTCGCTATGTTCAAGCATATCCGAGACTTTTTCCAAATCATTTTCTCGGATGATACGTTCGAATTCAACGAATTCGTCATACATACGATGCGAATGATCTTTCAGGTCCACCTGGATGGGCGTTTCCTTATTAGGAGTGTATTCAAAATAATCGCATATATTAGCTGAACTTGCCATGTGTACATAGCCTTTATTGCCTTGAATGTTCACTGCATTGGGTGCCGTACTGTCTTTTGAACCTATGCAAACACACTTAAAATCGCCGTAATCAAGCAGCAGTATGCCTGAAGTGTCAATTCCACGTTCCATGTTCGCCAAATATTCTACCTTCTTAGGGCTCCCGAAGAGGCCAACAACAAAATGAATATTGTATAAATTGATATCCATCAAGGCTCCGCCAGACATTTCCGGATTAAACGCAGGCTGGATTACTCCCGCTTTAAAAGCCTCATACCGGGATGAATATTGAGAATAGTTGCATTCAACTATTTTAATCTCGCCAAGTTTAGGCAGATACTCCTTTATGGACAAATAATTTTTCAAATATTGATTCGTAATAGCTTCCACCAATACCAGTTTTCTTTGCTGAGCAATTTCTTTTAGCTCTAGAAATTCATGCACATTGGATGTAAACGGCTTCTCACATATAACATGTTTACCACTCAGTAATGCTTCTTTGGCATATGAATAATGGAGATGATTAGGCAAACCAATATAGACAGTATCTACGTCATTATTCCTCAGCATTTTGCTGTAATCCGTATAAATCTGAGAGATTCCATATCTATGTTGCCAAGCTAGTAATTTCTCCTCATGGCTAGGTCTAGAACAAATGGCCTTTAATAAGATCGTCGGGATTTCCTGAATAAAGCTCAATAGATCCCCTACGATCATTCCTGCTCCGACAATTCCCAATTTCATTCTAGTTACACTCCTCTATACCCTTCTCAAGTATTTCCATTGAAGTTATGGTTTCTTCATCTGTAATCGCTTTTTCTTTGCCGTGTATGATCGAATGATAGAGATCGTCATACACTCGGGCATAATCTCCTTTTTCAGAAACCACTTTTTCTTCATGGTACTGACCATCATCATCCAGGTACGTTAAAATGCCATAATGCTCAGGCTGGTCGATGCCAAAATCGGCGTGTCCCTTAGGCAGATAGTATAATTTAAGATGCTCCTCCTGACGATCCTTTGTCTGTTTTATAAAAACGCCTTTTTTGCCGTATACTACAAAACTCGGCCGCTCTTTTAAACGAAAAAAGCTGGATTTAATGGATACCTTGAGTGAGGGATAATAAAAATCCAGATCAAAATAGTCATTCATTCTTCCAGAACCGAGCAATTGGCGCACGTCGTAATGGATCGTGTCAGGTTTCCCAAAATAGGAAAGAACCTGGTCAATGGTATGAGCGCCATGTCCATAGAGGTAACTGTTATATTTGGAAAAATGAGAGGTGGAGTTGGGGGTTTCAGGGCGGTAATAATCAAAATGCATTTCCACCTCCAACAAATCACCGAGTTTTCCTGATTCAATGACCTTCTTGGTAGTGAGAAAATCCGAATCGTATCGTCTGTTTTGGTAGCACTGTATAATCAGATTTTTCTCTTTGGCATATTGGAAGATGGACACTGCTTCTTCTTTCGTTAACATAAAGGGTTTCTCAATAAGTACATTTTTTCCGTGGTCGAGTGCCATTTTCGCATAAGTGTAGTGGGATTCTACAGGTGTACAGACAACAATCAACTGAATTTCCTTATCGTTCATTAAAGATTCAAGATTATCTGTATACTGCACGCCAGGGATTTTCTCCCACTCCCCTTTATCTGGATTACGGGCGTAGATCGTCTTTACTTTCAAATGATCTCTGGTCAATGAAAAAGGAAGATGATACCGATTGGTGCTTTTGCCATTCCCAATATAACCGATGGTAAGCATATTAATTCCCCCTAGGCTCTTTTTCATTTATTATAGTAGAAGAACGTCGATCGTAAATAATTTGCCATCAAAACGGTACATTTAACCGAATATTTGTAAGCATGACGGCTTGTTTTTAAACAAAATGTTTATTGGGTATCTTTTATCAAACGTTATTTCAATTGAACCGGGGGGAACCTGTTGAAAATACTGATGCAATTATCAGAAATGCAAAACTTTACACCAAACGAAAAAAGCATTGCTTCCTACATTTTGGTCCACAAGGAATCGATCCTGCACTTAAATATTCAGGAGCTTGCCAAAGCTACGTATACTTCGCATTCCGCCATTAATCGATTAATTCACAAACTTGGGCTATCCGGCTTCAAGGAGTTTATAATAAAACTCGCTCGGGAATTCCAGCAAGATACCCAGAATATTTCCAATGTAGACCCCAACTATCCATTCGGGTTTGATGAAACCCCACTTCAAGTGGCGAAAGAAATTGCTGAATTAATGAAGGAAACGATTGAAAAAAACTTTACATTCATGGATGATCACTTACTGTCACAAACAGCCAAGTTACTGGATCAAGCAAATAGGATCTTTATATATGCGTTAGGGGATTCACAAATCCGAGCAAAAAGTTTTCAGAATAAATTAGTAAAAATCAACAAGTATGTGGTTATAGCCACGGAGCTGTCTGAATGGGCTTACCATACGGCTAATCTAACTTCAGAAGATTGCGCTATTTTCTTAACTTACCACGGTAAGTCACCGATTTTTTTAAAAGCGGCACGACATTTTACGCGTGAGAATATCCCTTTTATCACCATTACAGCTACCAATCAAAGTGAGTTGGCCAAACGAAGTAGTATATGTATCCAGGTGCCTAATGACGAAGTAAAGCATGCCAAGATTGGTACTTTTTCGTCGCAAATTGCCTTTGACTATGTATTAAACGTGATTTACTCCTGTATCTATAAAATCGACTACTTGAAAAATATGCAAACCCTGACACAATCGTTGGAGAATTCGCATCTCAACGACATGATGAATGACGTGTAGAGGGATCAGCTTCTCTCTAACTGCAAAATAAGCGGCAATTTATAATTATATATGGTTGTTCTTCGACAAATAAGGTCTAGTTAGTTTTATGCTAACTAGACCTTTTTCTTTTATTGCTTCAAGCCCATCAGTACGGCCGACAGCAAGCTAGGAAAGCGTTCATTCAAATCATCGTAACGGATAGAGATAAAGCGTTGGGTTCCCTCTATTCTCGTATGAATGACCCCTGATTCCCGAAGAACCTTAAAATGATGAGACAAGGTTGACCTTGGAGCTGAAATATCTATCGAGCTACAGGATTGCTCCCCTTTTTCGGCTAAAATCTGGATGATATTAAGCCGAATGGGGTCACTTAGAGCATATAAAACTGTAGGTAGAGTAATTTCAATTACGTTGGGATGATACAGCGTTCTCAAGATCCGTTCACCTGCCTAACAAAGAATTATAGTTGCATTATAGCATATTGGAATGCTATATTTCTATTATTCGAAAATATTCGAACTATAGAACAAATGGAGGGTTTCGTTTTGAATAAAATTATCACCTTGTTTTTCTTGATCATGTTTTTCATTGGTACAGATACGTTCATTGTGTCGCCTCTTCTACCTATTCTTCGTGAAAGCTTCGGCATTTCTATCGAACAATCGGGCTGGATTGTTTCAGCCTATGCTTTAGGGTATGCTCTGTTTGCCTTAATTGCAGGACCGTTGTCAGATGCATGGAATCGAAAAAAAGTACTACTGTTCGGCTTACTTGGTTTTGGTATCTTCACTCTACTTTGCGGCTTTGCCGTTGATTTTTGGACCATGTTTGCTTTTCGCTTATTGGCTGGCATTAGTGCCGCTTTTGCCTCACCTCAAGTTTGGGCAGCCATTCCTCAGTTAGTTCAACCACATAAAGTGTTAAAAGCCATGGGAGTTGTCACCGCAGGATTAGCTTTTTCCCAAATGCTAGGCGTGCCCATTGGCAGCTATCTCGCTACCGCCGGGTGGCAAACCCCCTTTATTATGATTGGTTGCTGCACCTTCCTGATCGTTATTTGGACTGCTGTTCTCTTGCCCGCCTTGCCTCCTTCTATACAGAAGCAAAAGGCTCCCTCGATTAGGAACAGATACCGTTCATTGCTGCAGGGGTCAACACCTAAGGTCGCTTTTCTGGCCTACTTCCTGTTCCAACTCGGAAATTTTGCTGCCTTCTCTTTTATTGGCACATGGCTGTCCGACAAATTCAGCCTCAATGTTGCAAATATTGGTACGGTGATATTATTCCTTGGTTTAGGAAATACGATCAGCAGCTTATTTGGGAGCAGCTTAGTTAACAAAGTGGGGCCTAAGCACTCTTTGATCTATGGCGTAATTTTCATCAGTCTGCTTTATTTGCTTCTGCCCTATTTACCTAGTGTGACCTATGTCGAAATTACATATTTTCTGATCTTCCTTATCCTTGGAATGATTTTCCCGCTTATGATGAGTATGCTTCAAACCTTATCTGCCACAGCACGCGGAACAGTTTCATCACTTGCCAATTCTTCTATGTATTTTGGAACAATGGTTGGCTCTTTCACAGCAGGAATGCTATACGCGCACAGCGGTGGTTTTATTTCCGTTAGCCTGTTTTCTGTGATTTGTTTCGGTGTGTCACTAATCTTGTTCCTACGTAGCGGGGTTTTACTAGGTCTAAGACTAAAATAGAAACGAGTAACCTTAAAAAATCGACATAAGCTCTATCTTTGGGCCAGGAAAAGAACTTATATTATTAGAAAAGCCGCCAGTAGGGCGGCTTCTTATGCATATCTACTGTTGTTGTCCAGCTTCAAGGATCAATCTTCATCAATAGCATTTCGAATATCATATTCATCGATGTTGATATCCAAAGCCATCCCCAGTGCTAACTTTGCCAGTTGGCTTCCAATAAAGGGACCCATGGTCAGCCCGGATGCTCCAAGCCCATTGGCAGCTATAAGGCCGTTCCAGCCAGGCACAGCTCCAAGCACCGGTAGAAAACCGGGGGTAAAAGGACGGAAACCGACTCTTACCTCCTGAAAAGTGCTATTTGCCAAACCAGGTGCTAATTCTAAACCTTTATTTAGGATTTCCTGCATTCCACCTGCTGTTACTCTTGTATCGTAGCCTTCGATTTCATTTTCGTGAGTCGCACCTATTACGATCTTCTGTTGATCAAACGCCAACAAATACTGGTCAGAAGGCGGTATGATTACAGGCCAGGTGCCTGTATCTTGTCCGGCAAGGATCTGCAAATGCATGATTTGTGCCTTTTGAAAACTAACTTTAAAGCGAATGCCCAAAGGCAGCATCAGTTGATTGGCCCATGCACCAGCACAAACAATGACTACGTCAGACGAAAAACTATGTCCATCGACCGTTACTCCGGTTACATGGTCGGAATTATATTGAAGCACAGCATCCCCATGGATAAGGGTTGCCCCATTTCTTTGGGCTGATCGGATCAACGCGTCACGTAGCGCACGACCATCTATACGAGCGGCACCGCTAATATGAACAGAATGATATCGATCTTCTAATAAAGGAAACTGTTCATGGGTTTCCTTTTCATTTAGTTGCGTAATTTCACCGATTTCCGGTGCATCTGTATGTCGTAAGTGTGCCCGTTCCTGCATTTTTTTGATTTTCTCCAAATCATCGTGAATACTGAGAGCCCCAACTTGAGCATAGCCAGTTTCTGTTTCTCCCTCGCTTTTGAGTTCTTCAATCAATTCGGGGTAAAAACGTGCGCCCGCTTTGGCTAGCTGGTACCAAGCCTGATTGCGTCGCTGTGATAGCCAGGGACAGATAATGCCAGCAGCTGCATCAGTCGCCTGTCCTTTATCTTTGCGGTCTACAAGAATGACATCAGCGCCCATTTTTGCTAACTGGTATGCTGTCGATGCCCCCAGAATTCCTGACCCGATTACGATAACCTTCTTCATGATTACATCCCTTTCCTAAATCACTGTATCCATTATAGCGAATACTGCATGAATGCATAAAGTTTGAAACATTAATATTTCAATCCTTATAAAGTTCTTAGAATTGATCTGTAAAGTAGTTGTCAGAACGAATGAAAAGGATGAACTGATATGGATAATATTATTTTACAGACTAAAAATCTCTGCAAAACCTTTGGACGACAGCAGGCAGTGAACAACGTCGCGTTGTCTATTCAGGAGAATTCCGTGTATGGATTGCTCGGGCCAAATGGGGCAGGAAAATCAACTACCTTAAAAATGCTAACCGGTATGCTACGCCCGACAGCCGGTGAAATTTTATTTCAAGGGAAACCTTGGTCCCGAAAAGATCTTGCTCAGATCGGCGCACTGATCGAAGCTCCTCCACTCTATGAGAATTTGACAGCTAGAGAGAACCTGAAGGTTCGCACAACGTTGCTTGGACTACCTGATTCGCGGATTGATGAAGTGCTGAGCATTGTTGATTTGACCCATACCGGGAAAAAGCGCTCCGGCCAGTTCTCAATGGGTATGAAACAGCGGCTGGGCATTGCGATTGCTCTCCTCAATCATCCCAAGCTATTGATCTTAGATGAGCCAACCAATGGACTAGACCCCATTGGTATTCAGGAGCAACGTGAGCTAATTCGCTCCTTTCCGAAGCAAGGAATTACCGTAATTCTTTCCAGTCATATTTTATCCGAAGTCGAACAAATCGTTGACCATGTTGGTATCATTGCCGGCGGCGTATTAGCTTATCAAGAGACGGTCACTCCAGGGCAAAACCTGGAATCGTTGTTCATGCAGATTGCACAGAAATATCGAAAGGGAGGTGAGTAGGATGCAGCAATACATAGCCGCCGAACATCTAAAATTAAAGCGCACCTTCACGAAAAAGCTGGTCTGGCTGGCCCCGATCGTTACTCTTCTTCTATGTACTGGGCTCATGGGGGGACGTATGCTCCAAAGCGCCAGCTACAATTGGTGGTATTTCATGCTGCTACCAGGTGCCCTCACCTTAATGTGCTCAGGAGTGATCCAAAAGGATGGCAAGAAGCTGAAATACCGTGCTGTCCTTGGCATATCTGTAGATTTGGCTCGGATATGGTACGGTAAAATCGGGGTTTGCGTAAGGCTCTTAATGGTTTCCTCTATTATCCTATTTATAGGGATAACTCTTGGCGGATTCGTATTCTCAACTTCCGTGACACTAGCAGAAAGCGTCGCTGCAACTCTGCTACTCTTCATCACCTTTTTGTGGCAAGTTCCACTTTGCCTGTTCCTAACGGATCGAATAGGCATGTTTGCCACCCTAATCATCAACATGCTGGGCAACGTAGCCTGCACCGTCTTGTTCGCTACGTCTTCTGTATGGTGGGCGGTACCCTATGCTATTCCAGCGCGATTGATGTGCGCCGTCATTCAAGTGCTGCCTAATGGGCTTTCCGTTCCTTCAGGAGATCCACTTTTGGATAGAGGCATAATTGTTCCCGGGCTGTTGATCACAGTATGTCTATTCATGATTCTGTCAGTGCTGACGGCCATGTCTTTCCGTAAACGGGAGGCTAAGTAAGATGATATCTTTCTTCCGCAATCTGAAATCTGATGTGCTCAAACTTAGAAGGCAGCCCTTATTGCTGGTGCAGCTGCTTGTGCCACTCTTAGGCATAGCAATCTTTCTTGCCTATTATTCCTTCACTCCATACTCATCGATTTCGAAGATAGACGGCTATTTGCAGGTCCTGGCTGTGACTCTTCCTACCATGATTGGTATTGTATGCTCCATTGCTGTTGAGCAGGAGTCAGTCGCTGGAAATTTTCAACACCTCTTGACCTCGCCGGTGAAGCTGTTACCTTTTTTGAGCAAGCTTAGCCTGCTTCTGTGCTTGGGATTTGGTAGTGTGCTGCTTGCCTCAGGCGGCTTTGGAGCTGGCTATATATATCTGTTGAAAGAGTCCCCGTATGGCTTGAAGTTTTATGTGTTGGGTGCCTGCATTCTGTTTATGTCGAGTTTATTCCTTTATATTCTACATTTTTTCGTTAGTTTGCGATTCGGTAAAGGAGCTTCTATCGGTCTGGGCATCATGGAGAGTCTATTGTCCGCTTTGCTTCTAACTGGGCTGGGTGATCATAATTGGATATTCATCCCCTCTGCTTGGGCTGCCCGCTTCATCACGATCTGGGTGCAATACGGCGTAAGCTCAGCAGATTCTATCCCTGAAACTATACAGCTTGATTTGGGAATCAAATATTGCGTAGTAGGGACCTTAGTCATCATGGTATTATTAGGGTTATGGATTTGTCGTTGGGAAGGACAAAATTCATCCGAGTAAAGATTAGAGAAAGAAAGCAAGGGAAGTGAATAAAGCATGGCAAACTTGTTGGCCGTTGATGATGAACCCGCCGTTTTGGCACTACTTCAAAATATTTTGCAGAAAGATGGCCATGTTGTCACGGTAGTCTCCACCTCCCCACAGGTTCTCACCATGCAGCTTGGAGCCTTTGACCTCATCCTGCTGGACGTGATGATGCCGAACATGGACGGATTCACACTCTGTCGGGAAATTCGCAGCAAGGTAGACTGTCCGATCCTGTTCCTTACAGCAAAATCCATGGAGAACGATGTAATGTTGGGCCTTGGGGAAGGAGCCGACGATTATATTGTCAAGCCGTTTGGGGCTGGAGAGCTGCGCGCTCGAATCAACGCTCATCTCAGACGAGAGAATCGTGAAAGGCGTAATGTATTCTGCATCGGGGAAGTTCATTTCAATCTATCGGGTAAGGAAATCACCGTTCAAAATGTTGTAATCCCGTTTACCAAAAGTGAATATGAGATATGTAAGTTTCTAGCTCTGAACTGGGGTCAAGTGTTCTCTAAAGAGCAGATTTACGAAGCCGTCTTCGGCTTTGATGGAGACAGCGACTCCGCCACCATCGTGGAGCATATCAAAAATATCCGGGCCAAGCTTGGCAAAGTAGAGGTTTCGCCAGTGGAGACAGTTTGGGGGATCGGGTACCGATGGAAGTAGCCAAAATACAGCAAGCACATAAGACAACCAAACTGCGAACCATTTTT
This sequence comes from Paenibacillus sp. T2-29, assembly GCF_052921365.1. Classification (NCBI taxonomy): domain Bacteria; kingdom Bacillati; phylum Bacillota; class Bacilli; order Caryophanales; family Paenibacillaceae; genus Paenibacillus; species Paenibacillus sp. T2-29. Next base: position 264,928 of record NZ_JBREVE010000005.1, on the reverse strand, counting down.
CTGGGTTATTTAGTTATGTTCTGTATCGGGACGATTGCGCTAGCGCTGTTCCTGGTCCTCATCTTCTATATCCTGATGTCTTGTGGAACCATTCTTCCCGCGAACTATGCTGAGAATCAGGTACGGGAGGATAAGGCAATCATTGAAGCTGGCAAGACCCTACAGCCGGATTCTCGGCAGAAACTATATAGATACGCGTCATTCACTTCGGAAGGCCGCCACATTGAGGGAAATCTTTCTGAAAAGCAGGCTCAAGCCGCTTGGAGTGTTACGCAGCAGAGCAATACTGCCTATCAATTTCCCTATAACTATGTAAAAGTTTCACATAATAATGAAGTTACTGTGATGCGCTACTCTGTCTCGGCACAGTTTGAACTTCCTATTCTACGTCAATATCTGCCGAACGCGGAATTGTCCTTTTTTGCCGTGTTTTGTATCGCCTTCCTGGGGGGAGGAGCCCTACTCGCTTCCTCCTTCGGACGAAAGCTGACGCGCAAAATGAGTGGATTGCAGCAGGCTACAAAGCAAATTCAAGCACAGGACCTGGACTTCTCAATTCAGCTCAGTGGTGTGATGGAGATCGATCGGGTGCTCCATTCTATGGATAAAATGAAAGAAACGTTAAAGACTTCGCTTCAGAAACAATGGAATCTCGAAAAATCCCGTCGTGAGCAAATATCCGCCCTGGCACACGATGTCAAAACACCACTCACTATCGTTCGCGGAAACGTAGAGTTGCTGTCCGAAACCGATCAATCGGAGGAGCAAAAAAACTATACCGATTATATAGCGGAGAGCACCAGGCAAATGGAGCAGTATATTAAGACTCTTATTGAAATTTCAAAAGCGGAAACAGTAGCCACCCTGCAGGCGGAAACGATAGATACTGACTTCTATCTAACTAAGATAAAAGATCAGGTAATGGCTCTGGCCGCTGTCAGAAAAATATCTGTCGTATTTGCTACATACAACCTCCCTAGTACGTTGTATGTAGACCCAGTTCTGCTTGAGCGAGCCATCATGAATGTTGCTTCTAATGCGGTAGAGCAAGCGCCGGAATATAGCGAAATTCGGCTGACTGCGGAGTCTGCCGAAGAGTGTATTCGTTTAAGCATCGTAGACGAAGGCCCAGGCTTCTCTCCTGAAGGCCTCAAACAGGCAGCGGAGCAATTTTATATGGGCGACTCGTCCAGAAGATTAACTGGACATTACGGCATGGGTCTGTATATAACAAAATCCATTGTGAACCTACATGGCGGACAGCTGCTCATCACCAACTCCACCCAGACAGGCGGCGGACAGGTAAGCATTGAGATACCAATCCGTGTATCATCGACATCATGATAAACTCCTAACAAAAAGAGTTCTAAAGTTTTTTACTTTAGAACTCTTTTTGTTAGAGTATTTATTTGGTAATCGTAATTTGTTTGGATACACTATTATAGTTTACCTGATAACCCGAAAGCTCGCTGATGACTCGTAATGGAACCAGCGTATAGCCGTTAACAATAACCGGAGCAGTGATGTTCGTCGAATAATTTCGGGAGTTGTTTAACTCATATACAGCAAGGGTGGAATTCTTGACTTGAAGTACTATTTGTTTGCCGTCTGTAGGACGATTCAGAATGATCTTTTTAGTCCCTTTTTCATAGTTTACATCGTAACCCACCCGCTCACTGATAAAGCGTAACGGGACCATCGTTACCCCATTTATAATTTTTGGCGCCTGAGCTATCGTTGTAGCCCGACCATCAACATAAGCTGTTTTAGCTCCTGGTGTCAGGGTGAACGATGTTGTATATGAAGCAACCGCATTGTTCGTGTAACTCGTCGTAGTGCCGGAAGTCGTTGTAGTTGAACTCGTCCCGGACGATGAACTACTGGTGCCTAATGCCCTATTGCGAATAGCCTCCAGTCGATCTAGCAGATCGCTTTTACGTGTACCAGTTGGCAGATCACTTATCGCATCTCTGGCAGAACGCCAGTCGGACGCATTTAGACTGTTCTCCGCAATCCGCATTAAATCTCTCGCTTTCTCATAGTTCGATGAACTAGAGGACGAAGAATAGTAACCATCCGAATTTGTGCGTTCGGATATCTTTACACCACTAGATTCCCTTCCACTACTATTTACGGTTATGACTTTAATCTCATACCAGCGTCCTTCTCGTAAATCCGTTATTTTATAGGATTCTGAGGTTGTATTTCCCTTATAATCACCATCAACATAGATTTTTACCCTCTCTGCTCGACTCGGCATATCATAGGTGATTTTGATCCAGGTGTCGCTTTTGCTATCGACTTCAAGATTAGACACTTCTGACGAATTGGAAGATGTACTGTCCGTTGTGGCAGTCAGCTTCACACCGGAGGATAACGCACCTGTGCTCCGCTTGGATTTTATCGTGAACGTGTATGTCTGGCTTGCCGAAAGATTGTTAAATGTATAGGATGATCCTGTTGAATCAGTTACCAGTTGTCCATCCTTATATAGACTGACTGTACTAATTCCGCTAGGTTTTGTCCAAGAAACAGTAACACTATAGTTATTAACTGATGTCACTGAAGCACCTGTCACCTCGGGCACGATATCGGTAGAGACTGAAGACGTTGTAACCGGAATACTAACTCCTTGAGATAAGTTTCCGGATTTGTCTATCGTTTTGACCGTTACATTGTAGGCAGTAGCAGCATTTAACACATTAAACGTGTAAGACGTGCCTGTGGTTTTCTGAATTTCTGTACCATTTAAATAAATAATCGCTTGGCTTAAGTCAGCATCCTTAGGCAGTATGTAATTGATGGTAAATCCATTATATCCTATATTCGTTGCTGTCAGCCCGCTCACTTCTCCTGGGGGTGTCTTGTCTATAGGGGCGTCAGTGGAGGCTGTTTTTACAGTTATTGGCTTACCTTGAGATTCGTTGCCACTCTTATTCACCGTTTTCACGAGAAAGGTATATGTCGTATTCGGCTGTAAACCACTCATCATATAAGAGTTACTTCGAATGTTATCAACATATACATCGTTAGTGACATTAACCACTTTTACGTGGTCAAAATTGATGTCCGATGGATTAGTCCAGGACAAGTTTACTTTTGTTGTTTCTGTAGGGATCGCTGTCAGATTGCTTATCTCTGCTGGCGCAATATTCGCAGTAACCAATTGGGTCGACATTAATTTCATCACTTGGTTAATATTAGGCTTCTGACCGGTTAATGTAGTCAATTTCGTGCTAGAAGTGATCGGTATTTGGCGTCCTTGAACGGTCGCTAATTTGGTATGTGATTGTGGTATGTTCAAACCTGTCAGATTTGAGTTATGCCTTTCAGTCGGCAACGCGCTAGCCACTGCATCGGGTCCTAAAATGCCATACCCCGTATTCAAAATCAGCGTAGCCGTTGCGAACGGAGCCATCCATTGACGCAAACGTTTTTTATTCATGTTTTATGCTCTCCTTGATACCAGTATTGAAATTTTATGTTGTCAAAACGAATAAGTAAACTCACAAACCCTTCTGCTGTAATCCAGCTTTTAAAATATATACCATACGTACAGACGTTCATTTAACTGTTATCGGAATTTCCATACCAAATGTTTAGACCTGACACTAGCATTCTTTAGCAATTGGGTACATGTTAACCTCGAAATGTCCATATACACAAAGCCTTCGAGCTTGGCTAACTAGACATTTTTTTCTTGCGCTAAGCCATACAAAGCAAACCTTGTTACCCTAGTCTCAGAGGAAATATTAAAAGCTAGCTGTAAATATTCGATATATCGTAACTTTCTACCGTTTAATAACATTGCATTATAGGATATATTAAATTTTAAGCAATAGAAAAAGGAGGTGTATTATGTTCAAAAATGCTTTTAAGACGTTTGGTGCCATTGGTAATATTGAAGCGATTTCTTATCTGCTGCTTGTGTGTATTGCCATGCCACTTAAATACGCAGCTGGAATGCCGCAAATGGTAAGCTGGGTGGGAATGATCCATGGGGTACTGTTTGTGGCTTATGTGGTTGCCACTATTGTCATGCTGATTTTGCGTAAAATTACGCTACTGCAAGGGCTTGCAGCCTTAATTGCCTCGCTGTTGCCGTTCGGCCCCTTCATTTTCGATCGTAAGGTGCTTAAGAAAGCCGAAGCCCGTGCCAGTCATGCCAGCCCTATCAAAGCTACATAAACCCATACCAGGCCTAGGTCAACGCAGCAATGCGGGTTCTCCTTACCACTTATACAGCAGAATATAAAAAAAACAACCGATGGCTGTAAACCACTCGGTTGTTTTTTTATTCACAAATAATAATTATTAGTTCCTGGCATTTTCCAAAAATTCATAATAGCCATCATTTGACGGATCATCCTGGCTGTTACGTTTGAGATATCCTACTGTAGCTAGATAAGCAAAAAGTCCGAACATAGCAGCAGAAACAGCTATATATACTTTAAAACCGAAAATTATTGAAAAGATGATCATAAAAATACCGATTGTAAGGGAGACGCCTAACTTTGACATTCTTTCATCCCTTTCTGTTATATTTATGTAATCACAACTAATCTCTCGGGTAATTTACACTCATGATATCCATAAAAGGAACTTTATCCGTTTCTCCATTACTCTCTACATGAACCTTGCCTGTTCTCGGGTCCATTTTAACGATTTGTCCGCGGGTTGCTTCTTCGCGTCCCCATACTGTCAATACAACTTCGGATTGCTCTTGTTGTGCTTCTACAAGCTGATTCCCGATTTCCTCCAGTACAAATTCATCCCGAGTAGGCCGTTTGGGTACCTTCGCTTTTGCCACTTGCTATCACTCTTCCTTTCGCGCAAAATCAAATTCATTCCATTTTACCATACTTTTCATCATTTGGTGCTGGTAATGTGAGTAAAATTACGTCCCAGGATGCACCAAAAAGCCGAGTTCTCAAAAATGAAAACATCGACTCTCTAAAGTCGCTTGTTAGAGCTCATTAGGGGCGCATGAAAACCGACCAACTAAGTCATTTGACCAACTGTGGAATGTAATCCACGATATTATAAATAGGAGCACTGCTCTGTTGTGTAACCGCTAAAATTAATGCCCCTTCGAGCATCGAGATGATCAGTACCGCCAGACTGTGTGCCTTTTCCTCGTCCAAGCCCGATTCCTGAAGGCGTTCCATATAGATGTGCTGCCAATCTGTAAACGTATTCACACAGGCATGACGTAGTGATTCACTAATACAGGAAGTTTCCGCGGCAGCCCAGAAGCCAATCGGCATGAAGCTGTCAAAGCCAAGACGGTCAGCCTCCTCAGCTGTATGACGAATAAAATCCTGAATGGCTACTACAGGATTTTCGTTTCCACTCAGTGCCTGTTTTAATTTTTGCTTAATAAACTCATTCCCTCTTCTTATGCACTCCAAAGCCAACTCTTCTTTACCATGTGGAAAATAATAATAAAGTGATCCCTTCGGTGATCCACTCTCCGCAAGAATCTGATTCAGTCCGGTAGCATGATACCCCTGGTAAAAAAAGAGCCTCGACGCCGTTTGTACGATATTCTCATATGATTCGGGTTTAGCAGCCATATACAGCATCCTTTATTATATAATATTTGAAACTTTTACTTTGACAAAAAAATAATAGCATGTTTATTATATATAGACCGATCGTTATAATTCAATACCCATTAATTTATTGGAGGAACAAAAACAACATGAGTACAATGAGTCAAACAAGCTCACCCTCTGAACCCAAAACGTTCAAGGTGCTACCTATTATGATTGCCCTGCTCCTTAGTGGCTTTATTGGGATGTTCAGTGAAACGGCACTTAACATTGCGTTGAATGATTTGATGCAGATTTTGCATATTACAACTGCAACAGCTCAATGGCTGACTACCGCTTATCTGCTGACACTTGGTATTTTGGTGCCTGTATCGGGATTGCTGCTTCAAACCTTTACCACAAGACAGCTGTTTGTGACATCGTTGCTATTTTCAATAGCTGGTTGTCTCGTTGCAGCGCTTGCCCCTACCTTTTCAGTGTTATTGATCGCACGCATTTTGCAGGCTATGGGTACAGCGCTGTTATTGCCGTTGATGTTTAACACGATCTTAATTATCTTCCCAGCTGAAAAGAGAGGCGCGGCTATGGGAATCATCGGATTGGTTATTATGTTTGCACCTGCGGTAGGACCTACCATTGCAGGACTGGTACTTCAGAATTTATCTTGGCACTGGATCTTCTGGATCTCTCTTCCTTTCTTGGTCCTATCGCTGATCTGCGGTATTTTGTTTATGCAGAACGTCTCAGAACCGACCAAGCCCAAGATTGATCTTTTATCTATTATCCTGTCTTCCATTGGCTTCGGCGGTGTCGTGTTTGGTTTCAGTAAATCTGGTGAAGGTGGCGAAGGCTGGACCAGCCTGGTTGTTTTGCTTCCTGTGATCATCGGCGTGATATCGTTGATTCTGTTCTCTGTACGACAGTTGAAAATGAAAGCACCTATGCTGAATTTGCGTGTATTTAAATATCCAATGTTTGTGATCGGCGTTATCATGGTGTTCTTATGTATGATGACGATCCTTTCTACGATGCTGATTCTTCCACTCTTTTTGCAAAAAGGGCTGGCCTTGTCCGCTCTAACAGCAGGTTTGGTGCTTCTGCCAGGTGGGATTATCAACGGTCTATTGTCGCCTATTATGGGCTCCTTATTCGATAAATTCGGTCCCAAATGGCTTGTGATTCCAGGACTTGTGATCGTGGCCGCTGTGTTGTTTTTCCTGTCCGGCATTACAACGACATCCACGCTCGTACTCATTATTGTGCTGCATAGCTGCTTGATGATCGGTATTTCTATGATTATGATGCCAGCCCAAACTAACGGTCTAAACCAGCTCCCTATGGATCTATACCCAGATGGAACGGCTATTATGAGTACGCTCCAGCAAGTCGCTGGTGCAATCGGTACTGCCGTAGCGGTAAGTATTCTCTCCAAAGGCATGGACAGCTATTTGAGCCAATCCAGCATGCCTCAATCCGTAAATGAAATGGCTAATGCCATGGTAATCGGATCTCAGAATTCATTTTTCTTTGCAATGGTCATCAGCGTGATCGGTCTGATCCTTGCGTTTTTCATCCGCAGAGTTCATGTTGAACATGGCACTGCTAAAGCACCCATGCACTAATTAATTATTATTTTCATTCCAAATGTAATACCTGAATAAACCTAAAGGCTGCTAACCATCTCATTTATGGTTAAGCAGCCTTTTTTTACGAATCTAGATAGGTATTCATATAATTACATATTTACAAATCCTCCTCATTTGGTTACGATATGACTCACGGAGTAAAGCGTAAAAATTACGATTACTATTAAGGAGGTTCCCTGTTGTTTAAACGTTCATATTTCAAACTATTTATCCCTGCGGTCATGGCGGTGATGATGACAGCCTGTGCTACATCTCCATCATCTTCATCCACATCCTCTACGGCACCACAAGATAAAAGTGTCACCTTATTGTTCAACGTGCAAAGCCCTTCTATTGATCCTCATGCAGATATCAATTACACAGCCGTTCGTGCTGGAGTAAATGAAACACTGATCAAAGTTAATAAGGATCTCAAGCTGGAAGCTTGGCTTGCAGAAAAATGGAACAGTAAGGACGGGCAGCACTGGACCTTTAGCATCCGACCAGGCGTGAAATTCCATAGCGGTAAAGCCGTAGATGCCGCAGCTGTCAAAGCCTCTTTGGAAAGAGCACTAAAGCTCAATCCATCGGTTAAAAATGCGCTACATATCCGTGATATTCATGCAGAAGGGCAGATCTTGAGCATTACGACGGACAAGCCCTTCCCGGAATTTGTATCTGAGCTGGTTCATCCGAATACCGCAATTATGGACACCACAGCCGCAGGTGGCTTCCCATCAGGAACGGGGCCGTTCAAAGTTGTCAGTTTCCGTGCCGGAAGTGAACTGAATCTGGATCGCAACGAGGACTATTGGAACGGTGAAGTAAAATTGAAACATGCCAAATTCATGTTTAACGAAGATGCCAATGCACGTCAACTTGCTTTTCAAGCTAAGACGGCCGATATTGTGTATCGTCCGCCCGTTGAAAGTCTGGAGCTCTTGAAAGCTGATTCTACCGTTAAAGTTGACTCACTTCCTAGCCTGCGGACGCACCAAATTATTTACAATATGAACAATCATGATCTGAAAAAAACAGCTGTGCGCAAAGCATTCGATAATTTGATCAACCGGGATGAGATTGCAAGCGGTATTATGTCTGGTCAGGGAACCCCTGCTCAAGGTCCGTTCTTGCCGGACTTTCCTTTTTCACCGGAATATATTACGAAAAAGTTTGATTTGAATGCAGCACGAGAAGGCTTCAAAGAAGCTGGATATACAGTGCAGAACGGAAAAGTTACGAATTCTGACGGGTCCTCCCTTCATCTTACATTGTTAACCTACCAGTCGAGAGCGGAGCTTCCACTCATTTCACAGCTGATTCAGGCTAACGCTAAGGAGCTTGGCATCACGATTGATATCCGTCAGGTTGATAATATTGATGAATATCTGGCCGCTCATCAGGATTGGGATTTGGCGACTTACAGTAACATTACAGCTCCGCGCGGCGATGCAAGCTATTTCCTGAATGCGGCCTATATGCCGGAGGGAGCATTGAATTACGGTCGTGTGCATGTACCAGAACTCGCGAGTATGATTACGCAGCTGAACACAACCGTGAATGAGGAGCAACGCAACAAGCTAGCGCTGCAGGCTGTCACGCTGATTGATCAAGAAAATCTGCAATCCTTTCTAGTTCATCCAAACAACGTAGTGGCCTATCGTAATTACGTACATAACTGGGTAACCAGCCAAAGTGAATACTATCTGTTGACCCAGGACTTGGATGTGAACTAGCATGCTTCAATCTATTGCCAAAAAGTTTCTGACGCTTATATTGTTCTTTCTTATTCTTTCCTTTGTGAGCTTCTGTCTGCTTAAGCTTGTTCCGGGCGATCCCGTTCGGAGCATTCTCCGAGTAGATGATGTAGCTGTATCCAATCAGCAAATTGCGGATATGCGCAGCCAACTGGGGCTGGATCAACCATTACTTGTGCAATATGGTAAGTGGTTGGTTCAGTTGCTACAGTTGGATTTTGGACAATCTTATCTAACCCATCGTCCAGTCTTGACAGAGTTTATAGAAAAGCTGCCTTATACACTCCTCCTGACTGGAGGCTCTCTGTTCATTATGCTGCTGATAGCTCTCCCGTTGGGCACAATGTCTGCACTGTACCGTAACCGCTGGATTGACAGTGCCAGTCGTGTGTTTGCCTTAATTGGCTCCTCAATTCCCAGCTTTTGGTTGGGGCTTTTGTTTATCGAATGGTTTGCAGTTAAATTGCGTATTTTGCCGTCTATGGGGGATGGAACCGTTTTTCATTTAGTCCTCCCTTCTCTTACCCTCGGATTGGCAATGGCGGCTGTTTATGTACGAATGATTCGCGCAAGTCTGATTGAAAGCTCGGGACAGGATTTTATCAAAGCGGCTCAAGCCCGTGGAATCAGTCCGGTTCGCATTTTTTTCAGACACATGTTCCGTCACAGCTTAATTCCACTTATTACAGTATTCAGTGAGAGCATAGGCAGCCTACTGGGAGGTACGGTGGTAATCGAAGTGCTGTTCGCCTATCCGGGGCTTGGCAAATGGATTGTGGATGCAATTGCCGCGAGGGACTATCCCATTATACAGGGCTATACAATTTTTATGGCCATATTCATTATATGTCTCAATATCTTGGTAGAGCTGTCCTATCGTTGGGTCAATCCTGAAATTGCTTTGAAGGAGAAACGTTTATCATGATAAAATCCGTACATGCGGAAAACAGGCAGTTCACCAGGGCACGATTGTCCAAAGCATGGATCGGATCACTCTTCATCCTGTTCATTCTTACAGCCATTACAGTCATACCCTTCCTAGCTCCACAAGATCCGTATCATATCCAGATGGGGAGTCGACTTCAACCGATCAGTGCAATGCACTGGCTGGGAACCGATCATTTGGGTAGAGATGTGCTATCGAGGGTCATAGCAGGACTACGGACGACAGTCGGAACCAGTTTGTTGATTTTGATCGTTTCACTGGTTGTCGGGGTACCCCTCGGTCTGCTGTCAGGATTTATTGGAGGCTGGATGGATCGTGTATTCCAACGTGTGGTCGATGCCTTCATGACTTTGCCTGATTATATTTTTGCCATTGTACTAAGCGGCCTGCTCGGACCAGGCTTAGGGAATCTTATATTTGCGGTGTCTGCAGTAAAATGGGTTGGTTATGCCCGACTGGTGCGCAGTACCGTTCTGGCTGAAAAGCAAAAGGATTACATTTCGTTATCCATACTCGCGGGTACCTCCTCCCTGCGAATTGTCATGCGGCATATTCTGCCCCATGCCATTGGGAATGTACTGGTACTGGCTACGCTGGATATCGGCAAAATCATTTTAATGATCGCCTCTCTATCTTTTTTGGGCTTAGGTCCTCAGCCGCCCATTCCCGAATGGGGCACGATGTTGAATGAAGGGCGTGCATATTTTCAAATGGCCCCTCATTTAATGCTGGGTCCCGGCATAGCTGTCGTGCTCACGGTACTATTAGCGAATGTGTTTGGAGACGAGCTACGCGACCGTTATGATGTTAAAACCCGGTCAGAGGAGTGAACTACATGCTGACTATTGAAGGCTTAACGATTCGGACAAAAGCAAAAACGATTGTAGAACAACTGGAGCTTGCCATTCGTCCGGGAGAATGGTGTGCTCTGGCAGGAGAAAGCGGAAGCGGCAAAAGCATGACTGCGTTCGCTATTGGCGGTCTCCTCCCCGCTTCTGTTAGCGCTGAAGGAATCATAATGTGGAATGACGAGAATTTGCTTGCCCTACCCGCTAAACAAAGACGTTCCTTGCTTGGTAGTGAAATATCTTACGTTTTTCAAGACTATCACGGGGCTTTTACCCCTTTTTTGCGTGTGGGCAGCCAACTCGATGAGCTGATGCGTGCTCACGGCAAGCAAGACCGTAAAGCGCGTAAGCAGCGCTGTCTTGAGGTGTTGGAGCACGTACAGCTTCCCGCCGAGCGTGTGTACCGCAGCTATCCATTCGAGCTCAGCGGCGGTCAATTGCAGCGAGCAGCTATTGCAGCTGCACTGCTTCTAGAGCCAAAGCTGCTCATTGCCGATGAGCCAACAACTGCGCTGGATACGCTCACTGCACACCGAGTACTCCAGCTCATTGACCAAATCCGGATGGAAACGGGGATTTCCGTCATGTGGATCACTCACGATCTACGGCATGTACGGAAGTATGCGGATCGAGTTGCAGTAATGCGTACAGGTGTTTTGCTTGAAGCTGGTCAAACGCAAGCGGTGCTGGACCATCCAGCCCATCCATATACGCGTCGCTTACTGGCGGCTATTCCGCCGCTGTCTCCAGACGCTCCTTCACGTTTGCCATGCAACAGCACCGATGAACAGCTTGCACCGGAAAGGAGCATATTACATGAATAATCAAGCCGCCTGCGCTCAGTGGCAAGACAGCCCTCATCCTGTTGTTACCGTCTCCGGTTTGACGAAGGCTTACGCTGGGGGCAAAACTGTACTGCACGATGTTGCTCTGTCGGTCTCACCCGGAGAATGTCTGGGTGTTGTCGGAGAAAGCGGCAGTGGGAAAAGCACACTTGCTCGCTGTATTTTGACATTGGACACGTTTGATCAAGGTGAGCTTAAACTGGATGGACAGTCCATTCGAGGATTAAAGCGAAGTGAATTAAAACGGATTCGCAGCAGACTGGGGGCGGTATTTCAACATCCATCCGCAGCTTTGAACCCCAGACTAACCATTTTGCAATCCCTGCTGGAGCCATTGGATCAGCTCAAATGCTATGTTCCTTCCTTTATGGCGGGGATGCCCTCTGGACGTTGGAATATAGCAGAACAACTGCTAGGTATGGTAAAGCTTCCGGCAAGCTACCTGGATAAGTTTCCACATCAGCTCAGCGGTGGGGAAAAGCAGCGCGTAACCATTGCACGCGCCATTAGTACAGAACCGGAATTTATCGTATTGGACGAGCCGACTGCAAGTTTGGATGTGACCACACAAGCCACCGTTTTAAATCTGCTCAAGGATTTGCAGGATGAGTTTGGACTGGCTTATCTGTTTATCTCGCATGATCTGGCGGCTGTGCACTTTATGAGTGATCGAATCATGGTTATGAAAGAAGGCCGTGTGCTTGAGCATTTTTCCAAGGAAGCATTATTTCATTCGGATCGGCATCCCTATACACAATCATTACTGGAGGTTTTTTCAACATGCTGCCTTCCCACCGAGCCTATCTTGCTTTAGCAATCCCTTTAATTATTTCGACGATTACTACCCCGCTACTCGGTGCGGTGGATACAGCAGTAATCGGTCATTTGGGCCAGTCTGCCTATTTAGGCGGCGTGGCAGTCGGTACTCTGATTTTCAATACTTTATATTGGCTGTTTGGCTTTCTGCGAGTCAGTACGTCAGCTTTCACAGCACAAGCCGCAGGTGCACAAAATAACGACCAAGGCATAGCTGCTCTCATGCGCCCACTGGCTATAGCTCTACTCATCAGTGCAGTATTTATTGTCTTGCAAAAGCCCATCCTGCTAGCTTCTCTCCAGCTTATCCGTCCAGCTCAGGATGTGGCAGAGCAAGCTGCAATTTATTTTAACATCCGCATTTGGGGAGCACCCCTTACATTGGTGAACTATGTGCTGCTCGGATGGCTGATGGGATTGTCCCGCGTGAAAGCTACATTATTTTTACAAATATCAATGAATGTAATCAATATGCTTTTAGCTCTTGTATTTACACAGATCATGCATTGGAATGTCACCGGGGTCGCAAGCGCTACTCTGATTGCAGAAGCTCTTGCATGTGTATTGGGTCTTGCACTGGTGTTCCGTTCACCGATTTGGAGAGAATGGAAGCGCAGTGGACAGAGGAATTGGCGAGAATGGTTCGGTGCCTCAGAGTTGAAAAGTGTCATGGCGACGAACCTTGATCTCATGATTCGTACAGCCTGCCTGTTGACGATGTTTAATCTGTTTACGGCGCGCAGTGCGAGCTTTGGCACCGATCAGTTGGCGGCAAATGCTATTTTGTTGCAGATCCATTACATTATGGCTTACTTTTTTGATGGATTCGCCAACGCCAGTAGCATCATGACGGGTCAGGCTCGTGGTGCCGGAGATCGTAAAATGCTGCAAAGAGTTATTCATTTGTCCTGGTTTTGGACACTGGTTACCGGTGTAGTGACGGGAGGATTGTACCTTGCACTGAAAGAGCCGCTGATCTCGCTATTTACGGGGAACGCTACAGTGATTAGCCTGACAACTCCTTACAATGGGTGGCTGGTGGTCTTTCCCCTAGCAGCCGGGCTGGGACTGGTATTCTATGGTGTATTTACAGGGATGACGGTAACGTATCCGATCCGTAATTCGATGCTGATTTCACTGGTCTGCTTTTTGATCGCTCTCTTCTGGTGCGTTCCCCATTTTGGGAATCATGGACTTTGGTTATCCTTTATCATCTTTGCCCTGGGACGGTCACTGTTTCTGGTGATCTATTTGCCTCGGTTGAAGAGGATTTAGTTGCATCTGCTTTACATCGATCTCAAAAACAAAGGATGTCCCATCCACCATGTACGTGGTGTGGGGACATCCTTTTATTATTTATTCATACGGTTCTTAGGATAGGAGTTTACCAATCCTTCTACTCGCCTTGTGGAACGGTCAAGCCTAGACCATCCGCTACACGACGTCCGTATTCAGGATCAGCTTTATAGAAATGGCCGATCTGACGCAGTTTGATTTCATCACTTTCTACAGGCTTCATCGCATTTACGATGTTTCGGACCAGACGTGAGCGCTCCTCTTCACTGAGCAAGCGGTACAGGTCCCCTGGCTGTGTGTAGTGATCGTGATGATCATAGGCTACACTCTGTGCCTCACCAGACACTTCAAAAGGAGCAATTTTGTGAGCTGGTGATTCTTTCGGTCCACCGAGACTATTAGGCTCATAATAGGCAGATCCGCCGCCATTACTGTCACTGCGCAATGCACCATCGCGTTGGTAGTTGTGTACCTCCGCATGCGGCCGGTTGATAGGCAGCGCATTATGATTTGCACCTACACGGTAGCGGTGTGCGTCACCATAGGCAAACAGGCGTCCTTGCAGCATCTTATCCGGGGATGCCTCAATACCAGGAACAAATGAACCCGGTGAGAAGGTCGCCTGCTCTACCTCAGCAAAGTAGTTCTCAGGATTGCGATTCAGCACCATGCGTCCTACCTCGATCAGTGGGTAATCCTTTTGAGACCATACTTTGGTCACATCGAATGGATCAAAACGGTACGTATCCGCATCTTCTATAGGCATAATCTGCACATAAAGTTTCCATGCCGGGAAATCGCCCTTTTTAATCGCATTAAACAAATCTTGTATATGATAATCCGGGTTTTCACCGGCAAGTTTCGCAGCTAAATCCACATCAAGATTTTGTATACCTTGTTCTGTTTTAAAATGATATTTCACCCATACGGCCTGTCCCTGGGCGTTTACCCACTTGAATGTGTGGCTGCCAAAACCATGCATATGTCTAAGTGTAGCGGGAATACCTCGGTCAGACATCAGGATACTTACCTGATGCAGTGATTCAGGAGATAGGGACCAGAAATCCCAGACCGCATTCGGGTTTTTTAGATGCGTTTGGGGATGACGTTTTTGCGTATGAATAAAGTCAGGAAATTTAATGGCATCTCGAATAAAGAAAACAGGTGTATTATTGCCCACGAGATCATAGTTCCCTTCTTCCGTATAAAACTTTACCGCAAATCCACGTGGATCACGTACAGTATCGGACGAGCCTAACTCACCTGCCACAGTAGAAAAACGGATAAACATCGGTGTACGCTTGCCCACTTCGGACAAGAAACTTGCTTTTGTATATGAAGACAAATCATTAGTGACTTCAAAATATCCGTGCGCTCCGGCACCTTTAGCATGAACAACGCGTTCCGGCACACGCTCCCGGTTAAAATGCGCCAGTTTCTCCAGCAGATGCACATCCTGAATTAATGTGGGACCACGTGAGCCTGCTGTAATCGAATTCTGATTATCTCCAACAGGAGCGCCCCAGCTTGTAGTCAGGTTCGTTGGTTGGTTACTCATAATTGAAATCACCTCTTGAATGAATTGGTTGACTATGTGCCTTTCACTATAAATTGTACACAAATAAAAATCAATACTTTTTTATAATTATTACAATTTAGGATTTAGAATTAGTTTAAAATCACAAATAAAAAAGCAAGCCCCTTAAGGCTTGCCGTAAAATAGTGCTCTATTTATTTACAATAAAATGACTTGAATTTTTTACGTTCTGTAATAATTACATTGATCACTTCTTAGGTTTTGTTATGGAGACTTTCAGACAATATTCATATGGAATTCATCATAAAATCATAATAGGAGCTGCTTTCTATCGAGAAAGTCCAGAATATCCTGTACCGACTGACTTACCTCCCGACCTTCAGTGGATACGATTAAATCAGGTTCCAGCGGTACTTCATATGGAGCATCAATCCCCGTAAAATGATGAATTTCTCCGGCTCGTGCTTTCTTGTACATTCCTTTTGGATCACGACGTTCACATTCCTCTAGACTGCATTGGATATAAATCTCGTAGCAGCCTTCCTGTTGTAAAATGCCCTTTACCATTTCACGATCCTCACGATAAGGCGAAATGGCAGCGCAAATTGTTAGAACCCCCGCATGTGCCATTAGCTTGGACACTTCCGCTATACGACGAATATTTTCTTTGCGGTCAGCGGGTAGAAAACCCAAATTGCGATTCAAACCATGCCGAACATTATCCCCATCCAAAATAAACGTACGTATCCCTCGTGCATATAATGCTTTTTCGAGTGTGGAGGATACCGTTGACTTTCCCGAGCCAGACAGCCCCGTAAACCAAAGCACCGGACTCTTATGTCCGTTCAGAAGCTGTCGAGCTTGCTTATCCACTTCTGATACATGCCAGGTAATGTTGGAAGATGGGTTCATTCAGCACTCTCCTATTTCATCAGTATTAATGGTTAATATGTCTCTGATATTAGGATAGAGCATTTTTAAAACTGTTTAAAGTACGCTGCTCTGTTTTGTGGTCCAATACTGCAAACACAATCTGTTCAAACAGCAGTCCATATCCTTCAGCTACAAGTACTTGCTTAAACCAGTCGGCAACCTCTTCCGGCTTATTGCGGAATACCCCACAACCATAAGCACCAAGCACAAGATGTTCTACACCATTTTGCATGGCCATTCCCAAAATATAACGGATACGCTCCAACATGACTTCTCCAATCCGATTGACCTGCTCTGGCTCCCGTTCACGCACGACTCCAGCATTCACAGCAGGCGCGGTCAGAAAATCGACTAAATACGGATTTTCCAGCAATGTTCCCTGATCATCCCGAAAAACAGGAACTTGGGGAGAATAAATCATATAATCTGAATAAAAACAGCTCCGCAGCTTCCGATTATGTTGATACATTTCCTCCATTTGTGAAATGCAAGGATACAGCGCGGACGAACGAGCTAAGCTTTCCTCTTGAGCCTGACTGCCTCCGAGGAATCCACCTCCTGGGTTTTTGGCTGATGCAAAATTCAAACATGCTACGTGTTCCCGCTTCTCCTCGACCTGGAGTCTATGTGCAGCCTGCAGCGTACTTTCTCCCGTAACTTCTATCTTTCCAATGATCGCCTGTGCGCCTACATCGGAAGAAGCTCCCCATATACTTTTTATTCTTTGCTCTGCCTCTTGCTTTATGGCTACCAGTTGAGAAGGTCTATATAGCTTCGAGCCTGTGACCGCATTTTCTACCTCTTTTGCTATATTTACTTGTACCTGTTTGGTATTCGTATAATGCCCATTTTCCAAAATGGACAGTGTTTCATGCGCCATATATGATCGAACATCCCGATTACTCCGGGAATTCATTGTGTTTTTCATGGTGACTAATCCTCCTTTTGCAATAGATCCTCACGTAAATTCGTCAATATTTCCCCCAGCCAGTTCGTACCTCGCCATAGCTTCCGGTGCCGTATACGAGCATCATTTTCAGCTAAGCCTACACCCCAAATGGTGTCCGTCGGACTAGCCTCAACCAGAGTAGTTCCCTTCGTTTTAAGCAGGTGCTTGAGCAAATTCTGATTTTGGGTGAACTTGGCATAATTTCCGTCATACACGATTTGCTGGCAATTTGCTTCCCACAAGGATTGGTCAAATCCGCGCACACTGCGACCACGGGCTTTTTGCTCCCTTGGGGTGGGGGCTTGCATAATTTTCAGGGCTGCCTCTTCGTCTCCAAAAAGCTGCGCTTTTTTTAGCATCATATATTGCTCGGCACAGTTAAACTCCAACCCATCCACGACAAATTCACATGGGTACCATTGCGAAAATGGCGAATGACTGCGATAAAAAAATGTAAACTTTTCCATTGAATATTCCTCACTTCTTCTTTCTTTTATGCTATATAAAACGTGACCGTGGCTTAAATCGGTATAATTGGGACGGACGATGCCCAGCCGCCTTCCTGTACTCATTGGTTTCTTCCACGAGATCTGCTATTTTGCGACGAAAAGCTGCGGCCAACAGCTCCTTACCTAAAATAATTTCATACACCTGCTGAAGTTCACTCAGTGTAAACAGAGCTGGCATCAGGTGAAACGCAATATCTGTATATTCAATTTTGCTGCGCAAACGCTCAATACCATACGCAATAATTTTGGCATGATCAAAAGCAATTCCCTGTGACTCCAGCACTTCTCGCTTGATTTCTATGGTTTTCCCCTTAAGAATTTCAGTTACTTTCACTTTGGCTGACAGGAGGATGTCCGCATGCTTCAATGTAATGTCAATGTTTTGCTCCCATGTATAACCTTCCGGTTGATTCGTCCGCGTCTCCTGAGCCACACTGTAATCCAGTTCAAACCATTGAGCATCTGCGGCATCATCCCCTGCCTGTACCTCCAAGGATTCATGATCAACTAACGCCATATAAGCGCAGCTGATCACCCGCATACGCGGATCACGTGCCACATCTCCCCAAGTATACAGCTGCTCCATATAAATCTGATCTACATTGGTTTCGGTTTTAAGCTCGCGTCGTGCAGCTTCTTCGAGGCTTTCATTCATGTCTACAAAACCGCCAGGCAACGCCCATTGTCCTATAAAGGGGTGCTCTCCTCTTTGGATCAATAGAAGCTGAAGTGTCTTCTCCGGTAGCTTACGGTAATTTTGCTGGAGCTGATCCATTACAGTAAATAGCAGCATATCTACCGTTACGGATGGGCGTTCATATTGATTCGCATCATAAAGGGCCAGAAACTGCTCTTCCGTCAAGCCACTGTGATTGTGTTTCAATTTATCTTTCATTTGTGTCACCTACCTGCTCATATTTGGGGCATCCTCGCTTTTGCTTCACAAGCAAGCAACGAATGCTTTATGTAAATTTTAATTTGAATCAATTGATAAAAACAAAATGTTAATATCAATACAATAATATATAAATAATGCTTCGTCAATAGGGTGTATAGACCTATTTTTGATCATATGATAGTACTATTAGACTGTTTACTGAATTTTGCTTGTTGCTTATTGTCATATCATGTATGATGTTTTGGTCAATATAGGAAACACAACATACTAAACACGTAGGGAGAAGATTCAATTGTCTAACCAGTTTAATCCGCAACACAATCAACAAGGAGCACCATCCAGACCAGCCCCTGTTTACCCGCCACCTGTTTCATTCAAGGAGTGGATGATCAGTTTACTCCTGATGGCTATACCGGTAGTTGGGCTTGTTATGCTGTTTGTGTGGGCTTTTAGCGGCTCGACGAATCCGAGCAAAGCGAACTACGCTAAGGCAGGTCTTCTTTGGGCTGCTATTGTAATTGTGATCTATATCATTATGGCTGTTGCTCTATTGCCTGCTATTATAAGCTCATTGAACTCCAGCAGCTACTATTGATTTCAAGTACATAGCAAAATAACCTTCCGATGAATCAATCTGAACCATCAGAAGGCTTTAAACTAAACTGCCGATCCTGTCGGCAGTTTTTTTATTTGATCTCTTTCACTTTACTTGTACCAAAGATCATCGGTTTCGAGCTCCTGTAGGCTGCTCAAAAACGATTTTGAGTTATCAACATAAAGTTCGGTGTCGATATAGTACAGCTTTTTATCTTGTAAGCATTGATCAATATACTCTACATTCAAAATACTTTTATCTTCTACATTGGCGGCAAATGCTTGTAGTTTGGGAAGTGCAGTTTTCTGATATTCAAGCCACGAATGATGGAATCCAGCCGGCTCCTCCAGACAATAAATGTCATGATACAACGCTTCAGCAATTCCTTTTTTCCTGAGATAATCGGGTGAGAAAGGCATACTTTTGAAGTAGCGTCCGGTCATAGCAAACACGCGATAGCTCCAATGAGGAGCACCATGATTAGATTGGCAAAAAAGATTCAGGAAAAATACAGAATAGTGCATTTTTATCGTAATAATATGATGTTTCTTCACTTCCGCAACAATACGATCCGCCATCCGGCTGTCAATGATCTCATCGAAATCAGCCAAGATGATCACATCATCATCCTCAACCTTTTCCTGCAAAATAAAGGTGCTCCTGTTTCTTTGGCAAGCTTCATTGTGAAACGCACTGTTATGACTGAGCAGACTCCAGTACCAGTGGTCAAAGTGATCTGCGCCGCAGCGATCCACATCAAAATACAATGAATGCTCTTCAGGTGCGCGAAACAGTTCATCCGCATGAAATGGATGGTGAAAGACCTTTGGACCTATATAACCTGGATTAAAGTTGCAGGGCTTATCCAAATAGCTGAATGTCTTGTTGGCTTCGATTACGTGCAGTTCGTCGATCCAGCTGGCATTTTCTTTTATTTTAATCTCTGCAATGCGATTTTCATTGAAAAAAGGGCAAAATTCATATATTTTCATAATCTGAGGCTCCCTCCATTATCATGCTATATGGTCGAACACCAATGCTTCGATACAGATATTCGGATATAAAGCGTATTAGCTCTGCGATCGTCTGATCCTTATAATGCAGTGAACTATAATAGCAGGTTAAACTTAATCTATCTCGTCTAAGGTCTGCCGTCATATTTAACTTGTAAGCAGAGGGGTTGTCCGCCGCATTCGTGTTTCCGTAAGAAATCGATAAAGGCTCATACAAATCATCAGCTATTCCGTTCATTTCCTCTGATTGGTAATGGAAAAGCATGTGCGTTCCGTCTCTCAGTGGTTTCGTATTTGGATAAACATCCTGTATCATATAACGTAAAATAAAGTAATCCATGCCTTCAGATGGAACATGCTGCAACATGTGTATGACATGTCTCAGTGCCATTTCCCAATTGTCCGACTGATCTCCTGCCGGGATCTGAATACGAAGGGGATATGCTCCAGCAAAAAAACCAATAGTACGATCAATCACAATACCCGGCAAAAAGGACTCACGTTGATAAGACATGACATGCAGCAGCAAATCCGATTGGTTTTTCAATTGAAAACAAGCCTGTGATAATGCCGTTAGTAGGATGCTCAGTGGTGTAGTTTGATGCTTTACAGCCAATGCCTTTAATAGCTGAAGATGCTCTTCTCCTTCAAGTAAATCAAGCGTTATAGTTTTCATGTGGCGATGGAGAGGCTGTGCCTCAGATTCTGTGTCAACCTGCAAAGATTGTCCGCCTTCTACAATCCTGTTCCAAAAAGTGAATGCTTTAGAAAAAGTGTCTTTCGCCGCATATTGCGTCAACGCCATGCACCAATCCCGATAACTGCTTCCCTCCTCCACATGTAGCGCCAGATTACTCCCTTGTCCCGGCAAGAGAAGATGTCTCAAATCCTCTAAAAAAATGTTTATAGAGATTCCGTCAAAAATTAAATGATGGAACAGAAGCAATATCACCTGTTGGCTCTCGTCGTAATAGTGCGCAAACCATACAACCTTCCATAAAGGTCCTTCCTTGATATCGAATTCATGCTGCACTTTCGAGCAGTAGTCCGAAATATAGGCGTCATGTGATCCCGAAACCATGCGCAAATCCACGTAAGAAACCACCTGTTGTACACTTATTTTCTGCTCAAATTGATACCATTCATCATCCTCCAGTTGAGCAAATGACAGCCGTAACGCCGCATGTTTGCTCAATAGTTGTTCAATCGACGTGTTCAGCAATTCTGTAGGAATGTAATTTTTGAGCAGAGCCAGGTAAGGTACATTAAACATGTTGCGATTCACAAGATCTCTTTGGAAAAAACGTTTTTGTACAGCAGACAGTGGAAATCCGTCATACGGGTATGTTTTTCTTATAGACTGAATATACGGGTTATCCATGTTTGGAAAGAGGGCAGCCGCTGTATCCGTCATTGCATTGCTCAACGAAAGTGCCAAACGTTCGATCGTCTGTTCGCGAAATATCTGGTTAACCGTAACCGGATATCCGCTTTTTTGCAGCAGGCTGGCTATGCGCAATGCATGGAGTGAATGTCCTCCCAACGTGTGAAAGTCTTCATTCTTGCCAATGTAATCTAGCTTCAGGACCATGCTCCAAACTTCTTCTATGGTTTGCTCCAATTCAGTCCACGGTCCAGCATTTGCTTCTTTATCGCTATGGATTTCAGGTAAAGGAAGCTTTTTGCGATCAATTTTCCCGTTAATCGTTAATGGGAACGATTTTAGCCAAATGTAACGAAACGGCAGCATATATGATGGCAGAACGTCGGCCATAAAAGCATGAAGCTGTTCCTCTCGTTCTTCCTCTTCCGCTGTATAGTAAGCGAACATTCGGAGATCACCATGAACCTCCTGCATAAGGACCAGGCATTCTTTTATCGCAGGATAGCTGCTAAGACGGAACTCGGCTTCTCCGAGTTCGATTCGATATCCGCGGAGTTTTACCTGATCATCAACCCGTCCGATATACTCGATATTCCCGTCTGGCAACCATCTCACTCGATCTCCCGTACGATATAATACTAAATTTGTGCCTCTTTCACGATCTTTGGCAGAGCGGTGTGGATTTGGAGTAAACGCATGCTGTGTCAATTGGTTTTGCTGCCAATACCCCCTCGCCACCCCGTCTCCTCCCACGTATAATTCCCCGACTGCTCCGACAGGCTGAACACGGCCCCGTTTGTCCAAAATATAACAAGTTGAATTACTTATGGGCTTACCGATAGGAATATTCTGCTCAAATGGCTTTTCGATCCGGTAGCTCGTCGAAAAAGTGGTGTTCTCCGTAGGACCGTATGCATTGAGAATCGAGAGTTGCGGATAGGCGAGCCGGATACGATTGATATGTTTAACCGACAAAATTTCCCCACCTACGACCAACCATTGGAGTCCAGCAAACAGCTTTTCATTTTCTTCAATCCAGTGATTACACAGGGCAGAACTTAACCATAGGGTATTAATTCTCCACTCCTTTATTCGCTGCTCCAGCACATGGATATTTAAAAGATCGTCTTTGGAAATTACAAACAGCTGGCCGCCATTCAGCAACGTCCCCCAAATTTCAAACGTAGAAGCGTCAAAAACAGGCGAACCCGTATAGAGTAATCTGATGTCAGAGGAAAATGGGAAATAACAAGTGTTTTTGACCAAGCGAATGACATTGCGATGTTCCACCATTATGCCTTTCGGTTTTCCCGTCGATCCGGACGTATACATGAGATAAGCAAGGTCATTGGGAGCAACCCTATTTTCCTTCTTTTCCTGTTGTACAACTCCATTTTGGTCAAAATGTTCTGTATCAATCAATGTTAAACGGATTCCCTTACAAGCTTCCGAGATACGTTTTGTTCCTTCCTGTGAAGTGAGGATAGTGTCCAGTCCAGCATCCTTGATTAATTCTCGGGTTCTTTCTGCCGGAAAATCAGGATCAATAGGAACATAGGCATATCCCGCTTTCATGATCGCCAGGATGGAAACAATGAATTCAAGAGAACGCGGCAAGTAAACTCCAATAAACTTTCCATGACTACTGGCATTAGCATCATCCGCTAACCTGTTGGCAATGTGCTGAGACATGAGGTTTAGGCTGTGGTAGGACATAACCTGATTGTGCGCGATTACTGCTGGCTGTGAAGACCGCAGCTTTGCCTGCTCCTGAAATAAGTCAACAATCGAACGATCTCTGGGATATGCTGTATACGTATTATTCCAGTCATAGACGATTCGATCATATTCATCCTTATTCATGAAGCAAACGTCTCCGACGGTGTGATTCGGATATTCCAGCACATATTGCACCGTATTTTGTAGTTGTTCTGCCAATCGGCTAACCGTTTCTTGCTTCAGTCGATCTGCGTCATATATAAACTTGATGATGATCTGTTCCCCGTCATGAGCCACGGTGATCGTCATTGGATAATTCGTTTTCTCTCGTTCCTCCATAGCTGACATCTTCAATTCATTTTCAGGCTGCCGATAGTCGTTCAAATAATTTTCGAATGCCACGATGCTATAAAACATGGCATGTCCTTGAATACCAGACCAGCTCTTCAATTCGTTCAGACTCACATAACTGTGGTCGTTTAGTTTCTGAATGGTTTGGTGCAGCTGTTGTACATACTCCGTGATGGTTTGCTCCACATTCCAGTGCATGACTAAAGGCAGTGTATTAATCAGCATACCTGTGATCCGATCCGCTTGTGCAAGATCCGATCCTCTCCCGGATACCACCATGCCAAAAATGGTTGTATCGGCATCATGATAGACTTGTAGCATTTTGCCCCATGCGAACTGTACCAGTGTATTTAGCGAAACTTGTACTTGCTGTACAAAATCGGCGATCTGCTTGGTTCGTCTTGAATCGATAATAAGCGTTTCGATCTGCTGGTTCTCTATCGGTTGATGTACATCGGGAAGTGTACCTTTTTCTATCAGTGGTCGTGTCGGCTCCGTTACGTCGGCCAAATATGCCCTCCAGAATGTCTCGGCCTCCGTGCGATCCTTATTATTTAGCCAACGAATATAAGATTCAAAAAAACGGTTCAAGTTGCGTTGAGGTATCCGATTTTGCAGGCTGCAAGCATAGAGCTCATGTACCCGATTCAGTAGTAGCGGCAGGCTCCAACCGTCCAGCAAAATATGGTGGTAACTCCAAATCATCGTCCATTCGTTCGAAGCAATCTGAATTAGGGTTAGGCGGAACGCAGGCTGAGTTAGATCAAAACGGCGATTACGATCCATTGTCATCCAGCGTTCGATATGCTCTTGTTGCCGCTCTGGTTGCTCTGCTTCAAAATCCAAAAACGTCCATTCCAATTCTGCATTTCGGACAATACATTGTATGGGCTTGTCCAACGTCTCCCAAATGTAGCAAGTCCGCAAGCTATCATTTTCGGCAATGACGCTGTTCCAGGCTTCCCGGTAACGATCTACCTCTAGCCTGCCATGATATTTCCAATGAACCTGCACGAAATATTGATCGGAGGCGGGATGGTCCAAGTAATGGAACAGTAGTCCTTCCTGTAAGGGACTTAGATACAGCATTTTATCTAGACCATGTTTCAAATGATATGTCTTTACGATCTGATCGAGCGAATGCTGTTCCAGGGACACGGATGGAAAATCACTAGGCGTGAATTCTTCGTGTTCAGCCTGGCTGCAATGCTCGATAATAGCAAGCAGACGTGTTACAAAAGCTTCTAGCAATTGAGTTATAGTTACTTCTTCATAGTGACATTTGCTATATTTCATAAACAGATGCAGCTTGCCATGAACTATGGAACAATTGAGTTCCAATAGGCTTGTTCCATGATTAAGCGGTGAGCTATAATCCTGTGCTGCGTCACGTGTAAACTCTAGCCACTCGTTTGACTCGTTCATATTACCCTGATCAAATTGGCCCAAGTAATTAAAAAGAGCCTGAGGTTCAGAAGCTGCTAACTCGGAACGGACTTCTTCGTGCGGGTGGCAGTATCTCAAAGCACCATATGACATACCACGGTGAGGAATATAGCGCAATTGCTCTTTGACAGATTTAATCGTCGCTCCCAAAGAGCCGCTATCCAAAATCCGAATGCATACCGGAAACATAGAGGTAAACCAACCGATAGTTCTTGTAAGGTCTATATCGGATACAAAATGCTCACGTCCATGACCTTCTAAGCGAAATGCAATCGTTGTCTGTCCAGACCAATCGGAGAGTGCCAAGGACCAAGCTGTAAGCAGCAAATCGTTGATCTCAGTATGGTAAGCCTGGGAGCAATGGTGCAAAAGCAGCTCCGTATCGTCGAAAGTAAGCATCGTAACCAATTCCGACGATGCACTGCTCTTTTTATGAGCCGGGTAATGGTCTACTGGCAGCACAAATGCTGCAGCTTGGTACTGTACTATTTTCCAATACTCAATATGACTTAACGTATCCTTATGTTCAGAATAACTCATCAATACAGAGTGCCACTTTTTGTATGGATTCAAAACG
Source organism: Paenibacillus sp. T2-29 (assembly GCF_052921365.1). Lineage (NCBI taxonomy): Bacteria > Bacillati > Bacillota > Bacilli > Caryophanales > Paenibacillaceae > Paenibacillus > Paenibacillus sp. T2-29. The sequence continues at coordinate 239,329 of NZ_JBREVE010000005.1, read as the reverse complement.
GGCGGCAGTGCAGTCCCCTGATACAATTGACACAATTCCTGAACCAATATTCTCCAGGAAACTCCATCAATGACCAGATGATGTATAGTCATAAATAAACGAGCTTTACCATCAGGATGACCTTGGATTACTCCTGCATATATCATAGCGCCGGTCTCATAATTCAATTGTCTGTTCCACGCATCACATATGCTTAAAATTTCTGATTCAGGATAATCAATTTGTTGAAGGGTATAGCTAGCCAGTTGAATGGAGGCATCCGTTCGATAGCGCTGCGAATACACATGTTCCCTGACCACAATCTCCGTCGAAAGCTCTGGATGTAATCGAATCAATTGATAAATGGCAGTTTCCAATCTCACAGGATCAAAATCACGGAGCACAAACAGCTGGGATTGATTGAAATAATGCGGCTCTACAAACTGTTGCTCGAAAAACCACTGCTGAATCGGTGTCAATCCAAATTCGCCTGTCAAATCAACCATAAGCTCTTCCGTTTGATTACTGTTTGTCCAAGTAACAACAGTAGCTAATTTCTTAATAGTTGGATGCTCTGCCACTAGTCTTGGAGTAAGTATCATACCGTGATCTCTGGCCATAGATACGACCTGAATGGCAAGAATTGAATCTCCCCCAACAGCGTAAAAATGGTCGTTAACTCCGATATCTCCCCTTTTTAAAATCTGTCGCCAAATCCTAAGCAAACGCTTTTCAAGATCATCCTCGTCTGCTTCCACAACTTCATCAGCTTGAAGAAATAAGGTACTCTTCGGGTCGGGGAGAGCCCCGCGGTCGATTTTCCCGTTAGTATTTACTGGAAGAGAATCCAAATGGGAGAAATATAAAGGAACCATATAAGCTGGTAATACAGCACCTAAGTGCTGCGTCAATTCCGCCTCTTCTAGTTCTTCTAGAGCAGTATAATAAGCTACCAGTTTATGGTATGACCCGTCCTTCCAGGTTTGAACGACACATTGACCGATGTCAGGATGTTGGCGTAGCTGATATTCTATTTCACCCAGTTCGATACGATACCCTCTGATTTTAATCTGTTCATCACTACGCCCTATAAATACCAGTTCTCCATCCGGCGTCCATTTCACAATGTCCCCGGTTTTATATAATCGCTCACTGTGTGACGGATATTCACTGCTGACTGCAATCTCTTTGTGAACGAACCGTTCTCGAGTCAGTTCCTCACGATTCAAATATCCTCTGGCAAGTCCAATGCCCCCTACCCATAGTTCGCCGGGGACGCCGACAGGCACAGGATTACCGAATGAGTTCAAGACGATTAAACGTTTGTTATAAACGGGTTTGCCAATCGTAATTTCTTTTCCTGGCTGGCAGACAGAAGTAGCACAAATAATCGTTACTTCGGTCGGCCCGTAAGCGTTCACAAATCGTCTTCCTCTTCCCCAATAGTCGACAATATCAGGTGCACAGGGTTCTCCAGCAGATACAAGTGTACGCAATTTTGGCAATTCTCTATGTTTCATTGTTCGGAGCACCGATGGCGTCAGCATGGCAATGTGGATCTTCTTCTCTGCCAGAATATCTGAAATGTCTGCATAAGGGGGGAGTTCATCGTCTGAAAGGACAACCAAAGTCCCGCCTACTGATAACGTGCCGATCCATTCGTAGACCGAAGCGTCGAAACTCATGGAGGCGAATTGCATGACTCTTGAGTCGGACGTAATACCAAACTTTTCAACAAGATAAGGGATCAACGTAACCAAGCCAGCATGTTCAATGAGAGTGCCCTTCGGTTTTCCGGTAGACCCGGATGTGTAGATGACATAAGCCAGATCATTCTGTTTCAGCCCGATCTGCAAATTTTCGTAAGGATAGCAGTCCTGTTGCTCCGAGCATTCATCCACACAAATCAGCGTATGTGGTTTCATACCCAGTTGAGAAATATATGGATTTATCCTGCTTACTAATTGGCTGTGCGTTATAATCATTTGGGCCTGTGCATCTTCTAAAATAAATCGCAACCGCTCTCCAGGATATTGGGGATCGACCGGAAGGTAAGCAGCTCCTGCTTTCATAACTCCGAGCATTGACGGGATCACATCTGCGCTCCTGTCCATAATGATAGCAATCAGCGTGCCAGCCGGCAGAGAGCCATGTCCTTGCAGCAAATGCGACTCTATAATCATGTGGCTGATTTGATTTGCCCGGTGATTTAACTCATAATAAGTCAGCTTCTGCTCACCAAACTCCAAAGCGATCGCATTGGGTGTTCGATCAGCTTGCTCCTCGATCAATTGAACCACCGTTTTATCCAAAGGATAGGCTTGTTCTGTATCATTCCATTGTTGCATCTGTTCGAGTTCTTCCGTGGTCAGCATGGGGTGAAATAGTATCTTTTTCTGCGGAAAAAGGAGTGCATTTTCCAGCAATGTTTGAAAATGGCCTGCGAAGCTAGCGATTTGTCTTTCTCCAAAACGATTGCCATCATACTGTATTGCGCACTCCAATATATCCGCATCATAATGGTAGCAGAGTGCGATTTCTAGCTGATCTATACTTCGTAAGAGAGCCTGTGCTTTCACATTTGAACTTGGAGATAGGAAATGATCACACATTTCTGTGATACCCACATTGAAGAAATCCTTCTCTCCCCCTGATCGAGGATCGACTTTAGTCTGCTGCGAAGAATCCTCTCTCCAATCGCCGCAGGTATGTCGTTTGTTCCAATCCATTTGTGTCCTTTGTATCAAAGAGAAAAGATCATCTTCCCTCTGTATATGAATGAGTAGCGGATAATCCAGACGATCTCCTTTTTCTTCTTTGTCCGATATCATAGAATATACAACAGGCAAAGCATATTGATTGGCGTAATGGGATAGCAGTACGGACCATATGGATGTTATAAAGGAAGGCATACCTATCTGATGATCCTGTACAAATTCTAAAATCGCTTGGACCTGTCTTGTCTCCAAACGAATGCCGTAAAGCACTTGATTGTGGCCTGCAGGCTGTGAGATATTTCTACTGGAGTGAGAAAATAAAGGCAAATAACGTCGTGGTCTATCAGACCCACTCTGACTAGGTATAGTGGATGACTCTATCACTTATTGTACCTCCCCTATCCGGGATGCTATACCAGCAGCTTGATAAAAAGCAGCCCTGACTTCCTCTACTTCTATCTCGTAACTGCATCGTATAGAAAAGATAAGACCATCCGTGTAGGAAGAAGCAATGCAATTGAACAGTGAATGGATCGGCAGTGGATTCGGTTGCTTTATAACGGTATCATCATAATAATTGCTGTATTTTGAGCCTGCCTTCGTGCTGTTTCCTAAATAGTTAAACATGAATAAATCCAGTTGCTCATACTGCTTCCCCAACTGTGCAAGTGTTCTGCTCCGTTTCCACTTGTCTTCGTAATCAGGGCTTGTAAGAAGATGCATAAAATTGATCGTATGGTATTTTAATAAATCCAGTCTGCTTCTGACAGACTGCATCATTTCATCTGGATTTTGCTTCAGATCCAACAGCATAGGCACAAAATCAATAAATTCACCGGTCGTGTTATAATAAGCTTCCTCGTCGTATCTTCTTCCATCATATAAAAATAACAATGGCAGCTTATCCATACCTAAATAAGTTTGCAGGCCCCTTGTATAGACATAAAGCGCCAGCTCTAAAGAAGGATTTGCAGCGGGAATGCATACGTTAAACAGGTAGGCTTCTGTGCTCGTTCGAAGCTTCGGGGCTTGGAAGATGTATTGCTTGCTTTTTTGGAACGCTTCCAAATTAAAAGATGATATTAATTCTGGTTCCGTGATTCCTTTTGGTCCACTTTGGATTTGTCTAACATACTCCACATAGGGCTTCACTTCATCCGTAGGAAGGGAGCGATTTTGAAGTAGACTCCTGTAGCTAGCAATCAGCTGTCGCTCAGCTACTTCCGAGGTCACCCGATCGCATATCGCATGATGATAAATAGTAATGACATAATGTTCACGCAGGTTCCGTTTCAGCACAAACATGTGAAACAACATATGCTCTCCGGCGAATCGTGTATTTGTAACATAATCATTTATCATTTCCATAAGGGGGCCACATGGATTGTAAGCTGATACGTCAACAATGTTAAGTCTTGGCACATTATCACTAGGCAGTACGTATTCCCTCCAATAAGTCCATCCATCTCTTTGGGTCGGAACACTCCTCAGTAACCCTTGACTTTGGACAAAATGATTGTAGGCCTGATTCAAAAAATCATAATTCACACACTCATCCAGCCTAAATACACCTAAACTTGGTGGTGTTTGAAACGAAATTTGCATTTGTTGAATTCCACTTAGCGGATATTCTTGTGCCACTTCCCCTCTTTTAAGAAACTGATCTTTTTTCAAATAATCATCTTTCAATTGCTTGCGTAAACTTTCCACTGGATCCGAATTCATGCTCTTTAAGCCTAGACGCTGGAAAAATTCCTCTTCATCCATCGTCCAGTATTGATCAGCCATTTCAGCTCTTAGATGCAGTGGTACAATATAGTGTGGCAGTAGCTCTGGAACTACTTTTCCGTCCATAATCCGCAAGATATGGTTAACGTCAGCCACCATGTCGGAGTAAAGCACCTGAATATCTCTAACTTCGTGAATAAAATCCCTTACTTGGTATTTCACCCACTCAAAAACACCATCCGTTTCTTGGTGAAGCCAAGACATCAGCTGATGTGTTGTTTTAATGATGCCCTGCTGCTGTTGGGACCCGATAACACTATTCTGTGTTGAACGAAGGTAATCAGCGAGGGCCCGAATCGTTTTATAGTGATAAATGTCCGTTAAAGTGACGTGATATCCTGCCCACTCCATCCTTGACATTAATGTAAGCGCATGAATAGAATGTCCACCGAGGTCGACAAAGCTATCTAAAACACTGATCTGCTGCAGTCCCAATACATCCTGCCATATATCCATCAGCTTCGTCTCCAGTCCCGGCTCAGGAGGGACATATTCTGCTCCAGCATGCATATTTCCTTGAAGGGCCAATAGTGCCTTGCGATCCAGCTTACCATTCAGTGTCAGTGGCATCTGCTCTAATTGAGTAAAAAAAGAGGGAATCATGTAATTCGGCAGTTTTATAGAGAGAGCAAATTTAATTTCATCTGTTGTCAGTTTTGTGGTCGCTGTAAAGTACGCTTCCAGTTGCTTCTGTCCGTCCTCATTTTCGCGGGCAATAACAGCCGCTTCTTGTATATCATTTATTTTTAATAGATGCGACTCTATTTCTCCTGGCTCAATTCGGTACCCCCGTATTTTCACTTGACCGTCGATCCGGCTAATATATTCGATGTTTCCGTCCGCTTGCTCTTGTACCCAATCTCCGGTACGATACAACCTGCCTCCAGGTACCCGTGAAGACTGAATAAACCGCTCTGCTGTCAGCTCTGGACGATTCAAATAACCTTTAACTAATCCATCGCCAGCGATGTACAATTCGCCTGCAACTCCCTGCGGTAGAGGACACAGCTTCGAATCCAGGACATAAATCTTCGTGTTGCTAATTGGTTTGCCGATCGGCACAGTATTCGCATTTTCGTCCAAATGATCAACCGGGTAATACGTAGCAAATACCGTGCTCTCCGTCGGCCCATAGACATGAATTAAACGGCCGGGACCCAGAACAGCGAACGCTTTACGCACATGGCTGACCGACACCTTCTCACCACCGAATAGCAAGGTTTCAATGGTTGCAAAGCAGCCGGGATCAATATCCACCAATGCATTAAAAAGAGCCGTCGTGACAAAGCATTTTGTAATCTGTTGTGTACGTAGTTTATTTGATAGCTCCCGTGCATTTATAGATTGATCCTGTGTGCTCAAAACAAGAGTGCCCCCATTAAGCAAAGCCCCATAAATACCAAATGTAGCACCATCAAACGAAAAACTGGACACTTGCAATATCCGATCTTTTGTCGAGAAATGGATGTAATTGGGCTTTTTAACAACACGTGTAATGTTGTAGTGCATCGTTAAGGTTCCCTTAGGTTCGCCCGTAGAACCGGACGTATACATAATGCATGCTAGCGTATCGGAACCTTGAATAGATGTGAGATTCCGTGTTTCTTTTCCATAATTCCGCTTGTCCATCAAATCCAGTACAAGACTGTCGAGCTCCAATGGGTTGTGGATTGGAAGCCGGGTCAGCAGGAGGGTTGCGCCGGAATCCGTCAGCATATAGCGTATACGTTCCTTTGGATATTGCGGATCAATCGGCACATAGGCTCCCCCGGCTTTTAAAATTCCGAAAATCCCGATAATCATCTCCAATGAGCAGTCAACCATGATCCCGACGGGCTCGTCTTTATCTACACCTTTGGCTCGCAAAACATGTGCAAGCTGATTGGCCTGTTTGTTCAGATCGGCATACGTCAAGTCCTTGTCCCCAAATACAACCGCTACGTGGTCCGGTGTACGCTCAACCTGCTCCTCAAACAATTGATGAATCGTTTTCTCCCGCGGGTAATCCGCTAACATACCGTGTAACATGTTTAAGATCATCTCCTTCTCCTGTCAGCCATAATCCAGATATTACAATAGGTTGGATATTTAACTGGAGAAAAAGAAATGACATCAGAGCTTGTTTTTCGACTGAAAATTTCTTTAAAATAAGTATATAGCTACTTCTTGCTCTACAATAAAATACCACAGATTGGTTACTCGACTGGAGGAAAAGAAATGACATCGGAGTGGCAGAGATTACAGACCAAACTGCCGGAATGGGTAGAACAAAGCCGTCATGAGTATATTCATGGCAAGGTAGCAGCATATATTCCCGAACTGTCCAAAGCCCCGGCCGACGCGCTGGGTATTGTGGTAATGAACGGTGCGGGTGAGACCGTGGTAGCCGGAGATACGGAAATACAATTTACGATGCAGAGCATCTCAAAGGTATTTACGCTCATTCTGGCCTTGATGGATAATGGAGAGGACGTTGTCTTCTCTAAGGTGGGGATGGAGCCTACCGGGGACCGTTTTAATTCCATGCTAAAGCTAGAACTGGTTGAGCCGGGGATACCGTTTAATCCACTGATTAACGCTGGAGCAATTGCTGTCTCCTCTCTGATTCGCGGAAACAGTCCAGAAGAGAGATTTGCCCGTGTCCTTCAATTTTTCCGTCTGCTTACTCATAATGACACATTGGAATATGATCAGGATGTCTACGATTCAGAATCAGCCACAGGCCATTTAAACCGTTCCCTTGCTTATTTTCTAATGGAAAAGGGGATTTTAAGAGGTCATGTGGAGGATGTGCTTGACGTCTATTTCAGACATTGTGCTGTCAAATTGAACTGTACAGATTTAGCACGTATGGGACTCATACTAGCCTACAACGGCCGTGATCCGGTCACAGGTATACCTCTGATTCCCCGTCGCTATGTACAGATCGCCAAAACATTTATGACAACATGCGGTATGTATGACGCCTCTGGTGAATTCGCCATTCAAGTCGGGCTCCCTGCCAAAAGCGGCGTATCTGGCAGTATAATGACGATGGTACCCGGACGATACGGCATCGGACTAGTGGGTCCTTCATTGAATCGTATGGGCAACAGTACAGCGGGGGTACACTTGCTGGAGACAATGTCACGGGATTTGGATTGGAGCTTGTTTTAGTAACAAAAAAGGGTATTCCCAGCCAGTACGGCTTGTAGGAATACCCTTTTTTGTTACATTCCTGCTATGTTAAATGGTTTGACCATGAACCAATTTGATTTGAATGCGGAACGGGTCAGCCACATACAGGGCCCCATCACGTTTTTGTACTCCATAACCTGCCGCAGTCAAACGAGCAGTAATGGTATCCAATCCTTGTTGGTCTGGAACAATCAGTTCAAAATAATCCAATCCAGCAGCCTGCTCGGGAGCTGGTGGTGCTCCTTCACCTGCCCATATATTCAAGCCCATATGGTGGTGGTAGCCACCCGCGGAAACGAACAGGGCTGAAGATCCGTATCGGCACGTAATGTCAAAGCCAAGCACATCGCAATAAAATTGCTGTGCTGTGAGCAAATTAGATACATGGAAGTGAACGTGCCCAATTACTGTTCCCTGTGGCAGCCCCTGCCAAGGTATATTTTCAGAAATGGCAATCAGGTCTTCTGCATCCACGGGACCTGTTCCCATCATGTAAAATCCATCTGCATCTCTTTTCCATTGATCACGAGGACGATCCGCATAGATTTCAATCCCGTTATTATCGGGATCATGAATGTATAGTGCTTCACTTACATCATGATCTCCCTGTCCGATTTCAATCTCATGAGCTAGCAAATTACGCAAAGACAGGCCAAGAGCTACACGGTTCGGTACGAGAATAGCAAAGTGATACAATCCGGCTGCGGACTGGCGCGGCAGAATAACTGCATTTTCAATATAATTAAGAACCAGTAGCGCATGCTTTCCGTCGACAGTCAATTCAGCAGTATCCGTCGTTTGGCGCAGAAGTTGTAAACCAACGACCTCAGTGTAAAATTGAATAGAACGCTCCAAGTTACTAACTTTTAATGAAACCTGCCCGATTTTAGTGTTGTCATGAATATGTGCTGTCATCAGATTTCCCTCTTTCTACATGGATTGGAGGACTAAGGATGAAACGAAATTATTGTTCTGTTGACCCACGACGACTGAACAAAGAATCCAGAGAGAAGCGAGTTGTCGGTGCAAATACGAGATGAAGAGCTACCAGAATAAAAGCAATATCCAGCTCATAGCCAGCTCCTTGACCATTCCCCATCAACCCGCCGGACAATTTGGCCGTGAAAATGGCACCGATCAATACAATAACTAAAAGTCCGGATACATAGCGAGTAAGCAATCCAAGAATTAATGCAATCCCGCCGACCAACTCAATCACCGCAACGACATAACCTAAAAATCCTGGGACGCCAATGCTGGAAAACCAGCCTGCTACATTACCCAACCCCATTTGGAATTTAGCAATTCCGTGTACCAAAAACAAAATTCCGAGCGCCACCCGCATAATTGTAGAAACGTTTCTGCTTGCCGAACTCATGTTATCTCTCCATTCTGTTTGTTTTATTACACTCATACAAGCGTATATGAATAATTAATTTATATTACTAATAATTTAGTTAAAAAAATAATAACGTTCGAATCTATACGGCAACATATATGTGTGAATCAAACTCAATTATTAGTAATAGTAATAATTATTTTGTAATGTGAATTTAGCATAAGAAACTATAGTCTGTCAACAAATTATTTGGTATGATAAATAATAAATTAGTATACATTATATTTCCCAAAAGGAGGAACGCTCAATGGGTATAGGATGCAACATTCGCGCCGCTCGTAAACGTAAAAATTTATCCATCCAGCAAATATGCGAGCGAACCGGGCTATCTCAAGGGTTTATGAGTCAAGTAGAAAATAATAAAACCTCCCCTTCCATCGCTACATTGGACAGCATCGCTAATGCGCTGAACGTACCTCTCGCTTTTCTGCTTCTTAAAGAAGAGGAACGAATGCAAGTGATTCGCAAGGACGAGCGCCGTAAAACGTTGTATGGTAAAAACAAGCTCCAGGTCGATCATTTGGGAGGGCAGGGTAACGTCAAAATGATGCTCGTTGAAATGCCGCCAGGCTCATCTACAGAAGAAGAGCATGCTCATGCAGGAGATGAGATTCATTTTATTTTGGAGGGCACAGTGTACGTGGAGCAGGGCGAGGATTCAGCTACTCTGGAAGCAGGAGATTCCTTTAGCTGGAGGGCGGCCATCCCCCACTATGCCAAAAATGTAGGAGAAAACAACGCTCGTATTCTGATCTCCGTGTTCCTCGAAGCAGAAAATGATGCCTAATCAAGATTTGAGCACATCACAATATCAATTCCCCATATCATTGCAAAAAGCGTGTACCTGGAAGTTAAATTAACTTCAACGATACACGCTTTTTTGTAGTAGCTGTTTAACTTATTCCATCGCCTGCTGGGTATCTGTACGCGATTCCCACGGCAGCTTGAAAGTTTTCATGATCTGCTTGGCATTGGCTCGGAGTCCGGTTACCGGATCACCCGTCGTACCCAACAGCTCTTCTTTTTTATCCGTAGTAATACGTCCATAATAAGTAGTGCTGCTGTCTCCCCATCCTGTAGTATACTCATAGATCAGCGGTTTATTAAATTTCGGATAGGTTCCCCACTGATTTTTGGCCTTGTTTTCCAAGAAAAGGTCTAGCGGATCGTATTCCATCGTAAAGGTATTATCAAAAGGAGCTCCCATATACCCTTGATAGGTGACCATCGGAAAATCGTCCTTCACTTCAACCAGACTCAGCACATCCCCGTCCACTGTAAAATACCGTAATGCTTCACCTTGAGGAAACATGTAGACACTAGACAAAAGCTCAGTGTTGGGACGGTGAACTTCTATATAAGGATGAACAGAACGTGTTTCTAAGTGGATTAACGCTTCGCGTGCTGCTACGAGATCCCCCTCATACAATTGTTCTTTTAGTTTACCGTGAATCGGTGGCTGGATCTGAATCTGTGTGTTTGTCTTCTCCAACGTATAACCTAATTCAAGCGACACATCTCTAAGAGGTACATATACATCTTTACCTACAACCTTAAAAATCAGTTGCTGCTGGTTCTTACGTAATTGCTCTTTAAGAATTAAGGGTTCTGCCCACTTTTGCAGCGTAATCTGCTTTTGTTTAGCGTCCCAATGGTAGCTTGCACCCACAGCTTCAGCGTATGGTTTGAGAGGTACCATCAGCTTACCGTCGATCAATAGCGGTTTGATTTTGTTGTTTAAGGGCTGACCGGCTATAACAATCTCTGTTAGCTGTGTTGCTTGAGGTGCTGTGGTTCCCTGTTTAGCCGCTTCGGCGTCTCCTTGGTGCATTGTTGTCAAGAGTAATGGTAGCATCAGCAAGGCGACAAACAATCGCTGAAATCCTGTTCGATCTAGCTTCATTATTAGTCTCCGTTTACTGAATAGACTTGTTCATTCCCGCTCTATTTCTTTTTGGCTGCATCAATGTCCCCAGGTTTCATCCCTGCCCATATGTTCGGGATACTGACGGTCTCTGGATGCTCAAATACGAGAAACGCAGTCGGCAAATACCGTTCACCGTATTCAGAGGAAGGCTTGTTGACAATGGTGTTGTCCTTGACGAGCACGGTTGACGAACCTCCATCCAGATTAGCACCGATAACCGCTCCATGTTTAAGTAAAATATTTTGCATATCATACAAGTTGGCACCGATGCTGTACCCAGGCTGGCGACCGTCGACGGTTACAAAAATAACTGCCCCGTCTGCTCTCTGCCCCATTGCAGTTCGGGGAGCAATTCCCCATCCCTCGCTTGCATTGCGAATCAGACCTTTTCCATTCACGATTAGGCGTGGCTGAAAGGTAACCGCTTCTTGCACATTCATTTTGGACAACTCGGACAACGAATAGTGGCCGGCTATCATTTTTCCCTGTTTATCAATACCTACGATTTGAACAGAGGCATTTTTACCCATATCGTTGTAGTATATCTGACCCTGAGAAATGACAACACCAATCGGTTTAAAGCCATTCCCGTTCCAGTTGGGATCAGCGAATCCACCGCCATTCACCCCAGCAACAGCCCCCAAACGCTCGACCATGCTAGATACATGTTCTCCCCGGCCGACTTTAGCAGGAACCCCGAGCCTAATTTTAGTGGGGTCATGCACCGTCATAACATAGCCATGATAGTTACGACCTGACACCTCTTCCACTTCAACCAACGGCGCTTGTTGTACTTTAGTAGGTATCAGATCAGGCAAGTTGATTGTATGTCTATCCTTCTCTTCACCCATCTCTTCGAACCGGGCCGAATATTCAGCCACTCGTTGCTTCGCCTCTGCTTCGCCGATAAAATATTTCGCCCAGTGACGATGCTGAGTCGTAATCAGCGTGTCTGCAGCCAAATAGCGCATGTCCTTGCCAGAAGGGGTTAAAAACAACCATGCACCACCTCCAATTCCCGCTAACAGGAATACAATAAAAAGTCGCAGCATAAAGCGACCAAATTTTCCTTTCCGTTTCTTTTTCTTATTTTTCTGCCTGCGAGCTGCTGCACGCTGTGGCAAGACTTCCGGTTTCATTCATCATCTCTCCTGTTTGGTGACTTCTATCGTATTTCATCACTATTGCCCATCAAATGATCAGTAACGATAGGCTGCGACATCTAACGACAATATCATAAACTAATTTTGTAGAATGATAGTGTCAATTTTTTAACAGATTCATCCACTCTGAAAAAGAATACAGCAAAAAGCCCTTCACATAAATGTGAAGGGTTGTAACTATAGGGGGGATATCCGATTTACGGAGCAGCCTCCGGTTCGAGCAGCATGAACAGCTCTTTCATCTGCTGTCGCTTGAGTTTGGGACTAAGCACATACAAAGTATCGCCCGGTTCAATCACGGTCGTGCCTCTCGGGGCAATAATTTGCTCGTCCCGAATAATGGCTGTAAATAAGATATCTTCAGGCAGCTGTATATCCTGAATCGCCTTGCCCGCTATCGACATCCCCTTTTGTACCTGAATGTGGTTGATTTCCGAAGTGGTTTTTCCCAGAGAAACTAATTCCAGCAGTGAAGGAGACGATGTCTCGTTAGGGTCCATCAAGCCAAGCTTCACCGCTAGCCACGAGATTGTGGTACCTTGGATAATCGCAGAAGTGAGCACGACGAAAAATACAACATTAAAAAATAAAGGTCCTACATCCATTTCATCCAGTAATGGATAAGTTGCTAGTACAATGGGTACCGCCCCCCGCAGTCCTGCCCAGGATAACAGTGTCTTCTCGCGTACAGAGTACCTGGAAAAAAGCAAGCTTAGGAACACGCCTACTGGACGAGCCACGAGCATGAGGATGAAGGAAAGCGCCAAGCTTTGCCACGCAATGCCCAGCAATTGATCGGGAAAGACCAACAGGCCGAGCAGGACAAACATCATAATCTGCACCATCCAGGCGAAGCCATTGTTAAAATGAATAATGGATCGCTTGTAGGTCAAGTCGGAATTTCCCAATACAATGGCCATGACATAAACCGCCAGCAATCCGCTCGCCTCCAGTAACGATGCCGCCGCATACGTCAATACCGCAAATGCCAATGCCATCACAGGATACAAACCGGATGAATCAAAATTCATTTTATTAATCGCATATACACCTAAGCGTCCGAGTACAAAACCAACGGCTAAACCAAAACCCATTTCCCATAAAAACAACAAGATATGTATCCAAATGGATTGTTCAGGGTGATGTATCAGCTCAATCAATGTTACTGTGAGAAATACAGCCATCGGGTCATTGCTGCCGGATTCCGCTTCAAGCGTCGAGGTAATTCGCTTTTTGATGTTTTTACCTCCTAAAACGGAAAACACTGCTGCCGCATCCGTCGAACCAACAATAGCGCCAAACAGCATGGATTCCATCCAGCTCACCCCTAAAATAAACTTGGCGCAGACGCCAATGACTACAGTCGTAATGATGACTCCTAACGTTGATAATGACAACGCAGGTCGAATTACTGGCTTAACATCTGCAAACTTTGTCTGCATCCCGCCTTCAAACAAGATTACAATGAGCGCAAGAATGCCCACCAGCTGTGTGATAAAGGCATTATCAAAATAAATAAACTGACTGAGCACCATACCTACGGCAATAAACAAAACAAGCGCAGGCATACCGAAACGGCTGGAAAATTTGGTAGTCAGCACACCGACCAGCAGCAAGCCGGACAGCAAAAGCACAATCAAATTAATCACGGTTGTCTGTTCCATACGGCTTCTCCTATCTTGAAAATAAATGTTCATTTTTTCGCCTTCTAACTATATACCCTCAAATCACATAGAATACTAATCTTAAGTAAAAAAAATTATAGGAGAAAATTAAAAAATCCAGCTCATGGTCTGTGCTAAATCGGCACTCCATAAGCTGGTCTGTAATTTTTATAGGTGTTAAGCTGCGACAATTGCCGTACTTTAGGCTTTAGGATGAATCATATGCGCCGGTACAACATATTGGTCAAACTGCTCTTCAGTCAGCAGTCCGCTACGGAGTGCCGCTTCCTTTAGAGACAGTCCTTCCGCATGTGCAAGTTTGGCGATTTTAGCGGCATTTTCATAGCCGATATGTGGATTCAATGCTGTCACCAACATCAGTGAATTATTCAAATTGTGCTCAATCTTAGCGAGATCAGGCTCGATGCCGACGGCACAGTTGTCATTAAAAGCAATGATGGAATCAGCCAGCAGATGAACTGATTGCAAAAAATTGTATATGATTACTGGCTTAAACACATTCAGTTCGAAATTTCCTTGACTTGCTGCAAAGCCGATGGCTGCATCATTACCCATGACTTGCGTAACGACCATCGTTAGTGCTTCACTCTGGGTCGGATTTACCTTACCAGGCATAATGGAGCTACCCGGTTCGTTAGCAGGAATCGTGATTTCGCCCAAGCCGCTCCGTGGACCACTAGCCAACCAGCGAACATCATTGGCGATTTTCATCAAATCTGCAGCTAACGCTTTGATTGCTCCATGTACAGCCACCACTTCATCGTGACTGGTCAGTGCATGAAATTTATTAGGTGCAGAAGTGAACGTTTTACCAGTGAAGCCGGATATTTCCGCAGAGGTTCGGGAACCAAACTCTGGATGAGCATTAATTCCTGTACCCACTGCTGTTCCGCCAATCGCCAGCTCCTTCATATATTGAACCGTATCGACGATCATTCGTTTGCTTTTATCCAGCATGGCATACCAGCCGCTGATTTCCTGACCCAGTGTTAGTGGTGTCGCATCCTGTAAATGGGTTCGGCCAATTTTGATGATATCCTTGAATTGTTCTGACTTCTGTTGAAAAGTCTCTTTCAGCTTATCAATGGCAGGCAACAAACGGTCCTCGACGGCAATAACACCTGCTACATGAAGGGCTGTAGGAAACGTATCATTTGAGCTTTGTGACATATTCACATCGTCATTCGGATGCAGCTTCGCATCTTTTCCCTGTTCTTGAAGCCATTGGCTTCCCAGATGAGCAATCACTTCATTGACATTCATATTGGACTGCGTTCCGCTCCCTGTCTGCCATACAACCAACGGGAAATGGTCATCGACTCGTCCAGCTAAAATTTCGTCCGCTGCATAAATAATGGCGTCCTGCTTTTCCTGAGATAGCTTACCCAACTTATAATTGCTGATCGCCGCACTCTTTTTGAGCACCGCGAACGCCTGAATGACCTCTAATGGCATTTTCTCCGAACCAATCGGGAAATTTTCCTTACTGCGCTGTGTTTGCGCTCCCCACAAACGGTCTGCCGGTACTTTGATTTCGCCCAACGTATCCTTTTCAATGCGGTAGTTCAACTCATTTCCTCCTCTTGGCCTATGTAATTCAGACAAAATATGGTGATCTTCTTTGCCTATTATACATTAAATTTCAAATGTTATCATATATTTTGCAATCGCTTTTTTTTACAATAGGGTTAGAGGAGAGACAGAAGAAAAATTCAGCTATGAGCTTGATTACCAGTCTCAGCTAATCGTGATGTTGCTTTTGGCATGAACTTCTTTTCTGCCCAGTAGCTTGTTTAGTGCGTCGATATAAGCTTTAGCGCTAGCTTCCAAAATATCTGTACTTGTACCTCTTCCCAGTGCTGTGTATTCACCTTGCCTCAAAATAGCGTGGACTTCCCCCAACGCATCTTTGCCGTACGTTACAGACTGGATGGAGTAATCCTCCAATTCCACCACTTCCCCACTGGCCTTGTCTATCGCATTGAAAATCGCATCTACAGAACCATTACCCATCGCTACTTCATCAATCGATGTACCATCTTGCTTATTCAGCCGTATGGAGGCGACTGGGACCGACTGATTACCATAGGACACCTGAATGGAACTTAGCGTGTAAATTTGAGGCGAGGCATTGCGGCTTTCATCCATCAAGACGAGTAAATCTTCATCCAGCACCTGTTTTTTCTTATCCGCCAAGGCTTTGAATTTGCGGAACGCATCCTGAAGCTGTTCCTCTGTCAAAACATCAAAGCCCATGTCCGCCAGCTTTTCCTTAAACGCATGACGTCCCGAATGCTTGCCTAATACAAGTTTACTCGTCTTCAGACCAATGCGCTCAGGGGACACGATCTCATACGTTGTACGCTCCTTCAGCATTCCGTCCTGGTGGATACCGGACTCATGTGCAAATGCATTGGCCCCCACAATAGCCTTGTTTCCTGGTACCGACATCCCCGTACGTTTGCTTACCAGTCGACTGGTGGCATACAGCTCCTCCAAAATCAGACTCGTTTGTGCACCATAGAGATCGGTTCTCGTATCAAGGGCCAGTGCGACCTCCTCGATAGGTGTATTTCCGGCTCGCTCACCGATGCCATTAATGGTACCTTCAAATTGATCTACACCGTTACGGATAGCTGCCAGCGTATTGGCTGTTGCCATGCCAAGATCATCATGACAGTGTGTGCTAAGCTGTATTTTTTCGATACCTGGTACTTGTTGTTTTACGATTCTAAACATTTCTCCAAATTGATCTGGCGAGGCATATCCTACCGTATCCGGCAAATTGACGACTGTCGCCCCAGCGCGAATTGCCATATCTACAACTTCACAAATAAAGTCCAACTCGGTACGACTGGCATCCTCTGCCGAAAATTCTATCTTGCTAAAATACTTGCGTCCATAACGAATGGCAGCGGCAGCGGTCTCTAATACCTTCGCTTTATCCATTCGCAGCTTATGCTGGCGATGAATAGGTGAGGTAGCTAGGAACAAGTGAAGACAAGCGTCCTCCGCCCCCCGTAGAGCTTCTCTGACCGCATCTATATCCTGCTCTTTCGAGCGTGCAAAACCAACCAGTGTTGCTTGGGTGACCTGTTTGGCAATTTTCTGCATGCTGACGATCTCACCAGGTGAGGTTGCCGGAAAGCCAGTCTCAATCCGATCTACGCCTAATTTTTGAAGCTGAAGAGCTATTTCCACCTTTTCTGTGCTAGTTAAGCTAACTCCTGGTGATTGTTCTCCATCTCTTAACGTTGTGTCCAACACCCATATTTTTCGCATACAGATACCACCTTTGGTTTGATTTTAGGAGATGCTCAAAGTAGAAGGTTTAAACATCATTTCATTCATCTGATCATCTGATGTTTAAGATTAAAAAAATTAAGAACTTCCCATATGCTTTTGCAGCTCCAGCTTGGTGCCGTCCAAATGCTGAATACTATACAGTTCTGCAGCTTTGCCATCCTGCTCCAAGATCGCTTCATAAATTTTTTCATGTTGAAGTGTAAAATGATTTTGCATTGCTGGATCGGTAATCAGATTGCTCAGCGCCTTGCGAATAGCCTCTACAAAGCTGCGGTAGACGTCCGTAAGCACCTTATTGCCTGTAGCTGCTGCAACAGCCAAGTGAAAAGTGATATCCGCATCCAAGTACCCATTCATATCTCCAGCGGCCAATGTCGCAGCTCGACGGTCCAGCGCCTCCCGCATCAAGCGTAAATCTTCGTCATTACGACGTAACGCAGCTAATCTGGCAATCTCCAGTTCCAGCACGCTCCGCACTTCATAAACTTCAATAATTTCAGCGCGACTTAGTCGGTAATCCAATGGTTCTTGAGAAGTCGTTGGTTGGCAGACAAAGGTTCCGTGTCCTTGCTTTTTCTCTAATAGACCGCCATGCACCAGTACGCTAACCGCCTCACGAACTGTAGATCGCCCGACTCCAAATAGCTTCATAAGCTCGGGTTCCGTTGGAATCCTAGTGCCCACATTCCATTCACCAGCAGCAATTTTTCGTTGCAGCTGCTCAGCCACTTCATCGGCAATTTGCTTGCGTTTGACGGCTTGAAAAGGCACCATTTCATAATTCATCTGATCATCTCCTGTTTCGTATCATACTATGACACATTCTTTTCTGCAACCTATTTCACCTTCCTTCCCCATTATCTTTTATATAAGACCTTACCAACCGAAAAAGCTTGCATCGTTCATCACGATGCAAGCTTATGAGGATAGAGAATATATTAAGATTTTGTTTTATTCGGAGTAACACAATACAGACGGCTGGTTGTTTCAAAAATATGCCCCGGAGCCAGTGCGATTAACCCGATGTCTTCCGCAGGCAAGTCTGGTCGATTCGGCGCATTGATCATGTTCATTTGCGGTTCAGGACAGATAAATTCCTTGTTCGCTTTGTTGTTCCAGATCATCCAATGCTTATAAGCAGTGCCTACATCGTATACAAGGGTAGCACCTGTCTTACTGTGTGTGAGTTCCATGTAGTTACGTCCATTTTGCGGAGCCGCCGTATAATGATTATCCATAGAGGCAAAATAAGGGCTAACTCCTGTTGTCTTCATCAATTCCTCTTCCGGGGATAACGGTTGGAACTGCCCAGTGGCCAACAATCGATCTGTCAGCTCACGCCGCTCACCGATCGTAACCTTAATCTTGTAATCCTCAGGCGAGCTATCAGGTACAAACGGTACCCGAATGGCTGTGTGAAAGGCAAACAAGTTGGGAATCGGCTGATCCCCCTCGTTATGAATCACATAACGCTGATGCAGGCCGAATTCGTCCAGGCTGTACGTCAGCTTCATTGTAAAGGTGAAGGGTAAATAACGGAACATAGGATGCCCTTCCCTTACATGCTGATTCATTACTACATAACTACCTTGCTCCCCGGAACCGTAGTCCTCAACCTCCCACCGAACGGTGTGTAAAAAGCCGTGCAAATGGTTATGGGTAGCCTCTTCATTAATTGGCAGCTCATATGTAACACCATTCCACAGGAATTTTCCATCCTCATACCGATTCGGAGGGAACAAAAAAGGAATTCCGTAAACGGATGGACTTTGCTTAAAAGCCTCTATGCTCTCAGCATCCGGCTCACGTAGAAAAGAATATCCCGTCTCATTGTCACGAAAAGAAATCAGATTTGCGCCGTTTCCTGGCAGGGCAACCGCTTCATATCGTCCAAATTTAAGACGAATCGCCGGTATTCCATAATAAAGATCACCAATTGCAGTATGCTGTTGTGTCATCAAAAATCCTCCTTGATGAAATGACGATGTTTAATGAAAGCGTTTAGCTTTTGGCTTGACTATACCATGTCCAGCAAAAAAATTCCACGTCAACACAAAAAAACGATGCCCCGCAAGGCATCGTCCTTCACACATATTACACATAGCGTCCCTGTTTGGGTACTGCCATGTGTTCAAAATTCCCAGCCAGCCGTTCCAACTGATCGGTCAGCTCGGTACCTTGCATGAAATGTCCATGCCCTGTAACTGCAATTGCGGGCTTTAAACCAGCTAACATTTTCACTGACCGCTGTGCAGCTTGCCAATCTGTTGTAAAATATGCAGGCGGTCCGTGGATTTCTTTTTCCTGTAAAAGCACAGCCAATGCCGATTCCTGCTTTACCGTGATAAAAGCGTCACCAGCCACCATTAAGCGTCTCTGCTCATGAAAAAGCGATACATGACCAGGTGTATGTCCTGGTGTATGCAGCCACTTCCAACCAGGGGCGCCGGGGATACTGCCATCTCTGGGCAAGGAGGTGATGCGATCATCGAGATCTATAGCATCATTGGGGTACAAAAAGGAAATTCCCGACATCAAACCTCCCCCCACACTAGGGTCAGGTTTTTGATAATCTTTCATTCCCGTCAAATAAGGTAGTTCCAAAGGGTGTGCATAGACAGGCGTACCCCAATGCTGTACCAACTCAATAACCGAACCTACGTGGTCAAAATGACCGTGAGTAAGCACAATAGCAACCGGAGGACCCGTAAACCGTTCCTCAGCCAGGCGTATAATCGAGTCTGTAAATCCTGCCATCCCCGTATCCACCAGCACCCAGGATCGGCTTCCCGGCTCTCCGATAAAACACACATTTACAAACAGCGTCCGTAAGCTCAGGAGATCGGGAGCAGCCTCTTCATTTGCCGTCATTCCTTCGGTGAACAGATGATTTGCCAAAGCTTCACCCTCCTATTCACATGGAATTTCTTGTTATACTCGACCTATAGGCTTCCCCCATGTCAGCAGATTATGCGGACACTGCTAAATATAATCCGCTTGTCACGAAAATAGACCATGTTTACATTACTCAGGTAATTTACTCCATGCCGCATCCAGCAAATAGTCGAAAAGATCATCATTCTCTTCAATCCAGCTATCCATCTGTAGCATTTCTTCCTCCAAGCGCGGCTCCCCAGCAAAATGGAGACTATAATCCCACTCCTTTCCCTTTTTACTGTGGAAGGTAATTTCATATATAGAACTCTGTCCGTCTACTCCAAATACCACTTGACCTAAATATGCACCGTTCTCATCTCTTGTCATTTGTGCCTGTTGAATATGTACTTCTTTCAATTCCTGAGAAGAATTTTGCTCTGTCATTTATTTAACCGCCCTTTCATTTTCACTAAAAAGTACCAAAACTGATTTGTGAACCTTTTCGTTACATTGTACAATATATAAGCTATGTGTGGAATTTGCAAAAAAACTGTGCGAATTACCCTATTCTTATTTGAGGCTTTTTCGTGAAATGGAGGAAAGTTACATGTCAGATTTTCAACAAAAATTGCAGAAATATGCGGAATTAGCCGTTCGAGTGGGCGCGAATGTCCAACCTGGGCAGACACTTATCGTTCATGCGCCAATCTCGTCCGCCGAACTCGTACGACTTATCGTTAAATCAGCGTATACTGTCGGAGCCAAGCTGGTAAAAGTAAAATGGAGTGATGAGACGGTTACCCGATTACAGTATGAACTAGCTCCTGATGAAACTTTTAATATTGCTCCCAAATGGTACGCAGCCGAAATGACTGAAGAAGTGGAAAATGGCGCTGCAGTACTCCATGTCATTGCCGAGAATCCTGATTTGCTTCAAGGGATTCCGTCCAGCAGAATTACCGCTGCCCAGCGTGTGCGATCACATGAATTACGGCAATACCGTGAATACCAAATGGCTGACAAGTTCAGCTGGTCTCTGATTGCTTATCCTTCAGCAGAATGGGCAGCCAAAGTGTTCCCTGATCTGCCAGCTTCCGAGCAAATGGATAAACTGTGGGAAGCCATTTTCAGTACTGTACGTGTGGATCTGGACAACCCTGTGGAGGCGTGGAATGAGCATTTGAAAACTCTTTCCAGCAAAGCTGATATTTTAAACTCCAAACGCTATAAAAAGCTGCATTATCTGGCTCGAGGTACAGACCTCACCATCGAACTTGCAAAAGACCATCTGTGGGTAGCAGCCGAAAGCATCAACCAACAGGGACATAGTTTTGTAGCCAACATGCCTACTGAAGAGGTATTTACTGCTCCACTTAAAACGGGAGTAAACGGTAAAGTCAGCAGCACCAAGCCACTCAGCTACAGCGGCAACATTATCGACAACTTCTCACTGACCTTTGAAAATGGACGTATTGTCGATGTACAGGCCGAAACCGGCTTGGAGACTCTCCAGCATCTCGTAGAAATGGACGAAGGTTCACACTACCTGGGCGAGGTTGCGCTCGTGCCTCACAAGTCACCGATCTCTGACAAAAATATTTTATTCTACAATACATTGTTTGATGAAAATGCCTCGAACCATCTGGCTATCGGTAATGCCTATGCATTCAACCTTAAAGGTGGTAAAGATATGACTCAAGAGCAGTTGGCTGCCAACGGTCTGAACTCCAGTCTGACTCACGTCGACTTTATGATTGGTTCAGGTGAAATGGACATCAACGGCGTTACCGAAGACGGTACTGAGGAACCGATCTTCCGTAAAGGAAATTGGGCGATCTAACACGGCAAAAAAGGCTCTCACCGCTTCATGCGGGAGAGCCTTCTTGCTTCGTCCGTTAGGATATGTTACCTATATTCACAGTGTATTAATCCAATAGTTCGCTGCAAGTCCAAAAACGATTTGTACTATGCTGATGATGAAAAAGACAATAAAGCAGCTTACGACTCTTCGATTAATGGTTTGATGTAAGGATAAAGATGATTTCACATAGAACATACTACCTAATATCCCTAAACACAGACCAAAGACGCCTGCAAATAACCACCCTATAACCAAGCTGACCACTACAAAAGCCCAACTCCAGCCCGGAGCCTTACTTACTGGAACATAAGGTTGATTGGACCCAAGATATATACCGTTTACAGCTAAATCTGCTTTGTTGCCAATGACTACAACATTCAGAGCTTTCTCCTTTAATCTTATTGGAAAATCAATCAAGTTTAAAAATGCGTTCTGGCTTTTCACCTTCTGCTCGCTACCATTCACAATGACTTTTCCACCGTTAAAGCCACGCTTATACTCAATAGTATATTGAGTACCTTGATCTTCCACATTCCATTTTGCCATCGTTAAACTCCTCTCAAAATTTAGGGGAGCCGTAAATATACTCCCGGGATTACCTAATTATGTACCATGAAAATCATACCATAAGCTGCAAGTTAAATAATGGAAAAAGGCCGCTTATTAGCGACCTCTGAATCTACTTTATTAGTATGGGATTAGTTTCAATGTCCAATTTTAGCCTTGTAGGCAACTGAATACTGGTCAGCTGCTAAGATTGCATCAAGCACATCATCCGCTGTAACAGCAAATGGTAAATTGTGAGCTGTTTCGCCTTCTTTGGTAGCAGCCTGAGCTACCCGGTATAAATCCTCTCGTGAGGCTTCATGCAGCTTAATGTCTTCCAGCGTAACAGGCAGGTCCAGTTTTAGATAAAAATCAATATACCGCTCCACCTCAGTTAAAGGTCTTTTTTCCAAGGCAAGCTGTACTAAGGTGCCAAAGGCTACTTTTTGACCATGCGTCAGGTGATGAATGTCTCCTTCGAGTACGGTAAAACCGTTGTGAATGGCATGTGCGCCTGCCAAGCCACCGCTTTCAAAGCCCAAACCGCTTAGCAACGTATTGGCTTCCACCACCGCTTCAAGCGCCGGTGTAACAACTTTGCGTTTCACAGATTCATAAGCTTGTAGTCCGTAATCGAAAAGAACTTCCTCGCACTTGGACGCAATGGCTTCTGCCGCCAACGTTGGCAAACCACCAGCCATAGTGGTAGCACGAGCTTCAATGACTGCGCGGGCTTCAATCCACGTTGCCATAGCATCCGCAATGCCTGAGGAGAGGAACAAAGGCGGTGCTTGAGATATGACTTTCGTGTCAACCAGAATTAAGCTTGGATTTTTACTGAAAAAGGAATACGTATCAAATGCACCCTCATCGGTGTACAAAACAGATAGTGCACTGGTGGGTGCATCTGTAGAGGCAGTCGTTGGAATAATCACAACTGAGGAACCGAGTAGCTCATTAACGGCTTTGGCGGTATCCAACGTTTTACCGCCACCTACACCAATGACAATATCGACCTGGCCGCTTCGTCCCTCATCAGCAATACGGTTTACTTCATTTTTGGATGCTTCCCCTTGAAACTCAACCTTTACCACCGTAATCTCAGCCTGTTCTAGACTTTTGACCACCCGATCGGCTGCAATCTCCCAAACCAGCTTGTCCGCAATAACCAAGGCCGTATGACCTAAAGGCTTAACATATTCACCTGTTTTATCAATCACATTTTTCCCTTGCACATATTTACCTGGACTAATAAATACTTTTTCGCTCATCATTCAACTCTCCCTTCCATGTTTGTACAACCTTTATTATACGGCTGAAAGAGCACACATCTCAATTTCAAAGCCAAGATCTTCTATCATTTGATGATCAGCGGTAACTTCTTGGCCTTCTGTCGTTAAATAATCTCCTACAAAAATCGAATTTGCTGCATAAAGGGATAGCGGTTGTAATGAACGCAGATTTAACTCCCTTCCGCCTGCAACGCGTATTTCCTTGGATGGACAGATGAACCGGAACAGTGCCAACACCTTCAAAGCTTGGATCGGCGAGATCCGCTGTGCTTCTCCTAAAGGGGTTCCGGGGACTGGGTTCAGGAAATTAATCGGAATAGAGTCGGCATCCAACTCTCGTAAGGCATAAGCCATTTGAACGATTTCCTCATTCGTCTCCCCCATACCGATAATAACGCCAGAGCATGGAGACATTCCGTGTGATTGAGCCATTTTCACAGTTTCGACGCGTTGATCATATGTATGTGTGGTTGTAATCGAGGGATAGTTGGCCTTGCTTGTATTTAAATTATGATTGTAACGGTGTACCCCCGCATCTGCCAATCGCCGTGCTTGATCTCCCTTGAGAATCCCCAAGCAAGCGCAAATCTTGAGCGGCATGGTACGAGTAATTTCCTGTACAGCATCAATTACCTGATCCAGCTCCCGATCTGTCGGACCTTTGCCGGAAGCTACAATGCAATATGTCCCTGCTTTTCGTGCTACGGCTTCCCTTGCCCCAGCCAACAGTGATTCCTTGTCCAGCATACTATACTTGCTGACAGGTGCCGTGGAAACGATGGATTGTGAGCAATAACTACAATCCTCCGGGCACAGACCACTTTTGGCGTTCATGATCATATTGAGCTTTACTTTTTTTCCGTAAAAATGATGCCGCACCTGAAATGCAGCTTGCATAATCGGTAATATTTCTGCATCGTCCGCTTCCAGTACCGCCGTACCTTCTTCCAGCGTCAGATAGCTGAAATGGATCGCTTTTTCAGCTAATCGGCCCCAATCTACATCCTTATTGAATAAATTCATACTTCATCCTCCCTCATTTAAATGAACATGTAACCAGATGAGATTTTTAGCGTAAGAAAATCCACTCTATTGTCAACTTAATAATTTGTTATTTGGTTGACAATAACACAGATATCATATCAATTCATATCCTTTATGTAAAGAAGGCAAATTAAAAAGCGACCCCACATCATTAAAGGCCGCTTTCCATATTTATTCCATTATGAGACTCCTGCTTCCTCCACGACGATAGGCTGTTTGATTAGCCGAATACGTGAAATCCGCTTGTTTTCAACTTCTTCCACAATGAACATACATCCTTCAAACACTACAGACTGGCCTGGCTGTGGAGGAATAACCTCTACATGTGAGTACAGCCAGCCTCCTACTGTATCATAATCCTGATGATCAAGATCCAGTCCAAAGCGATCGTTCACTTCATCAATTAATAACATACCGTCAATGGAAAATTCCTCGTCATTAATCTGCTCACAACTCGGACGTTCTTGGTCGAACTCATCCTGAATTTCACCGACGATTTCTTCCATAATATCTTCCAGCGTTACCATACCCGATGTGCCACCGTATTCATCAATCAAAATTGCAATTTGCGTCTTGCTACGCTGCATGCGTTTGAGCAGATCACTAATTTGCGTTGATTCAGGAACAGCAAGAATCGGCCGAATCATCGTACGGGTATCCAGCGTGTTCGCACGTAGAAGATCTTTAATATGGATAAAGCCGATAATATGGTCCTTATCTTCGGCGCAGATTGGATAACGGGTTCTCATGCTTTCCGTCGCAATCGCGAGATTTTCTTCTGTAGACTCATTACTGTATAAACAGATCATCTCCGTGCGCGGAATCATGATTTCCCTGGCGGTCGTGTCGGCAAAATCAAATATATTATCAACAAGCGCCAATTCCGTATTATCAATTAGTCCGCTCTTATTGCTTTCTTTCATCAGAATGCGTATTTCATCCCCCGTATGCGCGGAATCATCGTATTCGGATACCGGCTCCAGACGAAATAAACGCAGCAGGCTGTTCGCCATTCCATTCAACGCCCATATGAATGGATACATCAACTTGTAAAACCAAGTCATCAGCATGGCCGAATACAGCGTAATAGTCTCAGATTTACGAATAGCTATCGTTTTGGGTGCCAATTCACCCAATACAATATGCAGAATCGTAATGACAATAAATGCAATGACCACGGCAGTACCGTGCACGTATACCGCTCCCAAGCCAGCGGCAGTAAATATAGGTTCAATCAAATGTGCGATGGCCGGCTCTCCGATCCATCCCAGTCCCAACGATGCTAGGGTAATACCCAATTGGCAAGCAGACAAATAAGCGTCCAAATTGTGTATCATATTGGCGGCGTATACGGCCTTTTTATTGCCCGCCTCCACCAAGGTTTCTATACGGCTGCCCCTAACCTTCACCATGGCAAATTCCGCAGATACAAAAAATCCATTCAATAATACTAATGCAAAAACAATAAATAAGTTAAACATACTCGGTAAAGGGTCACTCAATATGCTCCCCATCAGCCGTCATTACGGCAGACAGGCGCACCTCCTTCGGATAGTTTCATCATAGACAGAACGATAACACATCATAAGCAGCGTCAACTTCCCAACACATTCACCCCTTCCGGCTTCCCTAAGCCATATTCCGCAAAATGATTAAATCATTTATCAGCTTATATTTAATTATATAACTATACTCTATACAGTCAAACCACAAGCAATGTCAGAAAAATCAATCCCTCTATCATTTAGGTCGGAAAGCTCTCATTTTCGCCTCTTACCACCAAGAAAGCAACTATATTTGAGAAAGAATATAAACAAAATACATCCCCTGCCGTCTGGCAGAGGATGTAAACTCATATATATGAAGGCATCAGCGAACCGGAGATCCGCCCGGGTTCCCGATGACGCCGGGATATTGGTACAACAATGGCTCATCAAAAGTTGCATAATCCAAGTTTAACATCAGCAGAATGGTCCGTTTGCCTGTCGCCGGATCACTAATAATAATGTGGTCCCGACCTGCTGCTTCTAGAATGCCTTTGAATATTTTAGCATTCCATTCCCGGTTATTTTCATAGGTCATATAAAAGGTTCCCGTTTTGCCCAAGTTCAAGCGTAAAATATTCTCGATGTATGATTGCTCGTATTGCGGAGTCTGAACCTGTACCACTGTACCCGTTGGTGTCATAGGGCTGCCACTACTTACTTGAGGTGGAAAGCCAGTCATAGGTTGCATAGGTTGCATAGGTTGCATGGTTCCGACTGGAGCCATCCCTCTTGGCCATTCGGGATATCCATTACCGGAAGCATAAGATACGGGACGGTAAGCTTGCTGTGAAATCATGTAAATTCCTCCTAAGATGGTTTTAATTTAACTTTAATTCTTCAAGCCATTCTGAAAGGTGTCTAATATACATTAGGACAGTCCTGTGCAGTCGGGCTAAAAAAGCAGTGGGCTTTAAAGCGTCCGGTATTGGTCTGGTTATACCAGGTACCCGGGCATTCACCAGTCGGTCTGAAAAACCATAATGCATTGGATGCCGGACGTATTTTTTCTCCATTAATTACACGCTGGGCAAGTCGAATGTCCCGATCACGGGCTTTCTGATAAAAATACCCCTTCTGAGTAGCTTCAAAACCTCCAGGGCTTTGAAACACCATGTCATTCATGAGGCGTATCCCTTGGAAATCCAGGCAATTGGATAAAATTCGGTTCACACCGACATTACCAACCATGAGCATTCCCATCTCACCTTCACCTTCGGCCTCAGCCCGCATCAGCCGGGCGAGGGTCCTCACATCCCCTGAGTTGGTCTTGATTACAGCCACCGCGTCCCCTCCTTGCTTCTCAATCACATACCCTATCCTATGGTACAAATGCCCAATAAGTGACAGTCCAGAAAATAAAAAAATAGCCCCAAGAATGGGACTACTTATTTAGGCTTTTATCATGACTCGTAAACCATCTTACGCGTCATGCCACCATCGACCACCAAATTCGTGCCTGTTACAAAATCATTACCAGGTTGTGTCAAATACAGACAGGCTCGTGCGATGTCTTTTGGGGTCCCTACTCGTCCAGCCGGGTGCTGTTGATGGTCTTCCGCACGCAATTGCTCGTAATCCCCGGTTTCAATCCATCCTGGACTAATACAATTGACCTGAATCCTATCCTTTCCTAGCGATATGGCCATCGCGTGTGTAAGGGCGGCTATGGCTCCTTTGGATGCCGCGTAGGCTTCTGTATCCGGCTCTGACATGAAAGCTCGTGTAGAGGTCATATTAACCACTGAGCCCCCTTCTGCGTTCCGCTTCATTACCTTAGCCGCTTCTCTTGTTGCAATAAAACAGCTGCGTACGTTTGTGTTCAAAATGTCATCCCATTCTGCTTCGGTTAACTCATATGGAGATTTCCATCTAGACACGCCTGCATTGTTAATCAATGTATGAATTGTACCGTATTCTTCTTCCGTGGCACGGATCAGCGCTACAATATCTTCTTCCTTACGCACATCACAAGGGATAAAAATGGCCTGATGACCCTCGTTCCGGACTGCTGCAGCAGCTGCGGCGCCCTCTTCCTCATTGCAGTCAGCAAACACGACTCTGGCACCCTGAGCAGCGTAGGCAAAAGCGACCTCTTTCCCGATACCATGCGCTGCTCCTGTTACAATAACAACTTGTCCTTCAAATGACACGGCTTATTCCTCCTCTGTACTACTCTGTTTTAGTATATATGTACCAAAATGTGCCGTACAAGAAACATTTACAGCCCCCTACCCTGACTCCTCGCAGAAGGCTGTAAATGAGCATGAATGTTTTTGACTGAATCCTACATTTTAACTTGCTCCAAGCTATAGCGATTAAGACGCTGAAATCCAATATACCTTGTACCTTGAAAAGTAAGCCGTCCCTCATCCCCTTCAGCACATTGACCATATTCTTCCCCAGATACCTTGAACTCCATCCGGTCGCCACTCTCCACCTCAAAGGTTACATAATAGAAGGTATAGGTACGAGTGCCTTGTTCCTCCTGGCGCCTCTGTTGGAGATGTGTCCTTCTGGCCGTAATGCGGGAACCCACCGTCAACACAGGCTGCCGCTTGTTCCGGCTCCATTCCATGACTTCCCTGCCCGCAGACAACACGACAATACCCAACACAACTACGAAAAATACGGGCAAT
Organism: Paenibacillus sp. T2-29; assembly: GCF_052921365.1. NCBI lineage: Bacteria > Bacillati > Bacillota > Bacilli > Caryophanales > Paenibacillaceae > Paenibacillus > Paenibacillus sp. T2-29. Next base: position 210,385 of record NZ_JBREVE010000005.1, on the reverse strand, counting down.
ACCGTACCCAGCCAATCGAACATCCATAATGACTCAAATCCCATGCACCGCACTCCTCTCCGCCAGGCATTCCACAGAGAAACCACCGGGCATCCTGACCTGCCACAAGCCTTCTATAACAGTATATGTATGTTGCTGCCCAAATTTGATAGTAACCCTCAAGAACGCCAAGAGCCTCCACGGATTAATCCGGGAGGCTCAAGATATGGCGATATCAGAATAGCTCATCGATTTACACATGTACAAGCTGGAGATAACGTTGTGTTTCATCCAGAACTTCATGTTCTTCTTCCTTGGCGTAACGCTCTGCGCATTGCTTGCAGTCCTCTTCAGTCGTGCAACCGTAGGCATCTTGACAAGTGTAGCAAAATTGAAGGTAGTATTGGGTTAACATATGATCCTGATTCGCTCTCATGATTATCACTCCTATCGTTGTTTACAGGTTTAGTATAACAGTGGCTCATTTGTTGGTTTGTGATTTTTTTCACATGTTATCGTATAAAATTTAAATTTTTTAAAAATAAAACGCCCTGGGAAGACATCCCAGGGCAATCACCTTTATCGTGATTATAAAATTCTCCAGTTTGCACCACCGTCCGTTGTTTTTAACAGCAGTGATTTCTTGTCGTCTAGTCGTTCCAAAAGCAGCCAACCTACCGATGAAGAAGCAAAACGCAGCTTGACTGATCGTGGATAGTCTTTTAGCTTCGAAGGCAGCACCTTGTTGCCTCTGAGACTTGTCCACGTCTTTCCTCCATCCATTGTACGGCTCATTCCGTTTACGGTTACAACCCACCCTTCTTTATCGCTTAGAAAGGTACGCCCAGGAGTTATAGAAGTATTATTGCTACTCAGACCCAATGGCACATCATTCCATTGTGTTCCTGTATTATTCGTAAATAGCCCGTTATATTTTGTACCGTTATCCCCGTAGCAGAGAACCGGAATCCAATATGAAGAACTGTTACCTTCAAGAGACTGCTGAGCTTCTGCCTTAGCCTGAGGGCAACCCTGCATGCTGTTAGCGACCGGAGTCCACGTTTTCCCTAGATTCGAAGTTTTATACAACTTCACCCTGCTGTCCACATTAATCGCCACAAAACCCTGATCGTTGGAAGAAAAGCTCATTCCCGCCACACTGCCCTGATCGGGTAAACCTGAGCCTGACTTGTTGGATGTCATACCAGAACTTTGTGCAACTTTATTCCACGTGGCCCCTCCGTCGGTGGTGTGATACAACATTTTTTGTTGATCCTGCTCATTCAGTTTTATATAAGCCATGATCCAGCCTGTAGTTGGATTTACATATTGAATCGAGCTTACATGGTCTCCGCTTGGTAGCGCTGATACATCCCAGCTCTGTCCTCCATCTGACGTTCTTAGAATGACCGTTGCTGTTTGGTCCAGATTTTGACGGACAACCCAACCGTGACGGGAATCTGTGAAGCTGATATCCTTGCCATATTCAAGCTTGTCTTGAAATTGAACATTTTCGGAGGGAGAAATATTATTCCATGTTTTCCCACCATCATGGGTATCATAAAGGCGCAGCTCATTATGGGTAACTCCCCAAACCAACCCTTTATTGTTATCGATTAAATGAAAATCCGCGATTCGTGTTTGTACAACATATTTGGCGTTTGGATCACCCGCCTTCGGGGTCACCGGCGGATTAATAGTTATCGTCTGTCCCTGGTCATCTGGTTCCTCAATCGAAGGTTTAGTTACAGTTTTTGGGGTTTCAGCAGAACAGGCAGTTAGCAAAATACCCGTCAACAGCATTACTCCTCCCAAGAGCGCACGCCAGCGCAGTTTCATATCAAAATCCTCCCTCGATGGCATGCGGTAATCACGTGCCAAAAGCTTATCTGAAACAGAATTATACCATAAACACCCCTATGTGACACTTTTCGCGTAATGACAAAAAAAACCGGTTCCTTCACAAAAGTGAAGGATACCGGCTTTTTTTATACTAATATTGTTCAGGATTTATGGTTCAACAAACTTTTGTGATATCCATAGAAGAAATAAATCAGTAATCCAAGCAGTAGCCACACGATAAATCCGATCCAGGTGCTGATATGAAGCTGAAGCATCAGACCGATGCAAACCAAAGCACTCAGTAGGGGAAGGAACGGAACCCATGGTACGGTAAACCCTCTTTTCAAATCCGGGCGTGTCTTGCGCAGAACGATGACCCCGACCGAGACTACAGCAAAAGCGAACAGAGTTCCAATACTCGTCAGATTGGTCAGTGCATGCAACGGGAACAAGCCGCTAGCCAATGCGATAATGCTACCCACCAGCCATGTACTTCGAATTGGTGTTTGGGTTTTGGTATTTATTTTAGATAAAAAAACGGGTAAAAGGCCATCACGTGACATGGAAAAAATTAATCGTGTCTGGCCGTACAACAGAACCAGTAAAACGGTCGTCATCCCTGCAATCGCACCGACTGAAATTAATCCAGCTACGAAATCCTGATGAATAAAGCGGAGAGCAAACGCAACCGGATCACTAACGCCCAACTGCGTATAAGGTACCATCCCCGTTAGCACAACTGAAACGGCAATATACAATATCGTGCAGATCGCTAGAGAAGAGATAATCCCGATGGGCATGTTACGCTGCGGATTGCGTACCTCTTCGGCTGCAGTTGAGATAGCATCGAAACCCAGATAAGCGAAAAATACGATTGCCGCAGCACTCAATACACCAGAAAATCCATAAGGCAAAAATGGTGTCCAGTTGGCAGGCTTAACATAAAAGATTCCAATCGCAATGAATAACAGTACAACCCCAACTTTGACACAAACCATAATGAAATTGAATCGGACCGTTTCCTTGGCTCCGAGACTTAGCAACAGTGTGATGAGCATGATGATGCATACCGCTGGCAGATCAATAATGGTCCCCTTGGTCGAATCAAAGGCTGCGGTTAAAGCTAACGGTAGATGTATATCAAATCCGGCCAGCAAGCCTTGAAAGTAAGCAGACCAGCCACTACTCACAGAGGCGGCCGCTACTCCATATTCCAGAATCAAGTCCCAACCCAGTACCCAGGCCAGAACTTCTCCAAAAACAATATAACTATATGCATAAGCGCTCCCAGCCGCGGGAACTGTAGATGAAAGCTCTGCATAGCACAAGGCTGCCAATACGCAGGCAATCCCTGCAATAACAAAAGAAAGCATCAAGCCGGGACCTGCATTTTCTGCTGCTGCCTTGCCAGTAATAACAAAAATCCCTGTCCCGATGATGCATCCTACTCCTAGCATGGTGAGATCAAAAGGCCCCATTGTTCTCTTTAAGTGACCTGTAGATCCGCTTTCCTCGTGCGAGAGCAGTCCTGTTTTTTTTCGAAATAAGTCCATATTCCTAATCCTCTTTCCATAATTTCTTACGTCAATATCGGTGCTGCAACGCTTTAGTGCGTGTTCTTATCATTCGATTAATTATTAGCGAGCTCGCCTTTGAAGTCAAGGAAAAATGTCATATTTCTTTGCGGTGGGTTAGTATATAGGGTACACTAAGTTGGAAAGATAAATTTTTAAGTAATATCCTAAAATGAAAAGGTATACAACCCGAGAAGGAGATGAGGATTTTATGAGCTTAAAACCTTACAAACGAAGTAGAGTGGCTATTGTCGGCATGGGAGCGGTTGGCACAACAACCGGCTACACCCTGCTGCTGCGCCAACGCATGCAAGAACTTGTCTTTATTGATGTCAACGTCAAAAAGGCGAAGGGGGAAATGCTCGATATGAATCATGGGCTTCCTTTTCTCGGCGGTGTCAAAGTATGGGCGGGTGATTATGAAGACTGCCGTAATGCAGATATCATCATTGTTGCAGCGGGAGCTTCACAAAAGCCGGGAGAAACACGTATTGATCTTCTCAAGCGTAATGCCGAAATTTTTGAAAGTATTATTGATAATATCGTCAAGGTCAATACACATGGCATTTTGCTGATCGCAACCAATCCAGTAGACATTCTCTCCTACATCTCTTGGAAACGCAGTGGTTGGCCTTCAAGCAGAGTCATTGGATCAGGAACGTTGCTGGACAGCGCACGCTTCCGCTATCTGATCGGCAAACAAAAGGGTATCGACCCACGAAGCATCCACGCCCATATTATTGGTGAACACGGTGACTCCGAATTACCTGTATGGAGCACAGCTAACGTTGCTGGAACACCTCTGGAACTGGACGAAGAGACGAAAAATGAAATTTTTGAAAATACCAAAAATGCTGCCTATGAAATTATAGATGCCAAAGGCGCAACATCCTATGCCATCGGACTGGCTCTCGATCGGATCGTAGCCGCTATTCTCGGAGACGAGGGGTCGGTACTTAATGTGTCCACCCTGCTGGAAGATTATAACGGTGTATCTGACGTTTATTTAGGTGTTCCAAGTATCGTGGATCACAATGGAGTACGTGAAATTTTGGATCTTCCGCTCAATGACGAGGAACGTGCAAGGTTGGTTCAATCTGCGGACAAGCTGAAAGATCAAATTAGTAAAGTGCATATGTAATTCAGTAAGTCAAGAATATAAAAGCTAAACAAAAACGGACCTCCACAGCGGATACATCCGTTGTGAGGTCCGTTTTTTTTATAATATAATTTCGTTCGTTTGTCGCCCTGCTATGCGTTCCAAATTACCAAGGTGGTGTATCGCCATCCACACCCTCATTTTCATGCTGCCTTTTCTCTTTCAGCCGCTCAGCCACTGTTTCAAAGGATTCAGGTTGTAGTAGTTCAATCGGAGAAAATCCCTTTTCAAACGTAAATGCATCACCTTCAATAATAAGTGCATATCTATCATGAAGTTTTGTGATATGCAGCTTGGCACCAAAGTCGGATAGTAAACCACGCACAGCCGTATCATCCAGTTTGAAACGAACTTCAATTTCCGGTTTTAGCTCGACAATATGCTGCGCAGCCTCTACGACCTGAAGGGGTTCCCACTTCCCTTGCAAATCCCGTTTTTCGCTGGCTGCCCACAGTTCCAGATCGCGCTCTTCCTGCTGTCTTTCCTCATTAGATGCATCCGGCCATTTGGTTTCTACATAGTTCTGAACAAAGCCCATGACATGCTCATTAACGATTTCCGGCATGGATTGCTCATAAGTGACGAATTTCAAAAAGTCTTCAAAATACCGTGCATGCGAAGACTGATGTATTTTAAGCTCCCATTCATCGTTCATACCCTCCTCCAGCATGTAAGGATACATGATGGATTTCATATTACGGGCTGAAATCGCCATTTCGACCTCACTTACCAGACTACTCTCAGTAATCCGTGCAATTTTAGGTTCAAAATCACATTTGAGTACAAAAATAAACGGGTCGTCAGAGTGGGTATTTAATGTAGCCTGTACAATGATCAGTGCTCCACCTCGTACCGCGCTTGTATCCAAATACATCCGCACCAGATCATCACATGCATTTTTAAAATCTTCCTTATCCTCTGCTGCACGTAGTCGGGCGAACATATTGAAATTCGGATTACTGCTCAGTTCATGTTCCGGTTCGACGATAAAGCGGCCAATTTTGGTCGGTGCCTGCTCTGTGCTGGGATTTTTTTCAACCTTTCGCTTGCTAATACGAGCAAATTCCCCGTCCAGAAATTTTTTGACATCACTCTCGTCGTAATCATAGTCATCCATTGTAGCATAATGCTTGTAGGACTTACCGCCTTGTCCTTCTTTTCCGTCTACCTGAATCACAAAAAAAGATAAAAAGTCCACTTGAAAGTTCATTTACGTTCTATACGCTCCTTTTCAGGCATGTACGCGTAATTATATCACTATGATTTTAAAAGGTACATCGGATTCAGATTCTGATAGATAAAGATGCGCTTATTAGTTAACATAATATTAATTATGTTCATCTATTTTATTTGAGTATAATTTCCAATTTATAAATATGTAGTGACTCATTCCCTTCTATTCTAATCCGCATTCTTTAGCATGATTGATCACTTCCTTTTTCCTGCTCTACTTCATTCATAATCACAAAAAACCATTTGACTAAATAGTAGTATATTTATTATATTATCTATTGTTATATAGACAAATATTAATTTTGTTTATAAAAAACAAAAAATAGACCCTAAGGGTTTTACCCCCTGAAAACTGGAAAGGAGAGTTTGTTGTTGTTTAAAAATCCATATATAAGGACTATTATCGCCTCCAATGCGTTGCTAAATTTGGGCATCTGGGTGCGGAACTTTGCCATACTGTTGTATGTAACAGATCTGACCCATAATGATCCCGTATACGTATCGCTCATTTCGGTTGCTGAATTTGCGCCTATCTTTCTGTTTGCCATCATTGGAGGTACGTTTGCGGATCGTTGGCGGCCTAAACGGACAATGGTTAGTTGCGATCTGCTGTCGGCTGCATCCATTTTTATCGTGTTGCTCGCATTGTGGTACGGGTCATGGCAAGTGCTCTTGCTATCCACTTTCTTCTCGGCCATTCTATCTCAATTTTCTCAGCCATCTGCGATGAAGATATTAAAGCAGCATGTAGCACCAGAACAGCTTCAGGGAGTGATGGCTCTTTTTCAGTCTCTCATGGCATTATTTATGGTTATCGGTCCTGTCGTCGGTACATTTATTTATCAACACTTTGGTATTTTCTCTTCATTGTCTATAACAGGAATGTTGTTTCTCATCTCTGCGCTTGTTCTGACTCGTATCCCACAAGATGAACAAGCAATTGAGATAGATCGACCAACTCATTTTATTGAAGAGCTTAAAGAAGGAATACGTTATGTATGGAATAACCGTACACTTCGCACGCTTGGAGGAACATTTACCATAATTGGGCTGGCAGTCGGACTTATTCAACCATTAATGGTTTTTGTCGCTATCGAGAACCTCGGACAAGATAAGGAATTTTTACAATGGCCGTTAATGGCGAACGGAGCTGCTATGCTGTTGGGCGGCGGTCTGATTATGGCGATTGCCAAAAAAGTTCAGCCGCAATTGCTGCTGGCGACTGGACTTCTGGTCAGCACACTGACAACCTTTGGAGTCGGATGGTCGCACAATATTGTGCTGACAATGGCATTACAAGTACTTAGCGGTCTATTTTATCCTTGCATTCATATCGGTATCAACACGATGATGATGAAAAATGCCGAAGCTGCTTTTATCGGCCGAGTCGGTGGTGCCCTCTCTCCCCTGTTCTCGGGGATGATGGTCGTCGGTATGAGCATCGGCGGTACACTCAAACGCGAATCCTCCCTGTACACCGTATATATCGTGAGCGCCGGCTTATTTTTAGTCGGATCGATGTTGTTGTTACCGCTGCTTCGTGACAGACAGCCTGTACAAGCTGTCACATCCGTTGATTCTAAATAAGAGCACAAGAAACCGCCCTGGGAGATATGATATGCCAGCTACTAGGGCGGTTTCTTAATGTTAGTACTCTGTTTCATATGGATGCTGTATTCCTGCTGGAGTGGGATCATTTTCATAAATCATTTAATCGAAATTAGTTAACATAATATATTTTTCGTTAACTCATTGTCCTCATGATCACTTTTTCATCAAATTGATGAAGTCAGCCTTGACTTCCATACCTGTCTGATTGTATATTGTGGATATATCTTCAATTAAGGGAGAGATTTTAATGTCGGTGAACGTTCTTAACTAAGCAATTGCATATTCAGGGAAAACCATCAGGCGCTTGTACCCTTCAGGGACAGGTTTGTTTGTTGCTGAGTTTTCACCCTGGTATTAGTTAAGAACATGCGGATATCATAAATCGCCTTAGGGATTATTTTCATTTAGGCCTTATTCCGTGCTGTGTTCAGCACGGTTTTTTTGTTTCCAGCTTTGTGAACTCTTTTTACACGTTTTTCTATTCATAAGCCAATTAACTGATATGTTGGTTGGCCTGTGGTTTAAAACGCAGAAATGGTGAGTTCACATGCTGGATTATAGGCTTATTTGATGATACATTTCCTCTTCCTTAAAGGGCGGAGAATGAACGTTTTGTTCATTCTCCGCCCTTTTTTTGTTTTCCAGAAAAGTTTTGAAAAAATCCTGTCAATACACATCTAAAGGAGAGATTTATTCATGAACGAAACTACAATGCTGCGTTTGGAATATGATCAGATTAAAACAAGAGTATCTGAATGTGCTTTTTCATACCTGGGTAAGCATCATGCCGCTTCCATGCAACCAATTACAGATATCCGTACAATCAAAATTCGTCTTAACGAAACGAGCGAAGCTTTACAGCTCATTCGCCACGGAGCTAGCGTACCCGTTCCTTCATTGGAAGGAATGGAGCACATTCTGCACCTCTTGGGAACCGGCTATATGTTCAGCGAGCGTGATTTTTCTCATTTGGCCCAATTCATCAGAAGCTGCATGCAGCTGATGAAATATATGCATGCCAAGGCGGATGCAGCTCCAACCGTCAGTGCTTATGCCTCTTCCATGTATGGTATGGAGTCACTCCTATCCGAAATCGAGAGATGCATTTATTCGGGTCGAGTGACGGATAACGCCAGTAAAGAGCTAGCTAAAATTCGCAAAAAAATTGCAGTTACTGAAGAACGTATCAAGAGGAAATTAGACTCTCTCACCAGCCGTCATCGATCCATCATGCAAGAAAATATGATCAGTCAGCGCAATGGCCGTTATGTACTTCCGATCAAAAAGGAATTCCGCAAACAGGTGAAAGGCAATGTACTGGATGAATCGGGAAGCGGTCAAACGGTCTATGTTGAACCTGCAGAGATCGTAAATCTACAATTCGAACAAAGCGCAAACATGGCAGAGGAATCAAAAGAGGAAATGAAAGTGCTGGGAGATCTGACCGCAATGGCTGAGTCATACAACCGGGAACTAAGCATTAATACAGAGACGGTAGGCATACTGGATTTTTTATTGGCTAAAGCTAAATACGCCATGACCCTGGATGCTGTTTCTGTCGAGCTTAACGATGAGGGGATTATAGATATCCATGGTGCACGTCACCCATTGATGGCGAATACTATGGTGCCGCTTGATTTCTCAATTGGTGAGGGTTATTCCTCGCTTATTATTACCGGACCGAATACAGGCGGAAAAACGATGGCTCTCAAAAGCGTCGGTCTGTTAACACTCATGGTGCAATCCGGCCTGCTGGTACCTGTTTTGCAAGGCAGCCGCATGGCTGTATTCGAGGACATTGTGGTAGACATCGGGGATGGCCAAAGTATTGAACATGCTTTGAGCACCTTTTCTGCACATATTCGCAACATGATTGGCATTTTGGAAACGGCAGGCAGCTCTACTCTGATCCTGATCGATGAAATGGCTTCTGGTACTGATCCGGGAGAAGGCGTAGGCCTATCTATCGCACTGCTGGAAGAATTTCATCGTCGACGGACGACAGTAGTGGCTACCACCCACTTTAGCGAAATCAAGCATTTTGCTGAAAACACACCGGGATTTCAAAATGCTCGTATGGAGTTTGATACCGAAACGTTGCAACCCTTGTACCGACTTCGCATCGGTGAGGCTGGGGAAAGCTATGCATACGCAATTGCTTTGAAACTAGGCATGTGGACTCGCATTATCGAACGTTCGGAGGCCATTTCTGCTGGAAGAACGTCTCAGAATACACAGAAGTCTTTGGTTCTTCCCCCTTCTTTTGACGATAAAAGGCCTGAGGATGTATGTAAACCTGCCTCTAAAAAAGCATCTACAGACCGTACAGTCGCAAAACAGGAAAAACAAGAGAACCCACTCATAACCAGGTCGTTTGCTCTTGGAGATAGTGTTTATGTCGGCTACCTAGATCGAACTGGTATTGTTTGCAAAACGGAGGATGAACGAGGCAATGTTGGAGTTTTGATTCAAGGACAAAAGCTGATCATAAACAAAAAGAGGCTCGTTCTTCACATCGCAGCAACAGAATTGTATCCAGACGATTATGATTTGGATATTGTTTTAGAAACAAAGGAAAATCGAAAAAAACGAAAGCTTCTAGCACGCAAGCATGTTCAGGGGCTAATCATTGAATCTCCTCCGGAAAATGAAAAGTAAGCGTACGTGCATATTCTTCATTGAAAAATAAGTTGCTTCGGAATGTTATACACACCAAATAAACATAATATATATTATGTAAACTAAGTGAATACAAAAGAGCATGTCTTAAGCTTAAAGACACGCTCTTTTGCTTTTATTTTATCTCATACTTCAAGATGGTGTGATTGCATGTAGTTGTATATAGCACCTAGCAAATTCGCTTCATTGCCTAATTTACTTTGCTCAATATCTGCACGCACAAAATTTAAGATTGAATGCAAATAAAGCTTCTCTAGCTCTTCCTTAATAGTAACAACCAGCAAAGGATTGGCAGATATGCCTCCCCCAATCACAAACTTTTCAGGGTCAAGAATTGTTTGTAGGTTAATAATTTGTGTTGCGATGTTCCTGCAGTATTCTCGAAAAATCTTTTGTACCGTGTGATCACCTTCTTCAATGAGCTTGAATACTTTTTCACCCGTTATAGATTCTGCATGAAGTCCTTTAGCCTTGGCAACCGTTCTAGCTAAAACAGAACTACTACCCTGCATACCAAGCAGATAATCCACATTGTCTGCATGCTCGTTGTTAGTTCTGATGAAGGAGAATTCCCCAGCCGATAAATGATGGCCTTTCAGCAATTTACCTTGAGAGATGATTCCACCGCCCATCCCTGTTCCAACAACCAAAACAACACCATCAGCGATCCCCTGTAGTGAGCCGCGCCATACTTCTCCAAGAGCAGCACACTTTCCATCGTTTTCAATGGCTACGGGTAAATGAAACGCTCTCTTAAAAACTTCAATCATATTGATATCGTTTATATACCTTAATGAACCCCCATGCACCATATGACCAGTGACAGAGTCCACAATACCTGGCATGTTGACGGCTATACCTTCACATTCATCTATAAACTGACTGTGAATTTGCTTCAAAGCTATAAGCAGATTCTCTAGTGAATCTAACGGTGTAGCAACTTTGCCCTTTGTCATAAATTCACCTTGAGAATATAAACTGAATTTAATAAAAGAGCCGCCAATATCAAAAACCAGTATTTTATTTTTCATGCTGCGTATAGTCCCTTCATTCGGTAGTGTGGAATCTGGAGGTCTATCTCTCATAAACGATAATTAATATTAGTGCTTTTGTAAATCCATCATTTTCTTTATCGTTAACAATACACCGTTTTCTTCATTGGATTTGGTAATAAAACTTGCTGCATTTTTAGTGTTCTCACAAGCATTTTTTACAGCAAAACTGTATTTGGCAATACTCATAAGCTCCACATCATTTTCACCATCTCCAAAAGACATGGTTTCATCCATAGTAACGCCCAATATCTCTTGGAGTTTTCTTACCGTCTCCCCTTTATGAGTATGAAGGGCTGTAATATCCAGCCAATTTGCTTCAGAATCTACAATATAAATTTGATCTAGCAGCGTTTTTTCAACATGTTTTCTTAATAAGGAACTTCCCCCGGATGGATCGTAAACCGTTATTTTTAGAAAGTTGCTCTTTATTTGATCAAACGAATCAATCTTCCTAACTTCCTTATAAGAGCCCTTCACAATTTTATAATACTCTTCTTGAATATGAGAATGAACATAAGCTCCTTCTGTTGTACATGCTATGATAATAAAATCCTTAGCAAAAGCTTCAATTTGATTGATCGCTTGTAATGCTAAATTACGTTCAATTGTAAACTCTTTTACAACGACTCCATCCTTTTTAATGCGAGTCGCGCTGTCCCCTAAAATCCAGATCCCTTTTCCATGTTCACCAAACAATTCTTCTACTCTTTCACATTGCTTACCTGTACAAGCAACAAAGGAGATATTATTTTCTTGCATTTCTTCATACACTTGATTGAATAATTCAATATCAAACGTGCCACTATTGTTCAGAAAAGTACCATCCAAATCACTTACTACCAGTTTAAACATAAATAAGCCTCCCTTAGTTGTTTGATACACTCATTGTCAGTTCATACTTACGTTTTTTTATGTTCATTCCAGGGATCAACATCAAAGTCTCTATTAAAATTCTCAAACTTACGTGCTGCAAGCTTTTGAACAAAAGAAGAATGAGCCAAACTACTGATTATGAAATACGTAATGCATAAAACGGTAACGCATAAGACTCCTTCAATCCCCACATTGTCGCACTCCCTTCTGTCGTATCTGCAACTTTTATACAACATCTAATCCATTTAAACAGCTCGATACAGTTCCAGTCCACTTCATAAAAGATTTAATTAAAGACATTAATAAAGATAGTAAAAAAAGCACCTTTATTAAGTGATTATAAAACTACTCAAAAAAATCATCGATGGAGCGGTAAGGTTTTACATCCATAGGCTGTCTTGATAATGCTAAGCACCAGTAAGTACCACACCATATAACTAAACATAAAAAAATAAGTGAGATCATAGAGTGCTCTCCTTTCTCTTTTAGGGTATACATTTACTTTAGCTGATGAAACGCGTTTCAAGTCAAGTTGCAATTTGTCTTAACCCTTCAAATTTCTCTTTCTCAGTATACGATTCACTTGTTCTGAACTGAGTAGCATAAAAAGAAGGAAAACAAGGACTACAACCGGAAAAAAATGAATACTTACCTGAGATGCTATCAGCCCAACAATGGGCGGGAGTAATGTTGTGCCTGTATAAGCAACTGCCATCTGATAACCCATGAGTTTGGCCGAGTTTTCCTTACCGAACCGTGTTGGCGTTTCATGAAGAAGTCCAGGATAAATCGGTGCAAGCCCTAATCCAATAAGGATAAAACCGGGCAATAAAAAGGCAACAGGCAACGGAAGCAGCAAAATGAGTCCGCCTGCAACAGCAGTAAGTTGGCCAATCCGGATTAGGATACGATTATTTATTTTTAAAGTTACAAACCCCGTAATCAGCCTGCCTACCGTGATTCCACCGTAGTACAAAGATACCCAACCAGCAGCAGTTTCAGCTGGGATGTTTCTAGCCCCTACCAAAAAGCTGGCTCCCCATAAACCTACCGTTGCCTCTACACCACAATAAAACAAAAAAGCAACGAGCGTGTTCTTAACTCCTTTCATTCGAATTAGATTTTGTTTGGGTGTGTTCTCAACTTGTGCTATATTGTGATCCATCTGTGAGTAGTCTGATTGAGCTTCAGAAATAATCGAATCTTGTATCGCGTTTACACGTTTCCATAATGGCAGTGTAATAAGCAAAATAATAACAAGTCCCCACTGAATCATGGATACGACTGTATAGCCACTTCTCCATGAATTGTAGTTCGAAATGTAGAAAGACATAATGATTGGTCCCATCGTAGCTCCAACACCCCAAAAACAATGCAGCCAGCTCATATGATGTGCCTTATAATGAGTAGCCACATATTGATTGAGTGCTGCATCTACAGCTCCCCCGCCGAGGCCAAGAGGAATTGCTAAGAGTACGAGCCAGAACAATGAAGGTGCAAAAGAAAACCCGAGTAACGCTCCTGCAGTCAAAAAGCAGCTCATTAGAGTAATCTTGCCTGTACCTATTTTTTCAATGATAGTTCCACTGGCTAGACTTGATACAATGGTTCCGCCTGCAACGACCATGGATACTATTCCGGCTGACCCAAAATCAGTCCCGAGTTCCGGCCACATCACAGGCCATGCTGCCCCAAACAGAGAATCCGGGATTCCCAAGCTAATAAACGCTAGATAAATAATAATCAGAAACCAGGTTGCCATCATGTTTCTCCTCCTCTGCTCAAACGATAGATGTCATTATCTAAAAACAATAATAGGACGCTCTAATTCTTTTAGGGTTAACTCTCTCAACCCTGTTTTAAAATCCTCATAAAATAAATCGGAGAGAACAATGTCAGGATACAAAGGCATCTCATGCTTAGCTTTGTAGGTTTCCAAAAAACGAAAGAAAGAGTCTTCTTCTATATTCTCTCTATAGACTACAATTTGATCAGGATCAAATATAGATTGTAATGTTTGAATTATTTCACATATACTATTGAAAAAAACTTCTCTTCCCTTGCTTTCATCCCACACTATAGACGGGAGGAATTTGATTTCACCAGCCAATCCATGTTTGCCCTTTAAAACTCCATTGCGTAAATAAATCCCCATCCCTGGTGGAGAATTTTCAGGAAAATAGATAGCTAGCACACATTGATCTTCATCTAACTGTTCTCTGTAAACGTATCCACATACAGCCGCATTTACATCATTCTCCACCATAACGGGCAAACCAAATTTGCTCTGCACATCCTCTGCCAACCGGATTCCATTCAACCTTTCATGGCTGCTGACTGTAATCTCTCCATCAACCGATTGTCCCGGGATTCCAATACCAATAACCTTAATAGAAGGATAAAGTGAAATGATGCCTTGAATCGTGGAATAAAATTGTGCATCATCAAAAATTTGAAAGGGATGTTCTTCTTTCATGAGAGCGTCCTCGTTTAAATTAACGACCGTGGTTGATACTACATCCGTTCCTTGTTTTTCATTAATATGTATAATCAGTGCCAGACTATACTCATAATTAAAACGATAGGTTAATGCATGTCTACCACCGTTGGAAGGCACAATCTCATCTTCAAAAATCTCTCCATTATTAAGCAATTCCTGCATAAGCGTATTGATAGTCACCACACTTAAATCAGTCAATGCGGCCAGTTGGGGCTTTGTGGCCTTGCTGATCTGCTTTAATACTTTGCGAACCAGATTCAGATTTATTTCTTTAATTAAATTTGTATTAGCTTTTTCCATACCGTGCTCCTTCTTTTTACAAAATTAGTGGAACCACTTCATAAACCATATTTATAAAGTGGTTCCACTAATTTTGTAGCAAAATATTACCTTTGTCAAGGCAGATGCCATTTTCAAGATCGGTTCAATTCTTTTTTAATTTGTTTACATAATATTAGTTACGTAAACCAACTTCGTTTCATGACATAATGCATTGGTGAATATACTTACAATCCCGTTATAGGTATCTGAATATCCAGTTTATCCATCGCTTTTTCTTTTTCCCGATCAGTGACATGTGTATATACCGTGGTCGTCTGAATGGATGAGTGCCCCAGCAGCTCTTGCACTGTACGCAGATCTGCTCCCTTGCGTAAAAGCATCGTGGCAAATGTATGTCTCAGCTTATGACTGGAATAAGCCTCCCGACGTTCTGTGCCCTTATCTTGCTGGAATCGTTCAAACGTTTCTGTAGCAATCTGTTGAATAGAACGCACCGCCAGACGGCGACCTTTTTGGGATATGAACATCGCGTCTTCCTTACCTCTCCACGGCGTCAATCTTTCCTCCAATGCATGCTCTACAAAATCACATACAGCCGCCGGTACTGGCAGGGTACGCCACTTACGCCCTTTACCGAACACATCTAATGTGCGTCTTTCTCGACTGTAATCTGAGACATTCAACGAATGAACCTCCCCCACCCGCAATCCCATGTAGACCATGAGCAGAAAGATAGCCATATTACGATTTGCATATTTCCCTTCCACCGCGAGCAAGAACGGCTGAATATCCTTTTCATCCAGATAGACAGGCATACGGTTCTTTTCAGTTTTTGCTTTTTTGATTCCCGCTGCCGGATTTGCGCTGCATAACTCAAATTCCTGTAGCGCTCTAAAAAAACTGTTCACCGCTGCATGCTTCCGGTTTCGTGTACTATCTCCGGCGCCTCCTTCCCGCGCTTTAGACAAATACGACATCACATGAATCTTTTTCACCTGGTCAAGTGATTTATCACTCAACGTACGTAAAAACTGTTTTACATCCCCCATGTAATTTTTTTGCGTATGTATCGTATACCCCGCATCCTTCATCCAAATCAAAAAAGCTTCCAGTTCTTCAGCATACACTTCATCAATTTCTTCTATCGTATCTAGCTCCATATGTCGTAATTCTTTTTTCATTCCGCTTACCCCCATTCAGTTCAAATTTCGAAATATGCTGTAAAACGATCATCTTCGTCTGATTTTTATCGACAATCCAATCGACATCTTATGCAGGAGAGCATATAAAAGTCGTTTTAAACCTAAACTGCGTATAATTTATATTATACGCAGTTTTTTTGAGCACTTTTTAAGTATAAATAAAGCGTGTCCCTCTTGTCCAGCCTATGTACTTACCCTTTTTTGCTCATCCTATTATACATCCGCACGTACTGGCCTGTGTGACGGCAGATTCCTGCTGGACGCCTACATACCCTATCATTTAAACTATTAGAAATTAATTTTTGAAAGTGCGGGATTACTGCGAAAGCATGAGGTTCCATCGCACCATCTTACAAATGAAATACAAGCATCACTTTCTGCCAGCTGTAATTCCGTTCATTAACTACATAATAATTATTATGTAAACTAAGACTGGAGGATGATTGTATGATTAACAAATTGTACTGGTTACCGGTCGGTCAGCTTGATATTGATCGCTCCTCACTCAACCATCATGCACAGCCTGGTGAACTGGTGCGCCTGCAAATCTGGTCGTATCTGCTGGAGACAGATCACGGTCCGATTCTCATTGACACCGGTATGCCGGATTCGTTTATCAACAATCCAGATTATTTTAAAAATACACCGTTTGAAGGGCGCTTCATTCCCCATATGTCAGCCGATGATAGTATCGTAGCTGTACTGGATCGGATCGGCTATCAACCAGACGATATCCATGCCATCGTAATCTCTCATATGCATATGGATCATGCCGGAGGCAATCCGCATTTTCCGAATACACCGATTTATGTGCAGCAGACCGAAGCAGACGCTGCGATCGGTAATCTGGAGTATGCGCCGCCGGAATGCGTGCAGACGAACTTGAATTACCGACTGCTCCAAGGGGACCATGAGCTGGTTCCGGGCTTGCAACTGCTCTATACTCCGGGTCATTCGCCGGGTCATCAGTCCGCGCTGGTCACAACAAAGGAATCGGGTCCGGTCATGCTGACGATTGATGTTGCCTACACGCAGGAGAATTACGCAAACGACGTGCCGTTTGACGGCTTTGACCGTGAACAGGCACGCCAGTCAATCGCCCGCGTTCAGCAGATTGTGCAGGAGGTTAAGCCGAACCTATTGTTCTTCGGTCATGATCCTGATCAGGTAGCCGTTCAGCCGGTATATCCACAATACAAATAATGATAAATGTTATAGCCTCTTATTCTTTTCTTTTCATTAGGTAGTTGTAACGACTTCGACATTTCAAACTGCAAAATTTGGTCACCTGAGATCGCTGATATGGAATAAACCAATGATTGCATTGAATAACCTTTGCTGTTCTCGTTGCTCCTCTCCACAGCTTCCAGCAAACTGATAAGTGATTG
Organism: Paenibacillus sp. T2-29; assembly: GCF_052921365.1. NCBI lineage: Bacteria > Bacillati > Bacillota > Bacilli > Caryophanales > Paenibacillaceae > Paenibacillus > Paenibacillus sp. T2-29. The sequence continues at coordinate 193,008 of NZ_JBREVE010000005.1, read as the reverse complement.
CATAAACATGAAGCTAATGTCCCTAATCTCCTGTTATCGCCAGCATAAGGAAGTATATCTAAGAACTCATGGGGTGAGTAGCTGTACGACACGGTATGGATGATCAGGATAAGTATTTTGCTATCTCATTCTGTTTTCCCTTGATCATCCAACACGATATACTTAAAGAAGTCGAAAGCCAACCTTATTTTCAGTCTATGCTTATTTCTAAAATGTAGATTTATTCATGACAAAGGGAGTGTTCATTTACTTATGAGTACCGAAATGTTGGAACGTCGAAGTGAGATTTTAAAACGAAACATCCATCAGTTGCTGGTTCAGGAAAATCAACACGGCGTGACACGGCAGGAAAATTACACGTTGCATAAAATGATCAGAGAGCTGCATCAAACCTCTCATGCCTTGAATACTTCCCGTTGAGATGAAAGGCTGCTACATCAAACAAAAAATAACCTTCAGCTCCACTTCTTTAGTGGTGTTGAAGGTTATTTTTTATGTTATCCTTTTGAGCGACTCAAAAGATATAAGAAGTATGGCGCACCTATGATGGCAACAATTAATCCTGTCGGAATTTCTTTCTGTAAAGGTAAGGCTCGTGTGATCGTATCCGCTACAAGTACCAGGAGTGCTCCGACTAAAGCACAGGTTACCAGCAGCATTTTATGCTTCGGACCCACTAGCTTTCTTGCCAAATGTGGAGCTACCAAACCGACAAAACCGATCCCGCCACTAACCGACACACTTGAACTGGCTAGTCCAACTGCAGCCGCGAGGAGAAGAATGCGTTCCTTTTCAATAGGTGTACCTAACCCGGATGCCGTCTGATCCCCCAAATTAAGCACATTCATTACGTTTGCTTTATAGTATGCGAAGGGAAGCAATACAATTATCCAAGGCAGCAGAGCCATTACGAATTTCCAGTTTGAACCCCATATGCTTCCTGCTAACCAATTAGCTACAAACGTGTAGCTTTCAGGTGTCAACTTAAGAGTCATAATGATCATGGCAGCACTGATGCCCGCCGCTACCCCAATTCCGCTCAGCAATAGCCTTGTCGGTGAAATGCCTTCGCCTTTTTTGTAAGAAAGAGCATAGATCAGAATAGCAGCCGCTCCCGATCCAATTAGTGCAAGAGCGGGTAGTAAAAATAATGAATTCATAGTTTGCATAGATGGGAAAAGTAGTACAAACAACATCACCATCAGCCCAGCGCCTGCATTAATCCCCAGAATACCAGGGTCTGCTAGACTGTTGCGTGATACCCCCTGCATAATACAACCGGAAACAGCCAAACCTGCACCGATCAGAATGGCAATAATCATTCGCGGCAGCCGGAATTCAAAGAGAATTAATTCCTGCTGTGGAGTCCCTTGTCCGAACAAGGTTCTAAAAAGCTCCATTGGCGAAAGCCGGATCGTTCCCGTGTTCGCGCTTACTGTGAATGCAGCAATAAGCAATACAAGCAAAATGATAACAACGATCCAATCATGGATTTTTTTACGGTGACTTGCTTTGGCAATAGCCCCATTCGTAACGTTACTCATCTTACAGTGCCCTCCTTTCTTTACGTGCTAGGTAAAGGAAGAATGGAACACCAATTAAGGCAATAAGTACACCCACTGGTGTTTCCTCAGGTGCATTAATCATACGGGCCGCCAGATCGGCAAACACGATAAGTAAAGCTCCCATAATAGCCGAACAAGGAATAATCCAGCGATAATCGACCCCAACCAGTTTGCGCGTGATATGGGGAATAATCAACCCTACGAACCCTATAGAACCAACCAACGATACCGCAGCACCCGCCAGGATTAATACGAGAACCATACCGGCGACCTTTACCATCCCAGTTCGCTGACCAAGGCTCAACGCAATTTCGTCTCCTAGACTAAGTAACGTAATGGAGCGTGATAACATGAGAGCACCGATAAAAGCTGCCACAACCCATGGAACGACAATGCCTAGCTGAACCCACTTGGTCCCACTAAGTCCTCCAGCATACCAAAAAGCCAAATCCTGTCCAACATTAAAGTATAAACTGATCGTATCTCCTAAGGCAGACAGCAATGCCGTGACAGCTGCACCCGCCAATACAAGGCGAACTGGCGTAATACCTGATTTGGATATAGCGCTTGTACCGAAGACCAAAATAACCGCCAAGGCTGCACCCGCAAAAGAATACAACATTAACTGCAAAAAGGAAGTACCCGGAAAAAGAGCAAAACAAATCGCCATCGTCAAGCTGGCGCCCGAATTCAGCCCAAGCAAGCCAGAGTCCGCAAGCGGATTGCGGGTCATCCCCTGCATAATGGCCCCTGCTACAGCGAAACAGACTCCGATTAACACACCACCCAGAATCCGAGGTAGACGGATTTCCCATATAATTTGATGGTTTTGCAGCTCAGGATTAAAATGAAAGACGGCGTTCCAGACCTCCTCCAGTTTGATTGAGGCTGCACCAAATGATAAGGACAGAGCGATACCGAATGCTAACAGTGCTAATCCGGCTGTCAGGATAAGCGAAGCCGCCCATGGCCGCGAGTGGAATTGAGTCGGCGGCTGATTACGATTGCTTTGAGCAGAACTATCCGAAGATTCTGATAATTTCATAACTATGGTTCACCCTTACTGTTGAATAGTATGTAGGCTATCACGAAAACCTGTAGTGAAGATAATATTTGATAATGAGAATTATTATCATGCAATCTTTACTATTGTAAATTAATGCGTCAACAGCTTCAATAGCAAAATTTCGACGATTTTCTTATGTTCAGCTGTTTGTGAAAAATAAAGCCCTCTGGCAAAAATACCAAAGGGCTGCCAACATTACCGAAACAACTACTTCTGTGAGACGTTCTCTTTATTCCGCTGGACGATCATATCTGCCAATTCTTCAGCTTGCCCCGCAATAGCGATAGGATCGAAGTACCAGTATCGATCCTCCTGAAGCTCAAAAACCTTCCCATTCCGGACCGCACTCAGTGATTTCCATATGCTGTCTCCTTCATAACCGCTCAAATCCTTATTAACCGTCAGGAAAATATAAGAGCCAGCATATTGATTAATAACTTCCTTGGAAATTGACTTCCATTGCGTCTCGCCTAATAGTTCTTTTTGGACTTGTGGTGGAGGTGTCAAATTCAATCCTCTATAAACCGCCTGTCCGCCTCTGCCAAAATTATCACCGTATACATAGTATTCTTTTTCCGTGGCTTCCATTACCGTGAAAGTATCCCCGGGTTGAACAATTCCTTTTAATTTGTCACGTGCAGCTTGCAATCGCTGATCGTATTGGGCAAGCCACGTTTTGGCTTCCTGTTCTTTTCCCAGCAGCTCACCAAAAGCTGTCAGTTCTTCATGTACATTCTTGTACGTTCCATAAGGAATGACTATAGTCGGGGCAATTTTACTATATTTTTCATATTCAGAAGCATCTTTAGAACCAATCAGAATCATATCCGGCTGTAAAGCCAATACTTTTTCAATGGATACACTGCCACGGTCTCCAATGCTTGCAATGCCTTGTACAAGATCCTTCGAAAACGGATTATCCAGATAATATTTCACACTTCCCACAGGTTTAATTCCTAATGCTAATAAATCATTCTGGTACATATCTATTACAATCCGCTGAGGGTGAACCGGAATCTTAATATCTCCATGAATTGTCTTGACTGTTTTCGTTGCAGCTGACTTTGATTCACCAGAAGCTTGATTCTGCTTTTCGTCTGGCTGATTTCCCCTTCCACCACAGGCGCTAAGAAAAACAATGACTGACAAAAAAAGCATCGTCACCATCCACATTTTCTTTGTCAAAATCATTCATTCCTCTCTCTATTTACGATGTTGCTGTTGACTCTTACGTTCCATATTGAGCTTGGTGCAGGCGGCTATATGCACCTTTTACGGCCATTAATTCTTCATGTTTTCCTTGCTCGGCAATCCCTTGATCTGCAACTACAATAATACGATCAGCATTTTTGATCGTTGCCAGACGATGTGCAATCACGAGTGTTGTGCGACCCTGTGATAGCTCTGTCAAGGCCTGCTGAATTGCAGCTTCTGTCTCTGTATCCAATGCTGATGTCGCTTCATCCAAAATAAGAATTGGCGGATTTTTCAGAAACATCCGGGCAATTGATAAACGTTGCTTTTGACCACCGGACAGCTTTACGCCTCGCTCACCGATCATCGTATCCAAACCCTCTGGGTAGGATCGAACAAGTTCTTCAATCTGAGCACGACGGGCAGCATCCCAGATTTCATTTTCTGAAGCATCAAGTTTGCCGTAAGCGATATTCTCACGAATCGTTCCATCAAAGAGGAATACATCCTGCTGTACGATACCAATCATGGATCGCAGCGAATCCAGCTTCATTTCGCGGATATCCATACCATCAATCGTAATACTGCCTTCCTCGACATCATAGAAGCGAGGCAGCAAGCTGCAAAGTGTCGTTTTGCCTGCACCTGAAGGGCCTACAAGAGCTACGGTTTCTCCCGCATGTATGGATAGGTCCACTCTATGCAAGACCTTGTCTTTATTTTCATAGCCAAACGTTACACCTTCAAATTGAATATCTCCCTTGAGATGCTTAACGGTCTTCGCGCCTGGCAGATCCTCTACGTCGGATTCACTTTCCAACAAGTCCAGGTAACGTCGGAAACCGGCAATTCCTTTGGGATACGTTTCGATGACAGAATTAATTTGTTTGATGGGTGCGAGGAATACATTGGACAGCATTACAAATGCGATAAATTCCCCATAGGACATCTGTCCCTCAATAACAAACCATGTTCCACATACAAGCACAAACAATGAGACCAGTTTCATCAGAATAAAGCTAATTGAAGAATTCCACGCCATAATGCGATAAGCAATCAGCTTTGTTTTACGAAACCGTCCATTATTTTCAGCAAAACGTTCCATTTCATGGGCTTCGTTGGAGAACGCTTGAACAACGCGAATACCGCTAACGTTATTTTCAATCCGGGCGTTGTAATCTGCAATATCAGAAAACATACGATGGAAAGCAGCATTCATTTTGCGACTAAAATACAATGACAGGTAAATCATTAGTGGAACGATAATAAATGTCAGCACAGCCAGCTTCCAGTTAATACTGAGCATAATACCGAAAGCCCCGCCCAGAGTCATCAGCGCGATGAACAAATCCTCAGGTCCATGGTGGGCAATTTCTCCGATATCCATCAGATCGTTGGTCATACGGGAGACCAGATGGCCTGTTTTGTTATTATCAAAAAAGCGAAAGGATTGCTTTTGTACGCGATCAAACAGCTTTTTGCGCATGTCCGATTCAATGTTAATTCCCAGCTTGTGTCCCCAATACGTAACGACGTAATTCAATCCGGCACTTACAACATAAATCGCAAGTAGAGCCAGACAGGCAAATAAAATCCATTTCCAGTTTCCGCTGGGTAGCAAATCATCAACCACCCGATTAACTGCAAGCGGAAAAGCCAACTCCAGCAGTGCAGCTAGTATAGCGCAAGTAAAATCAATGATAAATAACGTCCGATAAGGACGGTAATACTCAAAAAATCGTTTAAGCATATGACTTCTCCCTTCCTATTCAAATGAACTGGTTATGTAGGATCGACGGAAAGCATCTTAATAGCCTCATTCAGTGATTGATCGATAGCCAGTGGTGAGTAGGTAAACCAAGGATCGGCCTTGATGAAATACACTTTGTGGTTTTTGACAGCCGGGAGATTTCTCCACAGCGCACTTTGTTCAATTTCCTTCAACATTCCGTCCTTAGCCGCTTCATCGTAAACCAACATAATGATACGATCCCCTGACAGTTCAGGCAGCTTTTCCATCGAAATGCTATCGTATACAAAGTTATACTTCGGGTCCTTTGCGAGCTTCTGACGTATGTACTCTGGAGGATTCAATTCCAGTGAACGGTAGATGACATGTCCTACATTTCGCGCCCCGTACACTCTTAGCACGTCCTTACCGTAGGTCATATAAATGGTAATCGTTTCATCCTTTTTGAATTTTCCAGCCAGCTTCTTTCGACCTTCTTCAGCCTTTTTGTCGAAACTAGCGATCCAATGCTCGGCTTCCTTGTCCTTACCCAACACGGCTGCGACATCCCGCAGTTGCTTAAATACATCCCCATCTCCAAACGAGACGGCTACGGTTGGAGCAATTTTCTCCAGCTGTTCTTTCACTTCTGGCGAGGTATCTTCTGTTGCTATGATCAGGTCAGGTTGTAGCTCCAGTACCTTTTCCACATTCGTCGGGTTTCCAATATCAGCAATCCCGTCAATCTTTCCTTTCAAATAGTCGCCTTCTAACACATGAGAAGCAGCCCCTACTGGCTTAACACCTAAAGCCAGCATCGCATCTAAGTATTGTGTCGTGACGACTCGCTGTGGATTTGCAGGAATACTGATCTTTTTGCCGGTGGCATCAACATATTCACGCATAGCAACCGATTGGGATTGCCCGTTAAGGGTATCCGTTCCACTCTTTTCATTGGTTTGGTTGTTACTAGCTGTGCTTCCGCATGCAGCCAATACAACCATCAAAAAAACGCCAAGACCAAGCATGATTCCCCATTTTAAGCTGTACTTTTGTTGCACAATATACGTCCTCCCTAGATATATGTCTTTATAAAATGATAGTGATTCTCATTATCATACAATTGTTATTCTATCTTTTACCATCCTTTCTTACAATACAAAAATTAAAAACTTCCATTTATGTGTATGTATCGTCATCGTAGAATAGCCAAAAAAAGGACTGATGCGCATTACAGCATCAGTCCGAAAAAGCTTAATATGTTGGGTTCAAACGCCCGTTTTATTTCGATTGATCCACTAACTCCAGCTTAGCGGGAATGGATGTTTTCACGGTTTTACCTTGAAGTACATCCTTGGCTGCCTGTACCGCCAGTTGTCCAATCAACTCAGGTTGCTGAGCCACGGTGGCGGTCAGCTTCCCTTCCTTAATTGATTTGAGCGCATCCTCGTTACCATCAAAGCCGATGACTGGAATATTCTTACCAGAGCTTTGGATTGCTTCAATGGCTCCCAACGCCATTTCATCATTGTGGGCAAATACAGCCTGAACATCCGGGTTGCCTTGCAGCAGATTTTCCATCACATTCAAACCTTTGGTCCGATCAAAATCAGCCGACTGCTTGGCTATGACTTTCAGATCCTTATCTGCTACTTCATGGAAGCCTTTCCCACGTTCGCGGGTAGCCGATGCGCCTGGGACGCCTTCCAGCTCAATGACCTTGGCACCTTTTCCGACTTGATCAATCACGTATCTGGCAGCCATCCGTCCTCCCTCGACATTGTCCGAAGCGACGAGTGCTTTCACATCTCCTTTGTCAGCAGATCGGTCCAGTGTAATAACTGGGATGTTCAATGCATTCGCTGACTGCACGACAGTTGAGATAGCTGACGAATCTGTCGGGTTAATGAGTAATGCGTTCACTCCCTGCTGGATCAGATCATCCACGTCATTACTTTGTTTCGCAGAATCATTTTGTGCATCGACCACAATAACCTGCAATCCTTGTTTTTTGGCCTCTGCAACAACTCCGTCCTTAAGAGAAACAAAGAATGGATTATTCAATGTTGAGATCGACAAGCCGATTTTAATATCCTTCAGGTCTGCAGTCGCTTTAGGCTTCGCCCATTCGGGCGGCTCTAGGGAACACCCTGTCATGAGCAGGAGCAGCAAGGCAGTCATGATTAATGTAAGCTTTTTCATATTTGTGTGTCTCCTTCTATGCAGATTAGGTGTATTATGCGGATTTTTTACGGTCAATCAATACTGCAATAGCAATGACGATTCCTTTTACAACCATTTGGTAAAAAGAGTTAACCCCCAGCAAATTCAAGCCGTTGTTTAGAGTACCGATGATAAGCACACCAATTAATGTACCTACGATTCGTCCGCGTCCTCCCGAAAGGCTTGTTCCACCTAATACGACAGCCGCAATGGCATCCAATTCATAGGAAGTACCCGCTGTCGGCTGCGCCGAGTTCAAACGTGAAGTCAAGATAGCTCCCGCCAATGCGGAAAGCATTCCAGCCAATGAGTAGATCCAAATTTTTACACGTGGTACTTTAATACCAGATACAATCGAAGCCTTCTCGTTACCGCCGATGGCATACGTTTTACGTCCGAATGGTGTTTTATGCAAAATGATCCACAGGACAGCAAAGGTAATGAGCATCGTAATCGCTGGAACCGGAATACCAAACTGATAGCCACGACCGAATAATTGGAATACCAGACTGTCTCCGAGCCCCGTAATAGGGTTACCGTTGGTATAAACTAAGGTTAATCCTCTAAAAATAGTCATGGTTGCGAGTGTCGCGATAAACGGAGCCATTTTACCTTTCGTAATCATCAAGCCGTTGACCATTCCCATCACACCACCTAATGCACAACCAATAATAATCGCCAAAACCGGATCGAAGCCGGCCAGCATCATATTTGCAACAAACGCACTGGATAGCGCTAATATGGAGCCGACGGACAAATCTATTCCACCTGTAAGAATAACGAAGGTCATACCGAACGCGATCAATGCATTAATAGATACCTGGCGCAACAAATTCAAAATATTAAGCGGTTCCAAAAAGCTGGGATTTAAGGCTGATACAATGATCACCAAAATAATGAGTCCCAACAATGGGCCAAGCTTCTGTGTGATTTGTGATATTTGAATGCCTTTGCTACCTTTTGCTTCATTCATAGTTGTCATATTACTGTCCTCCTGTAGCTAGCGTCATAATATTTTCTTGTGTGGCTTCTTCCCTGCTCAGCTCTCCGCTGATCTTTCCCTCGTGTACCACGACAATACGATCACTCATGCCAAGTACCTCGGGAAGTTCTGAAGATACCATGATAATCGCGACTCCACGTTCGGTCAGTTCGTTCATCAACTGGTAGATTTCCCGTTTGGCTCCCACATCCACGCCTCTCGTCGGTTCGTCAAGAATGAGCACATTGGGACCAATACCCACCCATTTGGCAATAACCACCTTTTGCTGATTGCCGCCTGACAAACTGCCAACCGTTGCTTCGGCTGATTGGGTTTTAATTTGTAAGCGCTTAATTAATGTATTAACAAAATCCATCTCTTTTTTGCCTGAAATAAATCCTTTTGATGTAAAACTGAACAGATTCGTCAGCACCATGTTTTCCCGAATGGAAAAATCCAGCACTAAGCCCTCATCTTTTCGGTCTTCTGTAATGAAGCCAATCCCTAGTTTCACTGCATCATCTGGCTTGCGAATAGACACCTTTTTCCCACGTACGTGTATCTCACCACTATCCAAAGCATCCAGTCCAAATAACGACCGCATGATCTCGGTCCGCCCCGAACCCATCAAACCCGAAAAACCTACGATTTCCCCAGAGCGCACAGTAAAATTCACATTTTCAAATAGACCTTTATGCGATGCGTTTTTGACCTCTAGCACCACTTCTCCCAAAGCAGGCGTTCTTACCGGGTAGCGTTCAGTCAGCTCTCTGCCAACCATTTTCCGTACAACCTCGTCAAAATTCGTATCAGGGATTGCTTGAGTATCTACGGTTTTCCCATCACGCATAATGGTAATCCGATCACAGATTGCGAATATCTCCTCCATCCGATGGGAAATATACACGATTGAAACACCATCTTTTTTCAAGGAAGTAATAACCTCAAACAGCTTTTGTATTTCCCGTTCGGTTAAGGCTGCTGTCGGCTCATCCATTACGATCACTTTAGCATCCGTCATGAGTGCTTTGGCTATTTCAATCATTTGTTGTTGACCCACTGAACACTCGCCTGCTTCACCGTTCAAAGGAAGATTTACTGAAAGTTTGCTAAATTGCTCATTTGCTAGCGCTTTCATTTTAGAGCTATCTAGTAATCCCCACTTGGAAGTCATCTCCTTGCCGATAAACAGATTTTCCAGTACCGTCATCTCCGGCCACACATTCAGTTCCTGGTGAATAAAAGCAATTCCTTTTTGCTCCGCTTCCTTGGGGTTGGCAAAATAGGTTTCCTGACCGTCAATGATGATCGTTCCCTCATCGCGTCGATGCAGTCCGATTAAAATATTCATCAGCGTTGATTTGCCTGCACCATTTTCACCCATGAGGGCATGTACTTCTCCTTCACGGAGATCAAAGTCAACACCACTTAGGACCTGATTGGTTCCAAAGGCTTTGTGAATTCCTTTCATTTGAATCTGCATGCTGTCCCCCCCTTTTCATTTCACACTGATTTATCCAAAATGAACTCCTGCCTGTAAAATACAATTGGCAAACGGCGTAGCTTCTCCTGTACGAATGACAGCTTTGGCTTGTCGGGTTAATGCCTTAAATTGTTCATGTGAGCAAAACTCAATGACGGCAGTCGGCTCAATAATCTGTGAATGCTCTAGTTGCTCTCCTGCAAAGGTGCGCATAATATACTGCAATGCTTGTTCATTTTCTTGTTTGATTTCTTCGGCTAATGTTACTTTTTCAATCACCATGTCTGCCGCAATGACATCAACAACATCCTGAAAGGAGGGAACCCCCAGTTTCAACGCCAAATCAATTTTGGTAACGCCTTCAGGAACTGGTAAGCCGGCATCAGCCACGACAATAAAGTCCGTGTGGCCAAGATCCGCTAGTATTTTGGATATGTGACTGTTCAGAATTCCATGTTTCTTCATTATAATTGCTCCTCCACTTCACGACGGGTTGGCATTCCGCCTTGCGCTCCAAATTTGGTAACGGACAATGACGCAGCCCGATTAGCAAATTTCACACTGTCTGCTAGCGATTTTCCTTCAGCCAGTGCCACCGCAAATGCAGCGTTGAAAGTATCTCCTGCACCTGTTGTATCAACGGCTTCTACCTTGTAAGTAGGAACCACAACTTCCTGTTCTCCGTCGAAAAACCGTACACCATTGCTGCCTTCAGTTACAAACAGCTTATTCGGATATTTGCGCAACGCTTCTTGAAGACTCATGTCCTTAAACATGATGGCAGCTTCATGCTCGTTTGGCGTAATGTAGGTTGCATTGGCAATTACGCTTTCTTCCACCTCACGAGCTGGGGCTGGATTCAGCAATAATGGTACCTGATACTTCGCACAAATTTCGCTTACATAGACAATCGTCTCTGGCGGTATTTCCTGTTGAATTAACACAATATCCGAATTTCGAATGACATCAAGCGCTTCTTCCACGTAAGCGGGTGTAACTTCATTATTTGCTGCTTTTACCACGACGATACTGTTATCACCCTCGGCCAGTACAATGTGCGCTGTACCGCTTTCCATATGTGTAACCGGTTTCACATAGTTAATATGAACATGATTTTCTTCAAAATTGCGTAAAATCTGTTGTCCAAAATGGTCATCCCCTACACGTCCAATCATCGTAACGTCCGCGCCGAGTCGTGCTGCGGCTACTGCCTGATTGGCTCCTTTACCTCCAGGTACGGTTGTAAAGCTTTCTCCTAATACGGTTTCACCAGCACCGGGACGCTTGGATGAAGTCACTACGAGGTCCATCGAACTGCTTCCGATAACCGAAATTTTAGCCATGATGATCCACCTTTCTCGTCGTTTCCCGTTCGATAAATTTGACGGGCAATTGTATGCTTGAATACGTAAGTACTTTCGAATGAAGATTAGGTACACTTGTTTTCGTTGCTTGTGCCTGCTCAATTAACTGAATGAGCAAACCTGCCGCCTCCCAGCCCATTTCATAAGCAGGCTGTCGGATCGTTGATAATGGCGGAAATAACAAGCTGCTTAATGGTATATCATCAAACCCGATTATTTGAACATCTTCCGGGATTTTCTTTCCTAATCTATGTGCCTCATGCATCACCGCTGTAGCTACAATATCGTTACTAGCAATCACTCCGTCCGTATCCGGATACTTGCTGAACAGCTCTTTGGCCCACGATTCAGCCTCCTTGAACGAAAAAGACGTTGTCTCGACGACATGGTAAGCAATACCGGAATGCTGAAGCTCTTCCACCGCCCCGCGAAAACGATCTTGTGCTGGACGAATATGAGCAGGCCCCTGCATAACTGTAATTTGTCTGCTGCCACGGGCAACCATGGCCTGAGCAGCCAAGCGGCCGCCATGAGCTCCATCCGCATAAACGGAGAGACTGTCACTGGAAGTCCGGTCGAGAAAAACGACTGGTATTTTCAGTTTGGCGTAACAGTCGGCAGCAGGGTCATTGGTAGATGAAATAACCCCAACAACATTATTCTGAACAAAAGTATCCATGTAATCTAATTCTTTTTGGCGATCTTCATCACTATTACCAAAAATAATCCGAAAATCATTTTCCTGCATTCGATCCTCCACCCCACGAGCCAACAAGGGAAAGTAAGGGTTCGTAATATCCGGCAGCAGCAGGCCGATTAATCTGGATTTCTTTTTATACAGAGAACGTGCAACTTCATTAGGCTTGTAATTTAGCTGCTTCACTGCAGCTTCAACCTTCCGCCGTGTATCCTCGTGGACATATCCGGTTTCATTAATAACTCTGGATACGGTCGCTACGGAAACACCTGCAAAACTTGCTACCTGCTTTATTGTTGTCATAATGTAGGTTCAACTCCAATTGTGTAACCGGTTACACATATAAAATATCATAGCATTTATTTTTTGACAAGCATTAATTATTTGCACGTCGAAAGCATTAGCCGTATAATTTATTTTGTAACTGATGAAGTTTCACCTTTTTTACTTACACTAAAGTAGGCAGATTCACTCCCAGTTGCTCAATAAAATATGTATACATGGAGGCATTTCCTGATGAATATCGAAGTTTGGTCTGATTATATGTGTCCGTTCTGTTATATCGGCAAACGCCGTTTGGAGCAAGTTTTACAGCAGTTCCCACACCACGATGAGGTTCAATTGACATTTAAGAGTTTTGAATTGAACCCTAATGCTGTGAAAGATAGTGGTAAAACGATTAATGAAGAACTATCAGCAAAATATGGTGTCAGTCTGCAAGAGGCTCATGCCATGAATGATCGCATGACCGAAAATGCTCGTTCTGCGGGTCTGGACTACAATATTCATGCCATGGTGCCGACAAACTCTCTCGATGCTCACCGCCTAACGCATTGGGCTCACACACAAGGCAAAATGTTGGAATTGAGCGAGCGTTTATTTCAGGCTGTCTTCATGGAAGGCAAGCATACCGGGGAACATGAAGTGCTGGCAGCGTTAGCAGCCGAGGTGGGTTTGGATCATAACGAAGCCGCTGCTATTTTAGCCAGTGACCGCTTTACCAACGAAGTTAGAGCTGATGAAGCTGAAGGCGCTAAGTTAAGCGTTCAGGGTGTGCCATTCTTTGTATTTGATCGAAAATTTGCTGTTTCTGGTGCTCAGCCGGAAGAGGTATTTCACGATGCGCTTCAAAAAGCATGGGATGAACGTTCACCTTTTACTATGATTAGCGGCAGCTCGTCCAAACAGGATGCAGCTGGTGTATGTACCGATGACGGTTGCGAGCTTCCAAGCCGTGAGAGCTGATCAGTCAATAAATTAAACCTCTCTCTAAATAACTTATGAAAAAGCGTGCCAGCACCAATTACACCTGATGCGGCACGCTTCTTTATTTTTTTATAATGATTTAATCATTCCGCCGTCCACAAGAATGGTGCTGCCAGTCAAATAGGATGAAGCCGATGATGCCAGAAAAGCAACGACTTTACCGAACTCTTCTGGCTCTCCGTACCGTCCCAACGGAATGCCCTCTTCTGCTTGTTTGCGAACTTGATCCGTCGTTTGGTGGGATTTTTCGGCTCGATGCTCGTCCAAGCTGCGTACGCGATCGGTTGCAATTCTCCCTGGTGCTACAGTATGTACCAGAATATTGTAAGGGGCTAATTCCATTGACAATGTTTTCGCTAATCCAGCGACCCCAGTACGTAGTGTGTTGGAAATAATCAGGCCCGGAATCGGTTGCTTAACTGATGAGGAGGCGATATTTAAAATTCTACCGCTTTGTTGTTTCTTCATATAGGGTAACACCTCACGGATCAACCGGATATGACTAAGTAAATTTTGCTCAAAGGCCTGCATCCATACTTCATCTGTAAAATCATCAAAGGTGCCCGCAGGAGGGCCGCCCGCATTGTTAACCAAAATATCGACGGTGCCAAACCAATCAACTGTACGGCGGATGGCCTGGGAGATATGTTCAGGTTTGGTTACATCACAAACTACATATTCAACGCGACCACTCGCTGTTTCCTGTAATTCGGCCTGCGTCCGCTGAAGCTCTGCTTCATTTCGTCCCGAAATAACTATATTTGCACCTTCACGTGCCAATTCGCGTGCACTTGCTTTGCCAAGTCCTTTACTGGAGCCTGCAACAAAGGCTGCTTTTCCCGTTAATCCTAAATCCATTTATGATGACACTCCCTTTTCTGAGACTTCTCTATTTAATTGTACACATGACCAGAACATAATGCGAATAGCTCGGTACAAAATAGCAAAACAAAAAAGGGCCTGACATTCAGCCAGGCGCCCTTTTTGTATACACCATTTTTTGTTGACAGCACGTTATAATGCTTCGGATGTTGTTGCCTGCTCATATACAACAACAGACTGGCTCTCAGGCTCCCATTTAACATTTGCTCCCAAAGCCTCTCCGATTACCCTTACAGGTACCATTGTTGTTCCATCCACTATGGCCGCTGGCTGCTCGATAGAATATGGCTGGCCGTTAATGTATGCTTTGGCGCTATTCACGAATAGTTTGACGGACACACCGTTACGCGTGACAGTAACAGCCTTTTCTTTCGGATCCCAGGAAACCTTGGCATTCAGAGCTTCGGAAGCTGTTCTAAATGGAACAAGTGTGGTGCCATTGCGGTTAATCGGTTCGGCATCGTATTTTTCACCATTCACGAACAGCTTCATACCTGATGACCGTCCAGCCTTCCTCGAGAATAGATCCAGCTTTTTGTAGCTTTCCAGATTGGACACATTAGCCAATACTGCCTCCTCCTGCATGTAAACGGCATCTGTTACATTTCCGTTTTCAGCTAGTAGCTCTGCAGCCTTAGTTAGTGCTATGTCAGAATTTCGGATCAATTCAAGTTCAGTTACCTGCTCCGGGGTCAAACGTTCCGGGTATTTTGTAAGCAGCAGATTCGCAATAACCGCTCCTGCCGGCTTATCTTTTGTATTTTCTACCGCTTGAAGCAGACCATTGTACCCGTTGTGTCCCTTGCGACCTTTTTGGTCTTTGGACTCCCCGTATGTATCATCCGTTACTGCAACAGGGGTATTCTTTTTGATTTCGTCGTGTTTATCTTTTTTGCTGCTTTTTTCATTCCGGTCTTTATCAGACGCCTTTGCTTCCTGTTTGTTCTCCTGACCATTTCCGCGCCCCTGCTTGGCTTCGGCGGTTCCCGCTGCCAGTCCCAAGACCAGTATACACGCTAATAATGCTGTCCATGTGTTTCTCATGATGCGATTCCTCCTTATAGTAAAAGACCAGGTTTAAATGTAACCTACATATATTAACGGCTACTATAAGCTAAATATGAAGCTCTTTTTTTCTAGTGTTGCATTTTTAGGGGCTGATGGCTAATCCAATATAATAAATTTTATTATGCGCGAATCTGTTTCCACAGTATAATGGAAAATGCAAATGCATTTTAAAGATTAACCTTTCCATTCGCATAATAGAAAGAAGAGGAGACAGACATGTTCGGCACCATTCTTTTAGACGTTGTTTTACCTATTTTTGTCCTTATCGGTTTTGGCTGTATCATGCAATATTATTTCCGACTGGATTTGTATACCTTAGCTAAAATTAATTTTTACTATATCACCCCTGCAGTTGTGTTTACCGGTCTTTATAACTCTGAAATTTCTTTAATCCTCATGGGTGAGGTCTCACTTTTTTATGCCTTGTACATAGCTATTTTGTACGTAATCAGCACTACCGTTGCCAGATCTCTGAAATACAGCCCCGGCATGCGTGGAGCTTTTACAAACAGTGTAATGCTTGATAATTCAGGAAATTATGGTCTACCTATTAATCAGTTGGTGTTTAAAGGTGATCCGCTGGCTATTTCCGTCCAAGCTCTGATTATGACTTTTCAAAGCTTTGTTACATTTACATACGGTACTTTTGTTGTACAAAATGGTAAGGCCAATACACGAAAAATTTTAATTAATTTTTTAAAAATGCCTGTACCTTACGCGCTTGTGCTGGGCTTGCTCCTGAATCTACTGCACAGTCCATTGCCTAATTTGCTGGCTGAGCCTCTAAACTATATTAGCCATTCGATGGTCGCAGTGGCTCTACTTACTTTGGGAGCACAAATTGTGCAGTACCCTTTTCATTTGCGCCGGACAGCCGTGTATATCAGTATGGTATTACGCCTGATTGCAGGTCCAATAGTTGGTTTTATGCTCGTGTTCTTCCTAGGTCTTAAGGGGATTCCCGCTCAAGCATTGCTCATTGCGTCAGGTATGCCTACCGGCGTTAATACAAGTATTTTGGCGGAAGAATATAAAAATGAACCTGATTTTGCAGCACAGACAGTATTACTTTCTACGATTGTGAATGTCATTACGATGACCCTGTTAATTTCAATATCCCGTCATCTTACTTGAGGTGTATGATAAATATAAACTTGATTTATGACGCTTTTTGTCTGAGGACAGGAGCGTTTCTTTTTCAACAAAAAAAGAACATACGTTCTGGCTCTTATCTTTTTTTCTGTTTGAAGTGGTGTGTTGTGTTATGTAGATGGTATGCGAGAAGGATCTTTTTCTATTATGAATTTTTCATATAGTGAAATAGTTATGTGTTTGAATTCAAACCCCTGCTGATTGCTGTTTTTAACTTGAACTTCTTTTATTTTTAGATAAGAATGAGGAGAACTAATTCCTCAAAAAATAAAGCCAGCTCGCTCATTAGAGTGGCTGACTTTAGATTATTTTTATGAAGATTTAGGGCTCAATTCCCCATTGCTTGATCCCAGACAGGTAAGCGGTTATTTTAGTAGAATCTTGTAAGCTGTTTGCTATGGGGTTAAAGGAATAATCATCAGTCTGTGTATAATTGCTCCAATCCGCTTTGGATATCCGGGTTTGTAGCTCAACACTCTGACCAGGCTCTAAAGAACCCGCTGCCGACTTAAAACCAATTTCCGCATAAGAATCTGCACTTGGCTTTGCATTGGTTAACACTTTGAAGTTAGCAATCACATTCTCTGTACCGATGCTTGACCAATCTGTAAAGAAGTTCTGCGATTTCTCTCCGTTAATGGTGTAATAATAACGCAATGTCACGTCTGCTAGGGAAACGGGTGAGCTTCCTGTATTGGTTATTTTAAACTTGGAGCTGATCGTATTACTTGTTGCAGATATATTCCCATTGAAAGATTGCACCTTCAGAGCGCCCTCGCCTGTTCCCGGCTCACTTGGCGTATCCCCTTTTACCGTAATCGTGAACAACGCATCATTGCCTGTACTAAAATGGAAGTTAAGCGTTGTCTCTCCTTTGGGAAGTTTAGATAAATACTTGTTGGTAAGAATGACTGTTTCTCCACTAACCGTATAATCTTCACCTTTGCTCAGTGTCACGCTCCCTTGCTTGATCGCATCTAGTGTATTACCGTTAAGTGTAAGCTTTACAGTAATATCGCTATTGCCGTTAGCCACTCCATAGGTTGCAGCTGTCGGTGTAATACTTGCTTGCCCGGTCGAAGGCTGATCCCCCCCTACACGATCTGCCACCAGAATGCCGCGCCCATTCGTTCCCAGATAAGCACGTCCGTAAACCCGAGGATCCCCAATAATGGTGGTCACACGAGCATATTGATGCTTGTCATCATTAATGCGTACCCAGTTTGCGCCAGTATCGTCCGAGCGATAGAATCCACGTGTACCGTCAATTTTACCAACGATAAACACTGTTGCATTGGTGCGATTGGGTGCTGCTTTGCCAAAGCCTACAAAATCCGCCTCCTGTACATGATCAAGCTTGGTGAATGTAACACCTGAATCCTTGGAATGCCATAAGCCGTATGGCCCTCCGTCCTCGGAGCCTCCAGCAAACCACACATCCCCTTCCGCTCCTCGTACAGCACCAATATCTGCATTCCCTACACTTGGCAAACCAGTAACTGTGGATGCTGTGAAGGATGCGCCTCCATCAACACTTACATATATTTTTCCAGCAGCAAACGCGTAGTATTTGTTAGGATTTACTCGGTCAGAGGCGATCTTTGCATTGGCTGGTATTCCCGTGCTTGCTGTCCATGAGTTTCCTCCGGTTTTGGAATAAAATACACCTTTGTCCGATGTACTCCACAGCAATCCATTACCATTTGCCGCAACAGCGATGCTGCCTCCTCCTGCTGTACCAGAAGGCTCGCTATTTGCTTTGTACCAGTTTGCTCCGCCATCATTGGAAAATCCGATGGATTTGGCATTTGGATCTTTTTTATAGTCTGCTTTACCCACCCGAGCCATAAAAGAAGGGTTCAGCTCGGCATAATCAATGCTTTCGCTGCTTGTAAAGGTTGGATTATCCAGCATTTTAGCGGGAGCCTTGAACAGATCATCATGTCTGAATCCGGAAACATCACCCACTGCACTCACTAGAGGAGCTCCAGTAGGAGGGCTCACCAGATCCAAAATCGCCGTTTCCTCTATCCCTTTAGCGGCTACCGAGATGTCCAGCTTATCTCCCTTGTCCCAATTGGTCAGATTTTTAGAGCCATATATCGTAGCTCCTGTGCCATACAGCATATGATCTGAGTTAAATGGATCTATCTCAAGATCTCCAATCATCCACCCTAGCTTGGGCGATATTTCTGGCGGAGCAGGGTTGGCATTGAAAGTCAGCCAAGGCGCACCGGATATATCCAGATTGTATTTGAGCTTACGAGACGGGTAACCGTCGAATTCCCAAATAGGGCTCCAGGTTGCTCCACTATCAGTACTGCGGTAAATCGTTTCATCCGGCCACCAGGCATTCAATGTTGCAACCATAAGGGTACCAGGCTTCTGGGCATCCACCGTCAGTCCACCATACCCAAAATGATTGTCCGCGCTGCTGCTGGCAACGGGGCTAATGTTAGTCCACTGTCCGCTGGCTGTATTCAATTTCCATAGTTCACCCTTTGTTCCGTCATATGGCCCAGCTCCATCGCTGTAAGAAATATACAGGTTTCCATCTGGTGATAAAACACTGTGATGTGGCAAATAACCTGTAGGCTGTCCTGCTACAGCAGACCAGGTTGTCCCGCCATCTGTACTGCGGTAGACACTTTGCTTTTTGTCTGCGACACCCACATAGATGGTCTGTGTTGCTTTGCTGGAAGAGCCCGTTTTTTTGTCAAAGGTGATCCAGGCTAAACCGACAATATCACTGGTGTATTCATTTGAAGGGTCCTGTACATACGTCCCCGGATTCGGGAAACCGCTCACCTTACTCCAGGTTGCCCCGAAGTCGGAGCTTTTCCACAGTCCATTACCACTTCGAGCTCCGAAGAATAATATATTGTTCTTATTCGGATCAATTGTCAGACGTTCACCCATCGAGCGTCCCGGCATATTGCCTCCTACCTTAAAGGGAAGCTTCGTAGTCTGCCATGTATTACCTTTGTCAGTGGAGCGCATAATTTGCCCGTTATGTTTATCCCAGGAATTAGTATACGTACCTGTAGCTATATATACACGATTCGGATCCACAGGATCGGTGGCTAGTGCGTCGACACCATTTTTGTTCCAATCTTCCCAGCCCACAGAATCGGTCAGCGGAATCCAGCTTTCATTGGCAGGATTCCAGCGGTAAGCTCCTCCAATATCTGTGCGGGCATAGATCAGATCTTTTTCCGTTTCATTAAAAATAATACCAGGTACAAAACCACCTCCACCACCTGTAACGACACTTTTCCAAGTATATTCGTCACTTGGAGCAGCATGAGTGGGTGCTATCATGCCTGTCCAGGAAGCACCCCCTACTACAAGCGCCAAACATGCAATTCTCAACCTGCTTTTTGTCTTAGTCAATGAATTCAACCTCCTTCTCTGTAATCATTTGAATTGGTAAGCCATTTGGAGCTAAAAGTAATCAGACAATTGCGGATTCATTCCTATCGTTATTATTCCATTCATCAATCAAACGAGCGTTCTTTCAAGCTCACCTCCAGTAATTCAATAGATATGCAACATCCGATTGATAGCGCTTACACGGATGTTTGCTCAATAGTTTCGTCATCTTTTTCTCTTTTCCTTGTGTGAAAAATCAAGATAATGTAATAGGATCTCCTGGTTGACTACTTGTAATATAAGAGTAAGCTTTCCCTTACCGTTGATACCTCTTATAATTTACTATTAGGATTTTTTCATATAGTGAATTATTTTCTTAATTTTTCATTCAATCTAGATGCCAAAATACTTTGATTTACAGCAAAAAACCGCGCTATGCGCGGTTCGAGCTTCCGTTAATGCTATGGCTAACCATTAAAAAATATAATTATTGCAAATATTCAAGCGCCAACGCTAGAAAAATATGTCCTGAGATGAGCAATGCGCGCTCATCAAAATCAAAGTGAGGATGGTGATGAGCAAAATGCGTTCGTTCATCCTCATTACGTGCACCCACATGAATAAAAGCTCCAGGTCGTTGCTCTAGATAATAGGCAAAATCCTCTGCTCCCATGACCGGTTTCAAGTCCATAAAAGCATCTGCCCCATACAGCCTGCTGACTAGCTCACGTACCCGTTCTGTTTCGGCCTCAGCATTCACCAGTGCAGGATAGCCATTCAAATAATCAATTTCGTATCCCGCATGATAAGCCTCCGTCAGACCTTTTACGATACTACGAATTTCGTTCTCGACTTCCTTGCGTACATCCTTATTAAACGTACGTACGGTCCCTTCGATTTTGGCTTTATCTGCAATCACATTAAAGGCAGTACCCGCTTGAAATACCCCAATCGTTAACACCGCTGATTCAATAGGGTCCACTCTGCGACTCACCACCTGCTGCAATCCGTTCACAATCTGACTGCCGATGACAATGGAATCCACTGTCTGATGTGGCCTGGCGCCATGTCCACCTTTGCCGTTGATCTGAATTGTGAAAGCATCGACTGCAGCCATTGCCGGACCACTCTTTAAACCAATTTTGCCCAGCGGGATCTCCGAGGAAAGGTGGATACCATATACTGCTTCCACCCCATCCAGACAACCATCCTCGATCATGAATTTGGCTCCGCCAGGCGGTTTTTCTTCGGCATGTTGAAAAATAAACACAAGCTTTCCCTTCAGTGTCTGACGGTGATGGCTTAACACTCGTGCGACTCCTAGCAGCGCAGCCGTATGACCATCATGTCCACAAGCATGCATAACACCGGGAACGGTCGATTTATAAGGCGCATCCTTTTCATCCTGAATAGGAAGTGCATCAAAATCAGCACGAAATGCAATCGTTCTACCTGGCTGGCCACCTTCTAAAAAACCGAGCACACCATTTCCACCGACATTCATTCTTACTTCAATACCAAAAGAGCGTAATTGATCGGCGATAAATGCAGATGTATTCGTTTCTTCAAAAGAAAGCTCTGGATGCTGATGCAGATGTCTTCTCCATGCAATCAGTTCTTGTTCACCATCTTTTAGTTCCTGAACCCATTTCTCCAGCATATTACCCTCTTTTCCTATTGAATTTATATGCTTACATCCTTATCTTACCATAGATGATTCCAATAAGTTATATATGAATTAGCAAATAGCTTTATACCTGTGTTTTTATAGTGTCAATGCAGCTTCTAATTGGAACGATCTATGGATAGAAGACTGTAATTAACAACAAAAAAAGCCGACAGAATATTCTCCTCGGCTCTTTTCTGATGATTTTCTATTATGAATTTTTCATGTATTGAAAAACTGACTTATATTTCCTCGCACTGGATGTGTCTGCTCCCTATACTCACCATTCGTATAGCTTCCAATTACCTTGCGCCAAAAGGATTGGGCTGGTCTATTCGTGCTCATCTGCGTCACCTTCCACCGCCCGTTAAAACGTCCAAACAGCTCATGAGCCGCCCATGTACCCACACCATTGTACCGATAAGGACGAAGTACAAAGAACTCAGCCATGTAATAGTCAGCTTCTCGATTGCTAGACATTCGGTCAACGAGTGCAAAGCCCACAGGAATATCCTGTCTCCAAATCAGAAAAGGTAGCTTCTGTTCGCCGCTCGTCCAGTATTGATACAAGTCTGGATAAGCCGGGAATGTTCCCTTCTCAGTGACATCAATTCGCAGATAGGCTGTAAAATCGTATAAGTAAAATTGCATGAGTTGGACAATAATGTCCTTCTGCGACTCTGGTACACTCTTTATGGACAGCTTCAATTCTGATTTGATATTATATCCCATACTTTCACCTCTCTTGGCGGTCAGCTTGTTCTTTACTTTAATTACTCCCATCCAGTGCTGTTCAAAATATGCTAAAATACATGTATTATGACCGGACGAGGTGGACCCTATGAACATACAAAAGATCATCGACCGGCGCAAACTGGATGAAAAGATGCCGGATCTGCCATGGTACGTACAGCAATTTATGGATTACAAGCTTCCCGACCTATCCCCCTCTACTTTGCTGGAATATGTACGGGATTACGAAGCTTTTTTTTCATGGCTTCGCTCGGAAGGCTTGTCTGCCGGAGAAGCGAATGCCCAAGTTACGCTGGAAGAATTAGAGAGACTTCATATGGATAGCATTACAGGCTTTCGCTTGTTCCTGTCTACCAAACGCGAAGGCTCCAATTCCCGCATCACCATTTCACGTAAGTTGTCGTCCCTGCGTTCACTCTTTCATTACTTGAGTCAAATCGCTGAGGATGAAAACTTTTATCCGTTGCTCAAGCGCAATATTATGGCCAAAGTCGAAATTAAGCGCGTACATAAACCCAAGGATACGGCCGCCAAGCTCAAAGGAAAAATACTGGAAGAGGAAGAGCTGCTTGAATTTATCGGCTATATTTATGAAGGCTACGGACAAGATTTGGCTGATAACAAGCAAGCCCTATACTCCTATGAATTAAACAAGGAGCGGGATGCCTGTATCGCAAGTCTTATTCTGAACTCGGGGCTACGTGTATCCGAAATCGTCAACTTGAATATAAATGATCTCGATATAAACAATAAATTACTGTATGTGTACCGCAAAGGAAATAACGATGAAACTTTTAAAACGCCAGTATATTTCCGCGAGCAGTCCAAAGATGATCTCGCACTTTATTTGTCCTTAAGACATACCCGTTATCGTGCTCCAAAAAAAGAAAAAGCTCTTTTTGTCGCACGTCCCAACGGCAGTACGGAGGGCAAACGGATGACTAAAAGAGCGATTCAAGCTATGATCATCAAATACGCCAAACGGTTCGGCAAACCCTATTTGACCGTTCACAAGCTCCGTCATTCCTTTGCTACTGACTATTATTTACAAAATGATATCTACAAAACCAAGGAACAGCTGGGTCACGCTTCGACTGAAACAACGGAAGTCTATGCCCACCTGACTGACAAAACGATGTCTCAGGCGATCGAACGACGGATAGAGACTCAGACTGACCCAGCCGATTAATGGCCCTCTCAGCCCTGCTCTGTCTGGAATCCTGCTCTGTGCCTCTGAATTTGTTCGAGTAACCAGCGGCCTGCCGGGTCGCTGGCATCGGCAGGATATATCTGCACCGATTGTTCATCTGAGTAGTAATCCTGAGCCCAATCCATATGGCACTCCCAAACTACTACTCCCTGTACATTTGTCAGCTCCTGAACAAGTCGGGCATCCGATTGTTCTCGCACCATGACCAGCTTCGGATATTTTTCCTGCTTGAAGCCTTCCAGCAACACACAGTCATACGCCTGAAAATGCCGGATGAGTCCGGTCACAGGCCGACTATGTTCCTCTAAAATCGCTGTTCTTTCTGCCGAAACAATCGCTACGCCTTCGGCGCCTGCCTGTCGGTGCTTGTACGTATCTGTTCCCTCATGATCCATCTCAAATTCATGACCATCATGCTTGATCACTGCTACACGTAGTCCTGACTGCTGCACATATCGAATTAAACCTCCGAGGAAGGTGGTTTTTCCTGTATTTTTGAATCCGACGATTTGACATACAAATGGATGTTTTGTTTTCACGTCACCTGTCCGCCTTGAAGCACCAGTACATGCACCTCTTCACCTTCGCGCAAGCCTTCAGTTGTGGGAGGGACTACGATCAGACAATCGCTGTCCTTAATCGTGACCATGGCACTGGATTCATCTACTCGCGCAGGAATCGCATATACTTGTCCACCACGTATCTCCAGAGAACTGCGTACAAAGCGGGTATAGTTGTTTACCTTCGTATAATCTGCTCCTAGCTTCGCTGTCCAGGTTTGCAAATACGGATGTACCGAAGATAACATCATTTGAATAGTTGGACGTACAAACAGCTCACAGCCTACAAAGCACGCACCGGGATTGCCTGAAAGCGCAAATAACAGCTTGCCGTCTATCACTGCGGCTGTGGTTACACTACCTGGACGCATCGTAACCTTGTTGAACAGCATATTCACATCTTCCTGTCGCACGAGGTCACCCATAATATCAAAATCACCCACCGACACTCCACCACTCGTAACCACGATATCATAGGCAGCTATTGCTTCTCTGACAGAAGCCCGAGCAAGGTTCAAATCATCATGAATGGCTTGCAGAATGAACGGCTCTCCTCCTGCCTCTCTAATTTGAGAAGCCAGCATATATGTATTACTGTTTCGAATTTTCCCCGGTTGTAACGGCTCATCCACTGCGAGCAATTCTGACCCTGTGGAAAAGACGGCCACCCTTGGCTTCCTGTAAACAGGCACCCGATGTACACCAAAAGTAGCCAGTACCGAGATGTGCCCCGCTCCCACGCAAGTTCCCTTACTGAGCAAAAGCTGACCTTCCTTAATCTCATGACCAATTTGTGTCACATTTTTGCCAACTTCCATACGCTTCTTCAAGCCAACATATGTCTGTCCATTTTCCTCACGCAGCTGTGTCGCCTCCAGCATAACCACCGTGTCCGCTCCTTCAGGTAATTGTGCTCCTGTCATGATGCGGGCTGCCATTCCCGTCTCCACCCGCTTGTCCGATACGGTGCCACAAGGAATTTCATCAATCACATGTAGCCAGATTTCCTGACCAGTCGAACAGACTTCAGTGTCCGAGGCAAGGATCCCATAGCCGTCCATACCAGAGCGACGAAAGCGGGGATACGGATGTGGCGCAGTCAAATCCATCGCCAGATAGCGACCATGTGCTTGCTCAAGCCCTACGTCCTCCCTTTCGCCCTGTTGAACATAACTAGCTATCCTGCTTTGTGCCTCTTCCACCTTAACTGCTTTACGTTGGAATTTTTCTGTATTTAATGGCGTCTGATTCATGTTCTCACTCCGTTCTTCTAAAATACCCTCTTTCTGTTATAACGCTAAAACCGTTATCTGGCAAATCCGAACGGTATTTATTGGATTGCTGCAAGTCTCTATCCGCCAAAAAACAGCCTGAATATCATATCGCGGCTGTTTTTGGTAGATTTTAGTCTTTGGTTTTTGGTTTTGCATGTCATCACGTCAGTTTTCTACGTATATTAGGTTATATTATTTTTACCGAAATAGATTGAATCTATTGTAACCTCATACAACGAGGACATTTGCTGCGCTCGAGCTATTGTTAAATCAGATGAATCTTCCTCTATATGTTTTAATTCATTCATTGACATACCAAGTATATTGCAAGCTATTAACTCACTATATCCTGAAGCGAGTCGTGCCATCTTTATTGTATAAAAGCTAGTGCAAGTTACATTTTCATTTTTATCTGCAACCATCCAATCAACTCCACAATATAATTGATAAAAAAGTAATTTACCTGTATACTCTGAACGAAACACTTTTCCCCTGTTAGGAGCAAGTAAGGTGCAAAAACTTACTCGGGGGAAATGCCTTTTGAAAGAGGAGCTCAAATCTCATGGACGCACTCAATCATGGCTCGCCCGACGAACTGGATATTCGCGGCAACAAATATCCAACTGGATCGCGGGACGTGACAAAATGTCATTCGAGGCGGCAGTCCTCATTTCTAGGATATTGGAGTGTAAAGCTGAGGACTTATATGAGTGGGAACTTGCCTGACAAACAGGCATTTCCTTCGGGGCATTTGTACATGCCGGCATTTACAATATATATCCCGCTTTCACCCTCCTTTTCTTATATGTAGATTGTTTCACCTTAATTTAAAAGATTGTTATTTTTTTCATAATCAATTTTATCACATGGAAAATGATTAAAAACGGGAAATATGTCGAATTAAATCGAACCCGTCCGGCTTATCCTAGTCTAACTGATTATTGACTTATTCATTTAAATCTGGTAATAAAAATGACCCCTGAATTTTCATGGGTCATTTCCACAGTTTTTTAAGCGCTTTAAGTTTATTATGAGACATCGAGCATGTGAAGTCAGATCCTTCGAATCGTACCAGCCCTCCAAATGCGTTAGACTCAATTTCACAAACCAAGTCGAGATTTATCAGGGTATCTTTATAAGCTGGATATAGATACGGAAAAGCTTCCCTGCAAGCCTGTGCGGTTAGCCCGATTGTATAAGAGCGATCTCCAGAGTGGAAACGCGGGACATAGTAATTTTTTTTAGGTTCCCACATATCCACACTAAGCATATTCCCTACCTTAAAAAAACCGCTCACTGTTGCCTTACCCACTACCTTGATTTCCGATCCGAAAATATAACGAATTTCTCTATCGGCATTCATTGCATCCGCATATATTTGTTTCCATCGAGATAAATTGGCTGAATTTATACTTTCTTTGATGTCTTGATTTTTAAAAACAACCTGCCCCCCTCCATAATCTCCCGTAACGATCTTGTCCACTTGTGTGATGTTAACCAAATTAGATCCGTCCAAATTGCAAAAAGTGGGTAAGCCTACGGAACATTCATGGAGGGTGGTGGGAACTGTAAATCTTCCATGAGAAGTATGAAAAAGCGGGATGTGATAATTGCTTTTAGGCTTCCACAATTCAATCGCAACTAGGTGATTTTCACAAAAGAAAGAGCAATCTCCAAGTGAATTGTCATCAAGCAATGGAGTGGCTAGGATTCGCTTTCCCTCTTCCATTAAATTCAGTTCTTTTCTGTTTTCTTCAGCTCAGCTGGTACCGGTTTAGCGCCAAATATTGTTTTTTCTTTTTTGGTAGACTCGTTAGCGTATTTCCCAAGGCTTATACTTAAAACTCTCGCCAATTTCTTATCCATTTTCGCTCACCTCCTTTCCATAAAGGAAGAATACTGAATGCTTGTATAACTATAGATAAACATATTATGTGAGATTGTACAAAAAAATTTAATATGCAAACCAAAATACATATCGTTTTATAATACTTGTGATATTTGGTCTTATTAATATAGATAAAATGATTGGGAGCATATACTACAAACACTAATAATGAACAAGCGTTAATTATCAAAATTGTTGATAAACCTAAAGAAACAAAAGGTATAGTTACACATATGGCCGTTGTAAAACAGACACAAAGGGTAAGGTTGCTGAAGTGTACCCCACCTGAAAATCTCCTTACAAACATGATCGTAGCCAGAGCTAGTAATGCCCCCCAAAAATGTCCTGTTATCCAGGCTATAACTGCAACCATTAGTACTGCCGAAATTTCGGTTATTTTTATACCAATCGCATACTCCATCACTTCTACACTTGTAGGTCCATCAGGATCAGCTTTCTTTATTTCTGATGCGATGTGCCTCGATAGCGTTTCTAGCATCCTCGTAATCTCCTTTCTCTGAAAAGAAGTACGAAATTCCAAAAGTTAGCAATGAGATGGAAAGTAGTCCTATCGTATTGGAGTTATAGAGCATATACAAAGTAACAAGAATAGTGACAAATGATATTAGGGAGCCTATGATGAACATTTTATTAAGGGGTGATAGGTAATTTTCACCTTTCAAAAAATCATGTGGGGGCTGAATGATAAATGAGAAACCAAAGTTGTATTTCCCCATGACAAAAGAAATAAAGTACGCAGTAAAAATAGAAGCTAACTGTATAACGTAAATGGAAGAACCAGAAGTATTATTAATAATATCAGGTTGTGCTACTCCGAAAAAATTTGCAAATATATATACAAATAGCTGTAGGTTAATGTAAGCTGTTAGACCAGAACCAGCAGAAAATGCTGCAAGATATGTTTTGATCCCTAAACCAAATCTTAAAAAGAGAACCATTAACAAATACTGAAGCGGAAAATCAAATTTAGGCATGCCTATAACTTCTCTCATGAGAAAGGAAAAGAAAGCTATGCCAATTGCATAGAAAAGTATTTTTCTTCGATTTTCCCACACCGGAAGCATATAAAGCTTCAAGACCAAAGTAACTGCCGCTAAAGCATCGAAAAAACCAAGTAAAATATATAAAAAAGCAGATAACACAGTTACATCATCCTCCTATTTCGCCTGATGTAATTGTATATTTTACTAATAGATGTGGCAATGAAATAATCTAGTAAACTGTCATTTTTTGTATAAATATGAGGTAAAATTTTCTTTCTATGGCTTTCTTCTTCAAACTCGACACCCATTCGTGCTAACAAAAAAATCCCCCCAAGTGAGCGACGTTGCTTTTGCTAATGTATTATGTTGGTTTTTTTTCGATATCAAGGTTATAATCTACTTAATTTGGGGTGGAGGGATTATAGTGGCTTTAAGTGACAATTTTAAAAAATTACGTATAAAATATCATTTGACTCAACAAGAGCTTGCTGAGATCGCTGGGGTTACCAATAAAGCAATTTCAGCTTGGGAGAGCGGACTTTCTGAACCACGAATGGGTGCTATAGAAAAGATAGCTCGTCATCTCCATATCAAAAAAAGTAACATCATCGAAGACGATGGCATTGAGCACATAAGCTCTGATCAAGTGTAGGTCAAAGTAGACGGTAATAAAATCGAAGTGAGAGCATCCGTTCAATTCACTGTAGGTTATATCAAACAACAAAAAAAGGAACTGTGCAACAGCTTCACAGTTCCGCAAACAACTTTAGAAGAATATAAAACATTACCATTATCGTCGACTTCGTCGGCTGATTTTACCTGAGCCGCTGCGTGTTTTAGGCTTACTATACGATTTGCGCGGCGAATCAAATATGCTGGAACCGCCGCTGCTGCCTCGGTCACGTGAAATCGAGCCTCTGCTCGGTGAACTGCTGGAGCCTCTATCGAATAGACTCCCGCTTGATCCAACGCTGGAATCCGAATTTTTCCCTCTACGGGTAACTGAGCCTTTTCGCTCCACCGTTATCGGCGGGATCGCTTTTTTCTCCTGTGCTGTTGGAGCACGATATTGCCCTTGTGAAGGTCGGTATACATCTCTGCTCGAATAACCTCGATAGGAGCCAGACCCCCGCAACGAATCGAACAGAGCATCCAGCACAGTTGCAGTTAAGTATCCTTTTAGAAAGCTGGAACTGTAATTTTGCTCGACATACTTTTTACTATCAATTTCAATGAGTGTGTCTTCCTTCTTAGCTGGATCCTGCTGCAAATGGTACCACTCATCACTATATACCAGAAACATCCGCTCATTGCTCTGAGGTGACATTTGTTCCGGTGTACGCTGTTCTTTCAATTCCTCCGCTACTTCGGGAACCGTTTTGCCTGCCGCCCGATACACGTACGAGGTCGAGTTTCCGCTACCACTAACGGATTCCAGCGGATACGTATCTTTCACATTTGGCGCGCCGCAGCCGCTTAACACGGATACGAACAAGCTCAGCGCCACAATGACCTTTAATGCATATTGCCAGGTGCGTTTGCTCATGTGTAACCCTCTCCTAGCTTGCCCGAATAACCTTGACGTCTCCGGTAATCACTTCTTCTCCTTCATAAAGCATAAAGCGACCGTCCTGCCATTCTACCCGCAATAGATGGTAATCATCAGACTGGTACTGCCAAACATGTTGCTCTCCACCCTGCCGGAAAGGAGCACGGCCCATAACGGTAACATGCCCAAAATACTGTTCTTCCAAATGATACGTTGTATCATCCAGTTCTAAAATGGTCGGTACTTCCTCCGGGTTGTCTAGTCTGCCATCGATGGCCTGATAAAGTCCGAATTGCAGTGTTTCCCGTTCCTCAATATGAAGATAACTCACTTGATTACCATCCTGAAGCGTCAAAACAACAGCATTCCGAGCACGATTATGTACACGACCTACCACTTCATAGGTGACAAGCGACACCTCACAAATATCCCCTGGATTTAAGTGAAGCATGCTTTTTTCCGCTTTCGGCGGTTCAGGCTTAGCAAATAGATTTGAAATTCGTTTCCATACACTCATGGTCATATTTCCTCCTTACTTTGCCTAGAAGCATGCTGTAATGATCAAGGCACCAACCAAATGCAGCGCTCCCGAAAACAGACCGAAACCAATTTTACCTTCCTGGGTACCTTTATCCAGATCAAACTGTGCCCAATATCTCAACAGCAGACGCACAATCACTTCCAAAACAAGCAGGATAATAAAGGCAATCACAGAATACACAAGCGCTTCAAGCAAATTATTAGCGGTAGCAATTGAACCTGATAAAATATATCCTTGTGCAATCAGCTTCATAATCATCCGTACCGTTACGGCCATATTTCCGGCTTTTACTTCGGCAAAATCCTTATACTTTGTAAATAAAGAATCGACATACATTAATACGAACAGCAAAATAGCACCCGCGCCCGTCCATACCAGCATCGCTTTCATCGTTTCTAAAAAATGCATTTGCTACCATCCTCCACATCTTCTTGACTACATATATTGATTTACGCCCCCAGGCAGGGAAAAGCGAAGGAGAAAACGTTTCTCCTTCGCTTACTGAGCCCTCACACTAGCGGCAATGCTTAAAAGTTCTTATTTGTTTTCGTATTGTTTCAGCAAAGCAGCAAGTTCATCGTCCACAGCACTTTTCTTATCCAGCTCTTTGAACTCTTCATCCAGCGATTTTTCCTTGGAAGCCATTTCGTTGCTCGCTTCAGCACGTGCTTCTGCTTGCAGCATTTTTTCCTCCATACGCTTCAATCCAGCAGTTGCCGTATCCGAGCTAAAACCGTTCATAGCTTTGTTAATTTCAGTTTGCGCTTTAGCTGCGTTATAACGGGCAACCAGTGTCTCGCGCTTGTTTTTCATTTCAGTCAGCTGTCTACGCATTTCATCCAGCTTACCACGCAGGTTGTCAGCTGCAGCTTTGTTTTGCTCATAACCAGCTTGGAACTCGTTCATTTTTTGTTCGGCAGATTTCTTTTCTTCCAGCGCACGACGAGCAAGATCCACATTTTGTGCTTTTGCAGCCGTATGAGCCTGTTCTTCGCGTTTTTTCACCAAAGCTGCCTGTTCTTCGTATTGCTGTTTGAATCTCTTTTCAATAGCAATTTGAGCGGCTACCGCTTTCTCTGCGTCTTCCAGATCCTCTTGCATATCACGAATGTATTGATCCGTCATTTTAACTGGATCTTCTGCCTTGTCGATAATGGCGTTAATGTTAGACATCGTAAGATCTCTTAATCGTTTGAAAATAGACATGTGAAGTTCCTCCTAGAATTGAATGCTTAAATTTTAAGCTCTGTACACATGTTTACGCAAGCTTTGCAAAGAGGTTTCAAAAATATCTAAAAACCGCGTAGATAAGGCTCTGGGATATCTGCCTGTACTTTTAGCGCCCGTGAAGCATGCAGCGCCCAATAGGGATCACGCAGCATGGCACGCCCTATGGCTACCAGATCAGCTTCATTTTGCTGAACGACTCGGCGGGCATCCTCATAATCATCCAATAAGCCGACAGCAATGACAGGCACATTCAATTTTTCACGGATGGTATGAGCCAAATCGACCTGATAACCAGCACGCGCAGACGGGCCTCCGCTGGAGCCTATCGGACCCTCACCACCAGAAGAAATATGGAAAATGTCTACACCTGCATCACGATATCGTTCCCCTATGGCTGCTATGTATTCAACATCATATCCGTCTTGGACATATTCTTTGGCAGATATCCGCATTAGCACAGGCATATCAGCAGGAAGTACCTCTTTAACAGCACGGATCACCTCAACACCAAACAGTGACAAATCCTGCCCATATTCATCTTCTCTGGTATTGGTTAAAGGGGAATGAAATTGATGGATCAGATAGCCGTGAGCACCATGAATCTCTACCGTGTCAAAACCAGCTTCTACCGCCCGGCGAGCCCCCTCTTTGTAGGCCTGAACCAGTTCCTTGACTTCTGCTCTCGTCAAAGTGTGGGGATCTTTAAAGCGTTCACTAAAGGGGATCGAGGACGGGCCTACAGGTGTCTCAGCATCCTCGGCCTTGCGTCCGGCATGGCCTAATTGAATGGCAATTTTGGCACCATACTTGTGGACTTCCTCTACAATTTTGCGATATGCAGGAATATGTTCGTCACTCCAAATGCCCAAATCACGATCCGTAATGCGTCCATCCGGATGAACCGCTGTCATTTCCACAATTATGAGCCCAGTCCCTCCTACCGCGCGACTCACATAATGGACATAATGCCAATCCGTCGGTTTGCCGTCCTTGGCCTCCACGCTGTATTGGCACATTGGGGGCATGACAATCCGATTTTTTAATGAAAGCCCCTTTAATTGATAAGGAGTAAACAAGTCGGTCACTTTTATCCATCCTTCCCTCAATTCCAAGTATGTATCATTATGAATAGCATCCCCATTATACACCAGCTGTCACGGTATACCGAATCCTTTGTAAGGCTAAAACTTGCGAAAATGCTTCAGTTTTCGGTCATGTTTAAGAGAAAATGTACGTTTACTTCGTCATCTTCACGGATACCCGCTTCATGATGTACTTCTCTTCAGCCGTGTAGGGCTTCACTCAATCACCAGCATAATTTTAATAGGACAGGTACATAATAGCTGAGAGCACCACTAGGTACCACTGCACGGAAAGGGGGAATACAAATGCGGTACAGGGGAGTGTTGCCATGTTTAGCACTGTTACTAGCATTTTCAAGTTTTCCCGTTCACGCGGACACGCCTCCTAACATCGGAACGCCCCATCCCAAGGAAGCTGCTGCCGCTACTTCGGTATATCAAAGTAAAGATCGAGCTACTCCAACATTAGCGATGCTACGAAAAAAGCATGCGGACATTTTTAAAATGTGCGGCCCGCACACCCGCCAAATTGCCTTAACCTTTGATGATGTGCCCGATTCAAGGTATACGCCGCAGGTTTTGGACGTATTACACGCAAACGGTATCAAAGCTACCTTTTTTATCGTCGGTCACCGTGCGGAAAAGCATCCGGGGATCATACGCCGCATCATCCGCGAGGGTCATTCTATAGGAAACCATTCCTATACTCATCCGGATTTCAGGAAGGCCACACCAGAACGTTTTCGCCACCAGATTACAAAAACAGAACGCATTTTAGAAGCCAGCATAGGTTTTCGGCCCAGATTGATACGACCACCCTATGGTGAAATCACAGAGCCTCAAATCCAATGGGCACGTCGTCATGGGTACATGATCGTCAATTGGAATGTGGACTCTCTAGACTGGAAGGGATTAAGCAAAACACAAATTCAGCGCAACGTGATCCCGGCTACCGGACCTGGCTCCATTATTTTAATGCATGCAGGTGGAGGTCAAAGTTCCAACTTGCAAGGCACTGTCCAAGCTTTGCCGGGTCTAATCCACTCTCTAAAAGCTAAGGGCTACAAATTTGTCACTGTCCCCCGGCTACTTCACACATCGGAACGAAAATAACAGCATGTCTAAGCTTCAAATATACCAACAACGTAAAAAGGCTGCCTTAACGAGCAGAATACTTCTGCTTGTAAGACAGCCTTTTTTAGCGATAAACGACTGGGCCTAATAAAAAGTCGTCCCAGTTATATGTTGTATGATAGATCAAGTTTACATAACATATATTATGTTTAATTAAATCATACTAAGCACAATGCTATTTATCAATGACGTACAGTTTCACATTCTGGAAGCCAAAGTCATTCACGAATGATTTATTGCCAGGGATAAAGATATCAATCCGCTTTCCGGTAATAGCACTGCCCTGATCACGGGCAACGGCCACAAAAGAACGGTCTGGCAAGCCGGGATGGGAATAACCTGTAACTAGCACCTTTGTTCCCATAGGAATGACTTTCGGGTCTACCGCAATTGTACCTAGCTTAAGTGGATTGCCGTAATAATCGACCGCACCCCATTTGCCATTTTCATCAGCTGCGGCAGAATATGCTGTAGCTTTAACATCAACTACTTTACTGTAATTGAATGTTTTGCCCCATGCTTCAATTGTTGGCTTCTCATTCGCTGGTGCTTTCTCTGTAAGAAGCTGTGGCTTCGAATCCGAAGCCGCCTTTACACTTTTTTCGTCTGGCACTTTAATTTGCAGACCTGCATATATGTTGTTGGACGCAATATCCGGGTTAGCCTTCGTCAACTCATCTACTGATACCCCATAACGTTGAGCAAGCAAAAAGAAGGTATCGCCTTCTTTGGCAGTATGAAGCGAAGCAGCATCTGCTACTCCAGCTGTCTGTGCCAGCCCTGCAATAGCTGCAGCAAGCACCGCAAATTTCATAGTTTGTCCAATATGTTTTAAATATTTCAAGATATGTACCTCCTCTGTTATGCCTGCGGAGTTAGCTGTCGGATTCGGACTCAGGAGAAGCCCTATGCTTGTGCAATTCACCCCTAGGCATATTCCACAACATCTTATGATGCATTGGAATCATTGCCGTTGTTACGTCCCCCGCACTTCCCATGGTTTGAGCCCAGCACCTGAGTATTTATTATCATTACTGCTGCCCCGGTAAGTTTTGGCTTACTGCATAATATCACAATTTTGTAACCTTATCTGCATGAAAATGTTGGTAACCTTGAATATCATACTATACTCGTTACAATTTTGTCATCAAGAATCCGTTTTCTGTTACGAAAATATGGAGATATAGTGACAAAAAGAGAAAAGCCCTCCGTGAAACATCATCACGAGAAGGGCTTTGTCAATATTTTATAAAAGCATTTTCTTACAGCACTTTAGCAAGAAAATCACGGGTACGGTCATGGCTTGGAGTACCGAATACTTGCTCAGGCGTACCTTGTTCTATAATTTGACCGTTGTCCATAAAGATGATTCGATCCCCTACCTCACGGGCAAAGCCCATTTCATGCGTCACGATCACCATCGTCATGCCGCCCTCAGCGAGCTTCTTCATCACGTCCAGAACCTCTCCAACCATTTCAGGGTCAAGGGCAGAAGTAGGCTCATCGAACAGCATTACGTGCGGCTGCATGGCCAAAGCACGTGCTATCGCAATACGTTGTTTTTGACCGCCAGATAACTGGTTCGGGTAGGTATTCTTCTTATCCTCAAGACCCACGGTCCGCAGGAGCTCCAGCGCAATTTTCTCCGCTTCTTTCCCCGACTGCTTTTTCACCTGCGTTGGTGCAAGCGTCAGATTCTGCAGTATTGTTTTATGCGGAAACAGATTAAAATGCTGGAAAACCATCCCCATCTTCTCCCGAGTCGCATTAATATTATGACCACGGGCCGTAATCGGCTCACCCTCAAACAAAATTTCCCCTTCTGTTGGCTGTTCCAACAGATTCATACAACGCAAAAACGTACTTTTTCCTGAACCACTCGGGCCGATAATGACGACTACTTCACCTTTGGCGATATCTATATCAATGCCTTTTAAAATTTCATTCTTACCGAATGATTTACGCAGTTGTTTAACGGTGATCACTGGCTCTCAACTTCCTTTCCCATAAACCCAACAGCTTAGATAAGCTGAATGTCATTACAAAATAAATAGCGGCTGCGATTACGAACGGACTCAAGCCTTCGTAGGTAATATTCTTAATGACCTGGGCTTGATACATAATATCCACCATCCCAATGGTCGAAATAATTGATGATTCTTTAATGATCGTAATGAACTCATTACCAATAGCAGGCAATATAGATTTAAATGCTTGCGGTAAAATGACATGACGCATTGCTTTGCCTCGTCCCATCCCGAGCGAGCGGGCAGCTTCCATCTGTCCACGGTCTACGGCCTGAATACCCGCACGGAAAATTTCAGCCAAATATGCCGAGCTATTCAGAGACAATGTGATCACACCCGACTGGAGTGGGGTAAAATTGATACCCAGCGTCAAAGCAATTCCGTAGTGAATGATCATGAGCTGTACCAGCATAGGTGTACCGCGCAGGATCTCGACATATGTGGTACCTAACCACTCAATGATACGTATACCACTCATTCGCAGCAAGGATATGATCAGACCAATAATGAATCCAAACAATACTCCGAGTGCAGACAACAACAGAGTGTAGCCAATACCCGTAGCGTAAAGACTACGATATTTCATAAATATATCTACAATGCTATTCGAAGAAACCTGTCTGTCGGCAGACAGTGCACTCGCTTCTGTAGAAAACTTCTCAATCGAACCGTCTGCTTTCAGGCGAGCCAACGTTTTATTTACTGAAGCAAGCAATTCCGCATTTCCTTTACGAATGCCTACAGCAGTTTCTGCTCCTTCATCCTCAGGTACTGCCTTAGCAAGTGTTACGGTACCGTCTAGTGTGTATCCTTTAGCAACGGTATCTTCGATTACAACCGCGTTGATACGGTTGGTCCGAAGCTGGAGTACCAGATCGGATATTTTATCTAATGAGGTAACCGAAGCATTAGGCACTTTTTGTGCAATTTCTTCCTGAATACTCCCCTTCTGTGCACCGAGCTTCTCTCCTTTCAGAGTAGCCATCGTTGAATATTTGTCCTTATCCTCCGGGCGTACCATAATGACTTGTTTGGAGTGATAGTACACATCCGAAAAATCAATACTCTTTCTGCGCTCATCCGTCGGTGTCATACCGGACAGCACCAAGTCTACACGACCACTTTGCAGAGCAGGCAGCAAGGAATCAAAGCTCATGTCCTCTGGGACCATCTCTGCGTTCAGATCCTTGGCGATTTCCTTGGCAATCTCCACATCGAACCCAACAATGGTTTTCTTACCGTTAATGACTTTATAAAACTCATACGGCGGAAAGTCGGCACTCATGCCCACTACAAGTTTTTTCTGTGGTTTTGCTTCCGTTCCGTATGCATTGAGCATCGGAAGACCAGCCAACAGTAAGATAACCGCCGACAAAACCAGGGCGGTAAAACGATATGCCTTTTTCAATCTTTTTTTCTCTCCTTAAATTCTTTATAATAAATAAGATTGTGTCATTATAAATGAATATGCATGATTATGCAATGAATGTTATAGTACAATTTTAGTATATCTATCGCAGTACCTACATTACAGCTTATATAAAGGAGTTTTTAGCATGAATTTCAAACAGACCATTCAACACACCATTGAACAGCACGCCCAGCGGTTTAAGGACATTTCGTTATATATTGGCGCAAACCCTGAACTTGGAAACGAGGAATTCCTGGCCTCTGCCCGTTTAAAAGAAGAACTTGCTTTTCACGGATTTGAAGTTCAGGCACCCGTATTGGGTATAGAAACAGCCTTTATTGCTACTTACAAAGCAACCAAGCCTGGACCAATCATTGCTTTTCTGGCAGAATACGACGCTCTGAAAGGGCTAGGACACGCCTGTGGGCACCATTTGATATGTATGATGAG
The DNA here is from genome assembly GCF_052921365.1 of Paenibacillus sp. T2-29. Taxonomy (NCBI): domain Bacteria; kingdom Bacillati; phylum Bacillota; class Bacilli; order Caryophanales; family Paenibacillaceae; genus Paenibacillus; species Paenibacillus sp. T2-29. The sequence goes on along the minus strand of NZ_JBREVE010000005.1, from coordinate 155,186 downwards.
TACAGGCGCTGCCGTCGGTCTCAAATCGATTATCGACGAGACTGGTGGAGAAGTACGTGTATACGGCACACCTGCCGAAGAAACACGCGGTGCAAAGGTTCCGATGGCGGCGGCCGGGTTGTTTGATGATTGCGATATAGCTATGATGACACATCCCTTTGACCGCTACGAAAAATCAGGAAAATCGCTAGCGATTGATGCTGTGCAGTTCGAATTTTTTGGTCAATCCGCTCATGCTGCGGCCAGTCCGCATGAAGGGATTAATGCTTTGGACGCTGTGATTCAAACGTTTAACGGGATTAACGCATTTCGGCAACAGGTAAAAAGTACGGTACGTATCCATGGCATCATTAATCAGGGTGGGCAGGCTGCCAATATTATTCCTGATTACGCCTCAGCCCAATTTTACGTGAGGGCCGCTACACGCCAAGAGCTGAACCCGCTTACCCGCCGTGTTGTTCAAATTGCTGAAGGAGCTGCTTTACAAGCCGGGTGTCGTTTGGAAACTTCCAATTATGAGACTTCTTACGATGAAATGGTGACTAATCGTGTACTCTCCGACACCTTTACCGCAAATTTGGTGCAGGCTGGCATTGCGCAAGAAGATATTACGGAAGGTGAAGATCATGGCTCTATGGATATCGGAAATGTATCACTTCATTGCCCTGCGATCCACCCGTACATTCAAGTTATTGACGAGAAGCATGCCTTGCATACACCAGAATTTCGCGATTTAGCAATGCAGGACCGCGCAATGGAAGGAATGCTCTTGGCCGCGAGAACCTTGGCATGGACGGCTTGCGATGTAATCACAAATTCTGAGCTGCTGGCACAGATAAAAAAAGAATTCGCTCTACTGAATAGCAAAAGCTAAAATCGGAAATGCCGTCTTCTTCTAGAAAGGAGTGCCATTATGAATAGTATGACTAGCTTTTGGACGTTGTTTATTGTGGTTGGTCTCATCATTCTTTGGTTTATATTCCGTGCTATACGCAGGAATCGTGGAAACAGAAGTACGCGGCGCCGGAATGCATTTTTCCTTAGCTCTCCGTCTCCTTCGTCACTTACGCAGGAGCGTCATCGAGAGATTACGGAGCTGAAGAAGCTGCTGGAGCGATCCATTCCAGCCTCCTATGCTCATAACGTAAAGCAACGTGTCATGGACGCCAATCCTAGCCTGACGGAGCAAGAATATAATTGGCGCTGGCATGAGCTAAAACGATACTTCATGCTATGCGCCATTATGAATCGGGTGCCTATGTTCAGTAGTGATGTGGATGAACTATGGCACGAAATGTTAATGTTTACGCGTGAATACCAGCAATTCTCCGAAGCTTTTTTTGGTCGTATGCTTCACCATGCACCCCATTCGGGCGGCTCTCAGCCGATGCCAGAGGAGCGGGCGTGGTTTGACTGGTTGTATGTGGAATGCTTTGGTTGGAATCGTTATAGTGCCAGTTTGTGGGGAACTTTTTTTAATCATCCGCTACCGAACGATGAGCTTTCACACTATTACAAACTGACAGCTTCGACGCAGCCAATAGGTGACCGATGGAATTCCCATGAAAATGTAGACATTTCACAGCAAGCACAACAAGCGGTTCATAAGATAATCCAACACCTCCGTGAGCGGGTAAATAAAGCTGTAAATGATCCAGAGGGCAAGCAGCTACCCAAGGTCAACTATTTGCAGGTTGACTATCTGCTATTGGCTGCTGTGTGGTATTCATGGTATCAACCTGAACAATTTGCCATACACATGCACCCAGATTCTACAAACAGTGCCGCACTAGCCAGCTCATCCGGCTGTAGCTCCGCAAGCGGCTGCTCGAACTGGGATACACACCACTCGCACCATCATTCCTCCCATGACAGTTCTCATGGTGGAGGCTCTTCTCACCACGATTCAGGCGATTCCGGGAGCCATTCCTCGTGTAGCAGCGGCTCTTCGTGTGGAAGTAGCTGTGGTGGCGGGGGCGACTGACCAGCAACAAAAAAGGGAATTCCTCAGCCAAACCATGGCTAAAGGAGTTCCCTTTTTCATTAGCATAAATATGGTATTTATGTGCTGTTTAATCGGTCTTTGCTAGCGAACGGTAAATATCCATATACGCCTCGGCCGATACATCCCAACTGTACTCTCCTGCAAAGGCCGTCTGTGTAAGCTTGTTCCAATGCTCAGGTTGACGATAGTAATGAACAGCACGACGAATGGTATGCAGCATGTCATGTGCATTGTAGTTCGTGAAACTAAAACCGTTACCTTCACCTGTGGATTCATTGTAAGCCTGCACAGTATCGTTCAGCCCTCCAGTTTCTCGCACGATGGGGATACTTCCATAACGAAGCGCCAGCAGTTGACTAATCCCACAAGGCTCAAACCTCGATGGCATAAGATACATGTCACTTGCCGCATATATTTTTCGTGACAATGGTTCGCTAAAAGTAAGCTGCGCTGACATTTTCAGAGGATATCGTCCCGCTGCTTCCCGGAACCAGTGCTCAAAAGCAGGGTCCCCTGTTCCCAGTACGACAAACTGAATATCATCATAATACAAAATTTCGTCAAGCACTCTGGTTACCAGATCTAGCCCCTTCATATCCACAAGCCGGGTTACCATAGCAATCATAGGTACGTCCGGACGCACCGGCAAACCCAGCTCCTTTTGTAGAGCAATTTTATTTTCCTTTTTCTTTGCCAGACTTGTGCGGTATTTCGTATAAATACGATTGTCTGTGGCAGGATTGTAGCTTTGGGTGTCAATTCCATTCACAATCCCCGTTAAGCGTCCCTGCTGTCCTAATTTACGAAGTAGACCCTCCAGTCCGTATCCGTAAAATTCAGTTTGAATTTCCTCTGCATAGGTTGGACTCACGGTCGTGACATGATCCGAGTAAGTAAGCCCACCTTTCATAAAGTTCAGTCTGCCATAATACTCCACACCCTCGGGGGTAAAATAGCTTCCATCCAAGTTAAGCAGCTCCGTTAAGACCTCATATGGAAAATCACCCTGATACAACAGATTATGTATCGTAAACACCGTGCGAATATCGTTGTAAAAGGGCAAATGTCGATAATCGGCATTCAGAAGTAGCGGTACCATCGCCGTATGCCAGTCATGACAATGCACAATATCTGGCCGAAAATTCAGTTCAGGCAGCACTTCCAAAATCGCCCGGTTGAAGAAGGAGAAGCGTTCGCCATCATCCATATAACCGTAAATACCGTCACGACCGAAGTAATATTCATTATCTATAAAATAAACCCTGATCCCGTCCAACGTCAGCTCCTCTACTCCACAATATTGATCACGCCAGCCTACAGCTACATGCTTGACCGTTACCGGACGCAGAGACTTCTTATAGGTATCGGGAATACCCGCATATTTAGGTAAGATGATTCGGACGTCACACCCTGCCTGATGAAGTGCCTTTGGCAGTGCGCCAATAACATCAGCCAACCCACCTGTTTTAATAAATGGATGTGCTTCTGCTGCCGCAAACAAAATGTTCATATGTGCTTCCTCCTTATGTGGTCAATCTGCTTTTTTAGACCTACGTGGTGGTGTCTTCTTGAGTATAACGATGCTTAGGGGTGGAATAGTCACCTCCAAGCTGTGAAGCTGTCCGTGGTAAGGGATTTTGGAAGTACGTATCGCTCCGGAGTTTACCTGACCACTTCCCCCAAAGTCCTTATGATCGCTGTTCAGCAATTCCATATAGCTTCCTGCCTTTTGCAACCCAATTCGATAATTTTCTCTTTGCACAGGCTGAAAATTAATAAGGACAACCAGCGTATCCCCCGTTTTTTTGCCTTTACGTAAATACGTAATTACACTCTGCCCTCGGTCTTCAGCTTCAATCCATTGATAGCCGTCCCACGAATGGTCCAATTCCCATAATGCTTTCTCCTGAAGATATAAATGATTCAGTGCTTTCGAATATGCGTGCAAAGACCGATGACTGTCATAGTCTAGCAAAAACCAGTCAAGCTGATCCTCATCCTTCCATTCAATAAACTGACCAAATTCCCCTCCCATGAATAAGAGCTTTTTACCTGGTGAGGTCATTTGGTAGCCAAGGAGCGCCCGTAGTCCGGCAAATTTTTGTTCATAGGTGCCCGGCATTTTATCAAGCAGCGACTTCTTACCATGAACAACCTCATCATGCGACAATGGCAGTGTAAAATTTTCGCTGTATGCATAGGCTATGGGAAAGGTCAGCAAATTATGGCGCTCGGGTCGTTGATCAAACTCCGATTCCATATAATCAAGTGTATCGTTCATCCACCCCATATTCCATTTGTAATTAAAACCGAGCCCTCCATCGCTTACTGGGGAGGTCACCATCGGCCAAGCGCTGGACTCCTCTGCCATCATGAGTGCATATGGATAATAGCGGAATACCGTCTCATTCAGCTGTTGAAGGAAGGCGATAGCCTCCTCATTTTCAATCCCTCCCTTGGAATTGGGACAATATTGTCCTTCCTGCTTTTCAAAATCCAGCCGTAACATGCTCGTCACCGCATCCACACGCAGACCATCAATATGGTACACATCCATCCAGAACAATGCGTTGGAGATCAGAAAAGAACGTACTTCTGGCTTGCTATAATCGAACGTTAGGGTTCCCCAGCCGGGCTTTTCAGCAATTAGCGGGTCCGCGTATTCGAACAGTGGCGATCCGTCAAACCGTCTCAATCCATGAGCATCCTTGGCAAAATGAGCCGGAACCCAATCCATAATCACTCCAATTCCCGCCTGATGGCAACGATCCACTAAATACATAAAATCATGTGGTTCACCATAACGGCTTGTGAGTGCAAAATATCCTGTTAATTGGTAGCCCCAGGAAAGATCATACGGATGCTCACTCAGCGGCATCAGCTCAATATGTGTATACCCCATATCAGTTACATAAGGCACAAGAAGCTCAGCCATTTCCCTGTATGTATAAAACGTACCATCTGCTTTTTGCTTCCAAGTGCCTAGATGAAGCTCGTATATATGTAGAGGTTTACCATAAGGTGCTCTACGTTTACGGCGCCAAGCTGCATCGTTCCAAACATAACCATCCAATGAAGATACCACTGAAGCCGTAGCCGGTCTCACTTCAGCACGTACAGCGTAAGGATCTGCTTTCAGAAATCGTTCACCATTTGGACCTGTAATGTCGTATTTGTAAAATGTTCCTTGGGATATCCTCGGAAAAAAACGACTCCAAAAACCGGATTTGGGAACCCTATATAAGGAATCCTGTTCCCCATTCCAGTTGTTGCGATCTGTAGCAAGCCCGACATGGAGAGCATGAGGAGCCCAGACCGTAAAACGAACGCCCTGTTCTCCGTTCTCCACAGTCAGGTGGGAACCCAAAGATCGGTAGCTTTGATAAAGCGTTCCTTCATGAAACAAATAAATATCTTCCGATGAGATAGTCTGTTGCGGAAGAGTTTGGTCTGTCATCACGTCACCACCCTTTTATGTTTGTAAGTAAAAATGTATGAATCGGTAATGCATTCGCTTTTGGGTCAAAGCTGACCAGAGTTATTACCCCATTCTAGCCACAATGAACAGAAAAATGACTAGGAAAAAAATAAACCTTAGTTTTTGGGGAATCTTATATACCTGATGGTTTCAAGAGTACCCCATACCGTTTATGTATGTACTACAACAGACAACTAAACCGGGAGGGAAACGAAATGTTTAATAAAGAATGCATTGCCATGCTGCTGGCAGGCGGAGAGGGACGCCGTCTTGCTCCCCTTACTTCAACGATTGCAAAACCCGCCGTACCTTTTGGCGGTCATTACCGGATCATCGATTTTCCTCTCAGTAATTGCGTAAATTCAAACATTGATACTGTAGGTGTACTGACGCAATATGAGGCGGAATCCTTGCACGAACATATTGGGGATGGAACTCCATGGGGCCTTACAAAAACGGATGACAAAGGAATTACCCTGCTTCCATCTTATAATACAGGTAACGCTGAATATTTAGGAACGGCAGATGCTATTCATAAGAATATCGAATATATTGACAGCCAAAATCCAGAACATGTGCTTATTTTATCCGGTGACCATATTTACTATATGAATTATGGCGAGATGCTGAACTACCATAAGGAAAAAGGAGCTGCGGCAACCATTTCTGTCATGGAGGTTCCTTGGGATGAAGCACACCGTTTTGGTGTTATGAGCGCCGATGAAGATCTGCGCGTCACTGAATTCGCAGAGAAGCCGGAGAAACCGGAAAGTAATTTAGCCTCTATGGGGATTTACCTTTTCAAATGGGATTACTTAAGAAATTATCTACTGGAAGACGCACAGGATCCTCAATCCAGTCATGATTTTGGCAAAGATATCATACCTAAAATGCTGGCAGACCAAGAATCACTATACGTTTATGAATTCCAGGGTTACTGGAAAGACGTAGGTACAGTTAAAAGCCTATGGGACTCCCACATGGACTTGCTGCAAGAAAATTGCGCGATTGACCTTCAGCGTCAAGACTGGCCAATGTATACACGTGAACGCCGCACAAGGCTGAGCGCGCAAAAGGTGCCTGGTCGTAAAATGCAGTCATTGGACAGCCTCCTGCATGATTCCTGCCAAGTCGAAGGCCAAATTGAGCGCTCCGTAGTGTTTAGCGGCGTCGAGGTGGGAAAAGGCTCTTCTATCAAGGAAAGTATCGTTATGCCTGACACACGTATTGGGCGCAACGTGCATATTGAGCACGCAATTATCGGTGAAGGTGCTGTGATTCGTGACGGTGCTGTTATTAAAGGTAATCCGAGCGAAATTGTGGTTATCGGACCCAATGAAACAGTATTTGGCAAAATGGCAGTACGGCCGCAAACTACACGTATGCTAAAAGAAGCATATGAGCGTAACACACGCTTGCGTGCAGAAGGCTTTACTTCATAACTCTCCCCTAAAATTTCAAACAGCCAGCCCTCCAATATAGTGAGGACTGGCTGTTTTTATGGTTACAACTTACATTTAACTTTAAATCTGCCCTTCCGAGAGGTGTGGTGGTTCCACGGATGGCTCTGCTTGCAGAGCAGGCAATGAAACCGTAATGGTGGTTCCAGCTCCCAATTCACTTCTAATGAGCATCTGACCGTGATGACGCTCAACAAACTGTTGCGAGATTGCCAATCCCAGTCCAGTCCCCCCATTTTGGTGGTCTACCTGGAAAAAGCGATCTCTTACTCTGGCAAGATTTTCTTCACTAATGCCAATCCCTGTATCCTGTACCGATATCTCGATATTGCCCTTAACACGTTGAAGAGACAGATAAATAATCGAGCTCTCATGCGAAAATTTGATGGCATTATCTACAATGTTCAAAAACACCTGTTTCAGACGGTTACCGTCTCCATGAACAAGGTATGCCGTTTCCTCGGAATCCATTTGGAGCTTAATCTGCTTCATTTCTGCCTTGGCCCATACATTCAGCATAATTTCCTGCAAAAGCTCTCGAAGATCAACTGTTCCCATCACGAGCTTCATGGCATTTTGTTCCAGTTTGGAAAAATCGAGAATTTCCTCCACCAAGCCAATCAGCCGGTCCGTTTCCTTAGAAATAATCTGCATCCCGATCTTCGTCTCTTCCGGGTCATATCCGCCAGAATTTAACGTTTCACTCCAGCCCTTAATCGAAGTAAGCGGAGTACGCAGCTCATGAGAAATGGAAGAAATAAAATCATCCTTGATTTGATTGGTTCTGACAATCTCCTCTGCCATGTAGTTCAACGTCGATGCCAGTTCACCCAGTTCATAGCGATAATCGCCTTTGATACGTGCATCAAATCGACCCTGCGCCATCTGAGCAGATACATCGCGAATATTGTTAATAGGTCTGACAATGGAATTGGCAAGCCCTGTACTCACTACAAATACAATAATCAATACAGCTGCCATGATTCCCACCGAAAATAATGTAATGATGAATAACTTGTCATTTACTAATTCCAACGAAGTCGTATACCGGATTATATATACCTGATCCCCGACAATATTGTCCAGTTTCTGAGATACCGCCATCACCTGCTGTCCCGTGCCGGGTTGCTTTCCGATCCATTTGCCCGTATCTCCAGCTAAGGCTTGTGTCACATCACTGGTTTGCACATTTAGATCTGAAGCAAAATTTGTCGAGTTATCAATTACATTCCCCTGTTCATCAAGCACTTGTAGTTCGGTTTTGGGCAGAGAAAAATCTAACAAATAAGATTGTAATGATTGCTCGGACTCCTTGAATTTGGATGCAAATTCACTTACCGTTTGAATGCGGTTTTCGATCTTTTTATAAATGGTGTCATAATAATATGATCGGAGTGCAAACATAAATATGACTTCTACTAACAGAAGCGCCAGGAACACTACAAAAAAATAGTGAAGCACAATCTGTCGGCCAATCCCCCTTTTGATCATTGAGACTGGCCCTTCCATTTATATCCATGTCCCCACACGGTTTGCAAAAAAGCCGGCTCGGAAGGATTGTTTTCAATTTTCTGCCGCAGACGTCGGATATTTACATCTACAATTTTCGGATCGCCCATATATTCCTTGCCCCATACGTGGTCAAGTAGTACATCTCGGCTGAGCGGCGTATTTTCTTTCTCCAGAAAAAACTGAATCAGGGAAAACTCTGTCGGTGTCAACTCGATCAGCTGTCCGTTTTTCTTAAATTGTTTAGCTATCAAATCCAGTGTAAACGGACCGGACTGGAAGGACACCTTGGCTGCTGTTTCACGATGTACATTCACCCGACGCAATAACGACTGAATACGTGCAATCAGCTCTGTCGGGCTGAAAGGCTTGCTCACATGATCATCAGCCCCTACAGACAAGGCATACACCTTATCCTGTTCCTGTACCTTGGCTGTCAGAAAGATAATGCCAATACGCTCATTCGTTTCCCGAATTCTCCGACAAACCTCAAAACCATCCATTCCAGGCACCATCACGTCAAGCAGCGCGATATCAATATCCCGCACCGTGTTCAAAATATTCAGAGCCTCATGCCCATCTGCCGCCTCCAGCACCTCAAAACCGTTACGTTTCAAGTTAATAACGATAAAGCTACGGATCGATTCCTCGTCTTCCATGATCAAAACTTTACTCACTCTACTCTACCTGCCTTTCCCCCATCTTGTTTTTAATGGTTTTACGTGGTTCCAGCTCACTGGATCGCTTAATGCCAATTACCTGTGCATTCGTTCGCCACAATTGGCTATAACCTTCATTATTTCGCTCCCATTGTGACAATGAGAAATATTTAATTTCCGCTATTGTTTTGTCTGTATCCTCCAAAATAAATCGCAAATAGCTATCCTTCCTGGAAACCTTGGGATCAATAGTCACCTTGCCATGCAGCTCTTTCGGTAACCTAAAGTAGACCTGTTCGTTAGAATCTCGATACTGCTGCTGTTTAAAAATCGTCCCTTTGGCCCCGTCCCACTGATAGAACGATACAAAATACGGAACTTCATCCAGCGGCCTGTTGCTCCAGCCTTTAGGCTTCTCCAAATTTCCAAATTCGAGAATACCGTCACCATCCACATCACCACTGGCGATGGTAGCATCCTTGAAGGTAACATCCATAAGATTAAGCTTTCTGAGTTTGCCGTGATCTATTACGATAACATTAGATACCGTAGTTGTCTCGGCGATCTTTGTATCAATAATGATCCCCTGCCTACCTTGAGCCACCTTGCCAGCGACGACATTGTAGACACCTAGAGCCTGACTGTCCAAATCCAACGATCCGATTTCCTTAAAGCTCCCTCCGCTGAATTGGAATGTTTTGACAGTAAAAAATTCATTACGACGGAGCAATATAATCGTCAAGTCATTTAGATTGTCTCCGTTTAAATCCATTTTTTTATGGTTAAAATCATCTACGACGAAGTACGTATAGCCCGTTGCATATATTTTTTCCAACGTTCCTCCAGTATAAGAGTATACGATAAGGCCCTTCTGGTCTCCGTTTTCGCCACTGTCTCCGCTCGAAAAGCCTGCTACAATATCAAGCGTACCGTCATTCGTTAAATCTACAAGTTTAAATGATTCCAACACCGTGCCTTCCCCATCAAACGTAAGCTTCTTTACCCACGTTCCTCCTTGATCTTCAAACAAGACACCATGTATTTTTACGCTCTCATCTGGAGTTTCATAAAAGAGCACTGCTTCGTCTATGCCATCATTATTCAAATCTCCCGTCCGAATTGGCGTAGGATCATCCGGATCATTCGGCCTTAAAGGCTGTACCGCCCCTAATTGCGTATTCACTGCTCCATTCAGCTGTTGTTTCTCATCAGACATCGTTGGTGTCTGCATCAGCGAAATCGGATCGCTAATCACATTACAGCCGCTTAAAAATCCAGCAAGAAGCAGCAAGGAGCAGCAGCAAGCCACCATTTTCAACAGCATTTTTTTCACTTCTCTTGCCGTCCCCTTCACAATTTGTTCTTTTCTGCCTGTGTCAATCGTCTTGCCTGGATATCAAACACCAGTTTACCCTCATTCAGACCCCAGATTCGGGAAGCAAAACGTTCAGCCATTTCCAGCGGCAGTACAGTAATGATTGTTACTCGCTCGCCAGAGCACAGCTTGCGAAAGGTTTCCAGTACATGCGCTGCTGAGGCAGGATCAAGTCCATTTACAGGCTCATCAGCTAAAATAACCTTAGCTCCGTGAACGAGAGCACGCGCTGTGGCTACCCGCTGCCGTTCGCCGCCGCTGAGCTTTCCGCATTTATCATGCGCCTTATCCAGCAGACCCAGCTCCTCTAGAACGTCCATCGCTCCCATATAATCGTCGGAACGCACCATGCCAGTCACCATTCTCCACCAGGGTGTTTGACCCGATCTGCCAATGAGCACATTTTTAAGAGCGGTCCGATTCATATTAAGATGCGGATTTTGTTCCAGGTGTGCCCACTCTCGCTTTATTTTCATCTTGCCCGTCCACCCGGATCTCAGTACATCATTGCCACCAACAATCAAACTGCCTTCTTCCCAAGGCTCTTGTAAAGCAAGACAGCGAAGAAGTGTCGTTTTACCGCTTCCGCTTGGCCCCACTATAGCAATGAATTCACCCTGATGAATTTCAGCATCAATCCCTCGAAGCAACAGGGTACGTTCAGGCCCCACTTGCTTGGTCAGCTTCCGAATTTTAATCATCTATGATTCCCCTTTGTCCGCCATCAATACATGTTTATATTTTATAGTAATTGTGAAACAAATACCATGCAAACCGCAGTTTTATACCGCTGGTACTCTTTTTCGGGAAAACAGACCTAACAATCCGAAAACAATATAACTACCTCCAAGGACTAGAAACATACTGCCTTGAGTTCCAATGTCCAGCAACCCTCCGCTAATATTAGGTCCGATCACACTTCCCAGATTAAAATGAAAGGATGCCAGCACATTTGCAGCCGCCAAAAATGATTTGGGCAACAGGTCAGCTGCATAGGCCAAACCAAGTGAGAAAAAGGAGCCTACCAATCCACCTGCGATGGTCAGCAATACCAATGTGAACATAAAATGATTGCCACTCCATGGTAGTAACATAAAGGTCAACCCTCCTGCTATACCTACGCTCATTAGTACCTTTTTACGTCCCCAACGGTCACTTAATATACCTAAAGGCAGTTGCAGCACTAAGCCTCCCAAACTGACGAAAGGCAGCAAGGCAGCAATTTCATCGGTATGAAAGCCAATACGCAGGCCATAGACTGGAAAATTACTGTTCAGGCTCGCTTCCATATAACCGTATAGAAATGCAGGCAACAGAGCGTACCATGCCCAGCTATAGCTGCGCCGGAATCTTTGTGCGGGACGCGCCTCAGTCTCCTGCTTCTCGGGTCTTGAGTCAGGCAGCTTGATTAACACTAACAGCAACACAAGCAAGCACAACAAAGCCAACGCAGCAAATGGAACCAGCATCCCATAATCAAGTAGCCACAATCCCAATGGGCCTAATGCAAAACCCAGACCATAAGACATACCATAAAAGGAAATGTTGCGGCCTCGATTCTCTGCTGGAGTTACCAGCAATATCCACAACTGCGCAGAATAATGCAACGCACTGTCACCGATACCTACTAGCAGGCGCAGTACGAACCAAACCCGAATATCAGGGATTAGCGGGAACAGCAGCAGCGTGATCAGCACAAGCACAAGACCACCAGCCATCAGCTTTTTAAATCCCAGCCACCCCAAAGTCCGTTCAGCCACCAGTGTCATTGCGAATGAACCAATATACAGTGCAGCCGCGTTCATTCCGTTTAGCGATGACGAAACCCCCATTTGTTCCAAAGAGATCGACAGAATGGGCAATAGTAAACCCTGACATAATCCAGCAACAATAATAACTGCAATTAAGATAAAATAATGAACACGTAACGACGACGACATCCCAGCTCCTCCTGCTCGAACAAATAAATTATTAACATCATAAAATGAATGTTTAGAAATGATTTGCATTTGATACCATAATCAATAATAAATCTTATCACGATGTGTACCATGACTTTCTAAAAATCGATATATTACATATTAAGATGTTTTTAGCGTGTTAATTTTAGTGTATTAAAGAGAGAAATAAAAAAATCGCCATCTGAGATGACGATTTTACGGATAGAGCTAGTCTGGTATGTATCCGACTCCTCGGTTAAGAGCCTCGTATGTTCAATCCGACCAAGTTCACGTCACAACGCACTATTTCATATTATAGTGGACAATGCCTGGCAGAACAAGCCATAATAAATGAGTGGGCAATTTCAAAATGCTCATGTTTTGCTTATGGACGGGCTTTATTTACGTTCACCGCTCTGGGCTAGAAGACAGAATAGGAGGCATTTGGTTCCATGAGTTATCAAATTAAAATAGACACTTCCCCAATTTATGAATTGCTCGGCAGCTTTATGGCCTATGTAACTAAAAAGTGGGTCCAAGATATGGACTTGGGCCATGAATGGATCGACAAGGTGGATGCACGATTACAACAGGAAGTTCGTACTGAGCTAGCTACAGCTCAGGATTGCCCTTTTAGCGATTATGACGCACTCTATGCCTGGGCGTTGCTTCGACCAGAAACAGATGAAATATCCGACTATATTTCTTACTTGGATCACGGACCGGATAAGGATATGTTTGAGCTACTTGTTCCGCATATTCCTTTTTTAACCTTTGAAGAATCTTTACGCATTCGTAAGGTATATGCACCGCTCCTCAGATTGTGGGATCGTGATTATTTTCGGGCCTTGGAAGGCGAACTGCGTGTATTGGCAGAAGAAGATGCTGCGGAAAAGCGCATGCTGTTAAGTAAAATGGAACCGGAAGCACTTGTTGAATATGCGACAGCTGGACTAGTCGTGCCACATATGGAAGACCTCGATACAGTAGTGCTGTTTCCGGTCGTTCATAATCGCCCAATTAATTCATACTGCTTTTACACCCGTACACTGCTGATCCAGTATCCGGTAGATATTCCCGAAGAGAGTGAGGAAGAACCGCCCACGCTTCTACTACGACTCACTCGTGCAGTCAATGATCCACAACGGCTGCGCATTTTGCGTTATGTAGCTCAAGGTCCTAAGTCTCTTGAAGACATGCGTCATGATTTGAGCCGATTGGAAGATACACTAATGTCTGATATGATGATTTTGCGTGTGGCTGGTTTGCTCCGCATACACATTGGACGCTATCACAAGGAAAAATTCAGCATCCGTCCCGACGGTGCGGCTGATTTGCAGGTATTTTTGGAATCCTATATTGGATTGTAATTTGAATCGCAACTTTAGTTATAAACTGAACACCGTTAAAGCTTTGGCTTGGAAGGAGTATGCATCATGTCGTATCCGAAACAGCACATTTTATTTGATCTTGATGACACTTTGGTCCACTGCAACAAGTATTTCGACCTTATTCTCAACCACTTTTTCGATTTGCTTCAGGAATGGTTTGCAGCTCATAACCTAACGAGAAATACAATCCGTGAAAAACAAATTGAAATTGATGTGGCTGGGGTTCATCAGGTAGGTTTTGCCAGCGAGCATTTTCCACAATCCCTAATAGATACGTACCAGTTTTTCTCTGAACAATTCGGACGCCGTACGGATTCTCGGGAAGAGCAGGAGCTTCGCTCGCTTGGCCGAAGTGTGTACAAGCAGGAAATTGAACCGTATCCAGGTATGGCCGAAACGTTAAATTCACTCCAAAAAGCAGGGCATTCCCTTCACCTTTATACGGGCGGTGAGCAGGTCATTCAAGAAAGAAAGATTGAACAAATGAAGCTGGCTACTTACTTTGATGACCGTATCTATATTCGCCAGCATAAAAATGTCGAAGCACTGGAAGAAATCATCCAAATAAATCGGCTGGACCGAGGCATCACCTGGATGATTGGGAATTCTTTACGCACCGACGTATCTCCAGCCCTTGCGGCAGGTATTCACGCGGTGTATCTTAAGCAGCCTAAAGAATGGATTTACAATATGGTTGAATTGCAAAAAAACGTGAACTCTGTAATGTATACAATACAAAAGCTAACAGAAGTGCCACGAGTGATCCACGAAAACATACAATTGCATCAACAAAAAAGGACCCTCGGATAGGGTCCTTTTTTCGTGTTTAAAAAGTCATTCAACCTTCACATTCTACTATGATAGACGACCCTATTTCAGGATTCCTCACGAACGCTAAGTTGTCCTGTTCCTGGTACATCCAGAACAATCCGCGCTTTGACGGTCGATCCATCTTTACGTTTAAAAGACAACAATTGCGTCTGCCCCTTCGCGAGCAGGGACTTGAGCATCGTTTCGGTAATCTGCTTGCCAGCATATTCCTTCCAAATGACAAAACCACAGCCCTGCTTAAAATGGCTACACCCATACCCTTTACGGCCTTCAATAATGCTTCCACCGCAATTGGAACACGGGCAGCTGCCTAATGCCTGCCTTTGGCTCACTGAAGCATCTGACTGTCCATCAGATGAGCTCCGCACTGCTTTTGTAGCTGAACTGCGTCTTGTTGGTGGTGCTGCTTGCTTTAGCGCAGCACTTCCTGCACTACTACCGCCTCCTGATGGTGTGCGATCCATTCCTTTGTCGGTGGCACGTCCACTCGCGCCTACACTGCGGGCGTTCCCCTTGCCTCCCGAGCGATTACTCCTTGCCTCCTCGCCAAAGGCATTTGCGGGAGCAGGTGGCTGCTGCCTTACCTTATCAATGATGGACAACGTGAATCTTTTAACGTTATCCATAAACTTCTCCTGAGCTGCCTCACCCTTGGATATTTGATGAAGACGGCGTTCCCATTGACCTGTCATCTCCGGTGAGGCTAATAGATCTACCCCGGCATGACGGATCAGGTCAATAGCCATCTTTCCCTTATCTGTAATAAGAATCTTTTTGCCCTTCATTTCAATGTAGCCGACCTTCTTCAATCGTTCAATTGTGGCGGCTCGTGTCGCAGGTGTACCTAAGCCAGCGTCCTTCATAACCTCGCGTAATTCCTCATTCTCCATCTGCTTGCCGGCGCTTTCCATCGCTTTAAGCAATGTGCCCTCCGTGTAGCTTTTAGGGGGCTGAGTCGCCTTTTCTTTCATCTCGGCGCGAACACAATCCACCGGACGTCCTGCATCAATTTCAAACTTCTTGTCCGTCCACTCGTCCGTTTCCTCTTCATCTTCCTTTTTGGATGTTTTGCTCTTTTTACCTTTATCCTGGTCAGCTTTGCTCAAAACCACTTTCCATCCCAAGGACAGAAGCTCCTTAATATTGGTTTTAAACAAATGCTTGTCCACCTGCGTCATTACGGTATGCATTTTATATTCAGCCGGAGGAAAAAAATGCGACAGAAACCTACGAATAACCAAGTCGTATACATTTTGTTCCTCCTTACTTAGCGTTCCCGGTCTTTTTAACGTCGGCAAGATAGCATGGTGATCCTCAACACGAGACGGATTGCAGACCGATTTATTCTGTTTATGGACCAAGTTAGGGTTTGCTTGTTGAACCAGATCAGCATAAGGGCCTGTCCCCAGAATCCGTAAAGCCTTATGCATGCCGTCTATATTCTGCTCTGTCACATAGTTAGAGTTGGTACGCGGATAGGAAATGACCTTGTGGCGCTCATAAAGCGCTTGTGCCACATCCAGCGTTTTTTTGGCCGAATAGCCGTACTTGGCATTCGCCTCGCGTTGAAGCAGCGTCAAATCGTACAATTTAAAAGGATACTCCTTTGTCTGCTTCGTATCATATTTGGTAATCTTCCCCTCTTTCCCGCGTACCGCCGCAGCGATCCCCTCAGCTTCTTCCGGTTTCGTCAGCCGATCTCCCTGCCATGCCCCTTTGTACTTAATCTGATCTTGCTTAAACTCAGCCCACACGTCATAGAAGGTTTGAGACTGAAATGCTTCAATTTCCTTTTCTCTATCATGAATTAGTGCCAGTACGGGAGTCTGTACCCGTCCTACCGACAGCAGGGTGTTATGACGTGTTGTGAACGCTCTGGAAGCGTTCATGCCAATCAGCCAGTCCGCTTCACTTCGTGCCCGCGCAGCTTGAGTCAGGAATTCAAACTCCGAGGCATCTCGCAATCGTTCAAAGCCTGTCGCAATACTCTCTGCCGTCAAGTCCGAGATCCACAATCGCTTAACCGGCTGTCGTAGCTTTAGCTGCTGCTGAATTAACGCAAAAATATATTGCCCCTCTCGTCCAGCGTCACAAGCATTCACGATGGCATTGCAGCGTTTGGCCAGCTCACCAATCATTTTTAGCTGATCTTTTGTTTTCGGATTAGGTACGATTTTGAACTGTTCAGGGATAATCGGAAGATCTTGAATATTCCATCGTTTGTACTTAGCATCGTAAGCATCTGGCTCAGCCAGCCCTAACAAATGACCGATCGCCCAGGTTACAATGTATTTCTCCCCTTCCAAATAGGTACGGTTATTTTTAGCACGAGGCTCCATAACAGCGGCAATCGTCCGCCCCATATCCGGTTTCTCAGCAATAATCAACGTCTTCATACATTCCATTCCTTCCTGACGGCCTTCTGTTTCTCCTCCATGAATCATAGATATACATGGAACGCAAATGAAAACACAGCTATCCCGGCCTCATGCAAAAGGAGCTTTCTCCCAGCGAAAGCTCCTTTGTAAATTCATTTAGTCTAGCGCTTCAACAATATACGTCTATTATACCATAGATCTCATGGTTCTCTCAGGTCATGATTTTACTCTAAGTTGAAACTACACCATTTATAAACGCGGGTCATGTTTATGTTAATTTATATTACATATATTTAAGTTTTCATCTAATTGTTTTGTAAAATAAAAGTATTTTTCTTTAAAAAGGCTACACACACCCTCCTTATTTATGTTATGATCACTATAGATAACAGTCGCATGATTAAAAATTCAATTTAAAGTCATTTTATATAACATTAAGTTTACACCCCTTTGTACACCTTCCTAGAAAATTGGATTCAACAACTAGCGACAATGCTTGAAACACAAATAAAGCCCCATCCTAAGATGGAGCCTTTACTTGATTCGTAACATTAAATTTATAATTACACCAAAACAGTAGTACCCATGAGGTATTTATCAACTTCACGTGCTGCTTCTCGACCTTCATTAATAGCCCACACAACCAGACTTTGTCCGCGGCGCATGTCACCCGCAGCAAACACCTTATCCACATTCGTCACATATTTCCCATAACGTGCCTTAACGTTGGAGCGACGGTCCGTTTCCAAACCGATTTCCTTCACAATCGTTTGCTCAGGCCCATCAAACCCAATTGCAATCAGTGCAATTTGTGCTGGGAATACACGTTCCGTACCTGGAATCGGTTGATAGATTTTACGTCCAGTTTCATCAACAATACGTTGGATTTGAATGGTGTGCAGTTCTTTCAGATTGCCATTCTCATCACCTACAAATTTGGTTGTCATGATGGAGAACTCACGCGGGTCTTCCCCAAACAACGCTTTCGCTTCTTCCTGTGCATAATCGAGAGAGTACACATTCGGAAACTGCGGCCAAGGATTGGCAATCGGATCACGTTCCAGTGGAGCTTTGGTGTGTGTGCCAAATTGAGTGACACTCCGGCAACCATGCCGCAAAGAAGTAGCTACACAGTCCGAACCTGTATCACCACCACCGATAACAATAACGTCCTTACCTTTGGAAGACAAATAGTTGCCATCTTCAAGGTTGGAATCCAGATAACTTTTGATGGTGCCATTCAAATAATCCATAGCATAATGGACTCCATTCAAATCACTGCCTTCAATATTGAATTCTCTCGGCTTTGTAGATCCACCGCATAGCACAACCGCATCATAGTCGGCAACCAACTGTTCAGTAGGGATATCCTTGCCAATTTCCGTATTCGTGATGAATTGAATACCTTCAGCCTCCAGCAAGTCTACACGACGCTGTACAACCTTCTTATCCAGCTTCATGGATGGGATTCCGTACATCAGCAACCCACCTACACGATCTGCACGCTCATACACAGTCACGCTGTGCCCTGCTTTGTTAAGCTGTGCTGCCGCAGCCAATCCCGCAGGACCCGAGCCAACAATAGCCACTCGTTTGCCTGTACGTTTTTCCGGCGGGTTAGGAACAACCCAGCCTTCCTCAAAACCTTTTTCGATAATCGCTTCCTCAATTGTCTTAATGGTAACAGACTGCCCGATAAGGCCAACAGTACATGAGCCTTCACATGGCGCAGGACAGACACGGCCCGTAAATTCGGGGAAGTTATTCGTTTTGTGCAGCCGGTCTAACGCTTCCTTCCACAAACCACGATATACGAGATTGTTCCATTCCGGAATAAGATTATGAACCGGGCAGCCTAAAGTTGCTCCCATGAGATCCATCCCCGTATGACAATAAGGAGTTCCGCAGTCCATACAACGCGCCCCTTGGGTACGCAGCTCTTCTTCAGACATATGCTTATGAAATTCTTCCCAATCCTTTATACGCTCTGCCGGGTCCCGGTCTGTAGGAAGTTGTCGTGTGTATTCCATAAATCCAGTTGGTGTAGACATGTTACGTTCCCCCATCTCTTCGCTTATGAACCCCGATCATCCATTCAGAATTCTAATCAAATTCGAACTTGTCTGTTTGTGTTATGAAAGGGTCTGTTCTCGTTGAATTTGATTTATTGTATCACAATACAGCGTAAAAGTAATGAAAACTTATGCAACTTTCTGCATCTACAGCCAAAAGGATTTTTTATATGGTTTATTAATTTTTCAAATGAGCTAGGTTGAATTCATCTATTGTTATTCTGTTCTCTCGTAAACAACAAAACGGTAGTCGTACAGGTTTTTGTCGTCCTTGATACCCGGCGTCTCATTGACTATAGTCCAGCTGCTCCAATCCAGCTCAGGAAACGTCGTATCACCTTCAAAAGTCTCCTCAATTCGAGTCACAATCAGCCGATCAGCATGTGGCCAAAACAGTGAATAAATCTCTGCTCCGCCAATGACCATTAGCTCTTCTTCCTGCGCAAGTTGGAGCCCCTCTTCCAGTGTATGAATCACTTCCGCACCTTCTGCCTGATAGTGCTCATCACGAGTCAAAACGACGTTGCGACGGTTTGGTAAGCTTTTCCCGCCAAAGGATTCCCAGGTTTTTCGTCCCATGAGTACCGTTTTATTAATCGTCTGCTCTTTGAAGAAGGCCATGTCCCTGGGAAGGCGCCAAGGAAGACTGTTATCCCGGCCAATCACACCATTTTGTGCCATAGCCCATATCATCGAAATGCTCATCTTTCCACCTCCTCTAATCAGATGGCGACAGGCGCCTTGATCCCTGGGTGATGCTCGTAATTCTCAAAAACAAAATCCTCGTAAGTGTAATCGAAAATGGATTCAGGCTTGCGCAGAATTTTTAACTGTGGCAAGGGATAAGGATCACGTTCCAACTGTGTATGCACTTGTTGTATATGATTTGAATAAATATGCACATCGCCGCCTGACCAAATGAACTCTCCGGGCTCCAAACCGCACTGCTGTGCAACCATATGCGTCAGCAATGCATAACTAGCGATGTTGAATGGCAGTCCAAGGAAAGTATCCACTGAACGCATCGTCAGCATACAGGATAACTTTCCTCCAGCTACGTAGAACTGAAATACAAAATGACATGGTGGCAACTTCATCGATTCAATTTCAGCCACATTCCAAGCACTGACGATATGTCGACGTGAATCCGGACTGTTTTTGATAGCCTCAATGACCTTCGCAATTTGATCAATATGTTGTCCGTCCGGTGCTTCCCATGCGCGCCATTGCGATCCATACACAGGTCCCAGATTCCCCTGCTCGTCTGCCCATTCATCCCAAATGCTAACTCCGTTCTCCTTGAGATAAGCAATATTGGTATCCCCTCGCAAAAACCATAACAGTTCATGTATAACGGATTTCAAATGTACTCTTTTAGTGGTCACCAACGGGAAGCCCTTGGCCAGATCAAAACGAAGTTGCCTTCCGAACACAGATAATGTTCCCGTCCCTGTCCGATCCTCTTTTTTCACTCCGTTCTCTAAAATATCCTCCAACAATTCCAAGTAGTTGCGCACGTTGTTTCTCTCCTTTGAGCATGAATAAAATACAGCATCGTCAATTTTTAATTTTTTAAAATTCTCGATCTACCCCATTAATCTATATTTAGTTTATCATGTAGGGTACTTTTTTGACCATGTGCTGTGTGAATTTTCATGATAGTCCAATAATCTTAAAGTTTGAAAAAAAGAGACAAAGAGCGCAGATATAGCGCTCCTTGCCTCTTTTTTCATGTATGAAAACCAAAAACAAGATAATGAAATGGAATTAGCGACGTGGCGCCAATGCGTGGATCGGATGACCCATTACGACTTCTGCAGCTTCCATCACAAGTTCGCCCAGTGTAGGGTGAGCATGGATAGTCAAGGAGATATCTTCGAGTGTAGCACCCATTTCAATCGCCAGACCCAGCTCAGCAATCAGGTTGGAAGCTTCCAGACCTACGATTTGCGTACCCAGTACCAGACCTGTATCTGCGTCAGCTACGATTTTTACAAAGCCTTCAGCAGCGTTCAGGGAAACGGCACGACCGTTTGCTCCATAAGAGAACTTGCCAACTTTGACATTATAGCCTTTTTCTTTAGCTTGTGTCTCTGTGTAGCCTACGCTAGAGCATTCTGGATCTGTGAACACAACAGCCGGAATACATTTATAGTCTACAACGGATGGTTGGCCAGCAATTACTTCAGCAGCTACTTTACCTTCGTAAGAAGCTTTGTGAGCCAGAGCAAGACCAGGAACAATATCGCCGATTGCGAAGATGTGAGGGATGCTTGTGCGTCCTTGGTGGTCAACTTTCACCATTCCGCGTTCATCCAGTTCTACACCGATCAAATCCAGACCCAGTTCACCGTCTGTATTTGGACGACGTCCAACAGTTACAAGCAGGTACTCAGCAGTTACTTCTTTGCTTTCACCGTTAACAGAGAATTTCACTGTTACATCTTTATCAGTTTGTTCCGCACTTTCCGCTTTAGCGCCAGTGAAGATTTCGATACCTGTTTTCTTCATGCTTTTCGAAACGATGGAAGTCATATCTTTATCGAAGCCAGGAAGAACAGTATCCATACCTTCAATGATCGTTACTTTGGAACCGAATTTGGAATACATTTGTCCAAGCTCTGCACCAATATATCCACCACCGATAACGATCAGGCTTTTCGGAATTTCAGGCAGGTTCAATGCTTCAGTAGAAGACAGAATGCGTCCGCCAAACGGGAATGGCTTCAATTCGATAGGACGGGAGCCTGTTGCGATAATTGCATTTTTAAAACGGTAACGTGGTGATTCATGTTCGTTGAATACACGCGCTTCGTTTTCGTTGATGAACATGCACTCACCGTTGAAAACTTCGACTTTGTTGCCTTTGAGCAAGCCGCTTACGCCGCCAGTCATTTTCTTAACAACACCGTTTTTGAATTCTTGTGTTTTTGCAAAATCTACTTTTACATTTTCAGCCGTAATACCGAAAGTTTCGCCATGTTTAGCTGCTTCGTATTGATGAGCTGCAGAGATCAAAGCTTTGGATGGAATACATCCACGGTTCAAGCAGACACCGCCCAGCTCAGATTTGTCAACGATCAATACGCTTTGTCCCAATTGTGCGGCACGGATGGCAGCTACATAGCCGCCAGGACCCGCACCGATAACCAATGTGTCAATATCCAGAGAAGCGTCTCCTACTACCATTGATTACACCTCCATTACAAGCAGCTCAGGGTTAGCGAGCAGCTGTTTAATATAGTTCATGAAGTTTTGAGCAGTTGCACCGTCAATAATACGGTGGTCAAAGCTCAGGGAGAGAGCCATTACTGGAGCGGCAACAATTTCACCGTTTTTCACGACTGCTTTTTCACTGATGCGGCCAGTACCCAAAATTGCAACCTCAGGGAAGTTGATGATTGGAGTAAAGAACATACCGCCTGCGGAACCAATGTTCGTGATGGAAATCGTGCTTCCTCTCATTTCATTGGCAGCCAATTTACCATCACGACCGCGTACAGCCAGGTCACGAATGGAATCAGCAATCATCCAGATACTCTTACGATCAGCATCTTTGATAACAGGAACGATCAAGCCGTTGTCTGTATCTGTAGCGATACCAATGTTGTAGTATTTTTTGTAGACAATTTCGTTAGCTTCTTCGTCGATCGAGGCATTCAGAGCCGGGAATTGACGGGAAGCGGCAACCAAAGCTTTTACGATGAATGGCAGGTAAGTTACTTTTGTGCCCTTCTTCTCTGCAATTGGTTTGATACGAGTACGGAAAGCAACCAGCTCGGTTACATCCACTTCATCCATAATTGTAACGTGTGGAGCCGTGTAAGCCGACTTAACCATAGCATTGGAAATTGCTTTACGGATACCTTTAAATGGTACGCGTTCTTCCTCAGCACGCGGATCTGCAGCTGGTGCGGATGGTGCTGCAGCTTTCGCTTCTTTTTTAGCTGGCTCTTGCGCTTTTGCAGCTTCTTTCGCTGCTGGTGCAGCCGCTTGGCTTCCACCATTTTTGAAAGCTTCTACATCTTCTTTAGTGATTTTACCGTTTTTGCCGGAGCCACTCACTTGAGCGATGTTAACACCTTGCTCACGTGCAAATTTGCGAACGCTAGGTGTAGCCAGTACGTCTTTGTTCGAAGCAGCAGGTGTTGCACCTGGTTGCGTGTTCGCTCCACCTTTGGCAGCATCCTCTTCTTGTTTAACAGCAGCTGGTGCTTCTTCTTGCTCAGGAAGTTCACCTTCAGCAGCGATGACAGCCACAACTTGACCTACGTTAAAGATGTCTCCGTCTTTGGCAAACACTTCTTGAACCGTACCATTAACCGGACATGGAACTTCAACTACAGCCTTGTCGTTTTGTACTTCCATGATGATATCATCATCAGTTACTTTGTCGCCGGGCTTGATGTGCATCTTGATGATTTCGCCTTCGTGAAGACCCTCACCCAGCTCTGGGAATTTATATTCAAATCTAGCTGCACCTGTAGCTCCGCCTTGTGCAGCAGCACTTGGCTCAGGGCTAGCAGCTGGCGCTTCCGGTGCATCTTCTTGTTCAGGAAGTTCACCTTCTGCGTCGATGACAGCCACAACTTGACCTACGTTGAAGACGTCTCCGTCTTTGGCAAATACTTCTTGAACCGTACCATTAACCGGACATGGAACTTCAACTACAGCCTTGTCGTTTTGTACTTCCATGATGATATCATCATCAGTTACTTTGTCGCCGGGCTTGATGTGCATCTTGATGATTTCGCCTTCGTGAAGACCTTCACCCAGCTCCGGGAATTTATATTCAAATTTTGCCACGTTTAAAACCTCCCAAATTTACGGTGTGCTTTAATTAAAATTCCAATACTTTATTAACCGCATCAATGATACGTGTTGGCGTTGGCAACCAAGTATCTTCAATTTGAGCAAATGGATAAACGGTATCCGGACCTGCTACACGCAGAACTGGTGCTTCCAGATGCAGGATTGCTTTTTCGTTAATTTGTGCAATAACTTCAGCAGCAACACCGGCACTCTTTTGCGCTTCTTGAACAACGATAGCACGATTGGTTTTTTGAACAGAGGCAACAATGGTATCAATGTCAATCGGGCTGATTGTACGCAAATCAATGATTTCCACTTTAATACCCTTTGTTTTTTCCAGCTCTTCAGCAGCCTTAACCGAAGTGTGTACCATCATACCGTAAGTAATGATCGTCACATCGGAACCTTCACGAACTACATTTGCCTTGCCCAGTTCAACTGTGTAATCATTCTCAGGAACTTCAGCACGGAATGCATGGTACAGGTTCAAATGCTCCATGAAAAATACTGGATCGTTATCGCGAATAGACGCGATCATAAGACCTTTTGCATCGTAAGGGTTGGAAGGAACAACA
This sequence comes from Paenibacillus sp. T2-29, assembly GCF_052921365.1. Taxonomy (NCBI): domain Bacteria; kingdom Bacillati; phylum Bacillota; class Bacilli; order Caryophanales; family Paenibacillaceae; genus Paenibacillus; species Paenibacillus sp. T2-29. The sequence goes on along the minus strand of NZ_JBREVE010000005.1, from coordinate 130,701 downwards.
ACCTTAATACCTGGGGTTTGAGTCAAAAGACCTTCCAAGGAATCTGTATGCAGCTCGGCTGCCTTAACACCGCCACCAAAAGGTGTACGGAATACGATTGGAGAATTGTAACGTCCGCCGGAACGGTAACGCATACGGGATGCTTGAATTGCCATTTGATCGAGTGCTTCAAAGATAAAGCCTACGAACTGGATTTCAGCTACAGGGCGGAAACCTTGGATACCCAGACCGACAGCAAGACCCCCGATTGCGGATTCCGCCAGCGGAGTATCGAATACACGTTCTTCGCCAAATTCTTTTTGCAGACCTTCTGTAGCGCGGAATACGCCACCTACATGACCTACGTCTTCACCGAAAAGCAGGACGTTAGGGTCGCGTTTCAACTCTACGCGCAGTGCGTCACGAATCGCTTCTTTCATGTTCATTTGTGCCATTTGCTTCATTTCCTCCTTAAACATTGACAGATCAGTTTCAGTTCAGGTCAATCGAAAAGCAGACCGGATCGGGTTGCCGCCCGGTCTCTTTCAAGTTCAATTATTTAAAATCAGCTTTTTGTTCTTCCAAGTGCTTAGGCGTAGTTTCGAACATGCTATCGATCAGGCCAGGAATTGTCATTTTTTCTGTTTTCTCAGCCTTTTTGATCTCTTCGTTCACTTTTGCCTTAGCTTCTTCTTTTACGCGAGCTGTATCTTCTTCAGTCCAAAGACCTTTTTTCTCAAGGTATTTCGCAAAGCGGGCAATTGGATCTTTTGCATTCCATTCGCCTTCTTCTTCTTTAGAACGATATTTCGTCGCATCATCAGAAAGGGAATGCGGACGGAAACGGTAAGTAACGGCTTCAATCAATGTTGCACCTTCGCCATTACGTCCACGCTCTGCAGCTTCTTGAACAGCTTTAATAACTGCAAGCACGTCCATACCGTCAATTTTCACGCCTTTAATACCAGCAGCTACTGCTTTATGAGCGATCGAAAGGGCAGCGGTTTGTTTCGAGAATGGAGTTGTGATCGCGTAACCATTGTTTTGCACAAAGAAAATAACTGGTAATTTGTATACACCAGCATAGTTCAGACCTTCGTAGAAGTCACCTTCGGAAGAACCACCGTCACCTGTATATGTAATGACGACTTGTTTTTGTTTTTTCAGTTTGTAGCCCATTGCAATTCCCATAGCGTGCAGAATTTGCGCGCCAATGATGATTTGCGGCATCAATACGTTAACGCCGTCCGGAATTTGACCACCGTGTTGATGACCACGGGAATACAAGAAAGCTTGATATAATGGCAGGCCATGCCAAACGAGTTGCGGAATATCTCGGTAGCCTGGTGCAATAAAGTCTTCTTTTTGGAGCGCAAATTCACTACCAACCATTGTTGCTTCTTGTCCGGATACCGGAGCGTAGAAGCCGAGACGTCCTTGACGGCCCAAGTTAACAGCACGGTCATCCCAAGTACGTGTAAATACCATACGATACATAATTTCTTTCAATTGATCATCTGTAAGTTTAGGCAATTTATCTTTATTGATAATTTCACCATCCGGAGAAAGCACGGACAGAGCCTCAACTTCCTCTGTGTAAACTTCATAAGGAACCTTGCTCATTTTCTTCACCTCAACAAAAAAATTTGAATATCAAGTTCCGCTGTTATAGGATTATTATACACCTGTTATATCGCTCGCGTCAAAGATTTAGTTATTTTTTTTGAGTTTACCACATTTTTGTGTATGTAACAGGGTGTGTTTTTTACTATAACAGCTTAGTACATGATTGAAATTTTAAACATCTATTGCAATCAGGGTAATCTTAACTTATTGTGATCCTTAATGCAAAATAATACCCAAGAAAGGTGACGAAAAATGACGGATTCTCGGTATTTAAAACGAACCATCCTTAAAGACGAAGTAGACAGCCGCTTACTTGGCGAAACCCGAACTCTTCGGATTTATTTGCCGCCCGGCTATAATGAAATATTGAGCTACCCGGTCGTCTACTGTCAGGATGGAGAGGAATTCTTCAACTTTGGACGAATTGCAACACACGCCAACCGTCTCATACTGGATGAGGGCGTGGAACCCTTCATTATTGTAGGCGTGGAAGTGAACACCAAAATCAGAACTCAGGAGTACGCTCCCTTCGGCAATCGTTTTGAGGCATACACTGCCTGTTTTGCAGAAGAGATTATTCCCTATGTGGAACAAAAGTATCCTATAAGAAAAGATGCAGCTTCCCGCATTCTTGCTGGGGATTCACTGGGAGGCAGTGTGTCTTTGCATTTGGCGCTATTGTATCCTGAGCTGTTTAATCGCATTATTAGCCTCTCAGGTGCCTACTATGAAGCTTCGCAAGAAATTATTGCCCGTGAGAAAGAACTGTCGCATCTAAATGTATGGATGACAGTTGGCCTTCAGGAAGATGCTTTTGAGAGTGATACCGGCATTTACAACTTTGTAGAGCTGAACCGTCAATGCGCAGATTTACTGCGCGAGCGGAACGCCGAAGTTTCTTACCGTGAAAAGGATGGCAAACATTTATGGGGCTTTTGGCAAAACGAGTTGCCTGACGCGCTAATGTATTTTTTGGATCGTGCCTGAGTAAAAAAACATCCCAGACAATGATGAGGAATGGAGCATTGACCTAGGAGGACATAAGGCTCCTTCCTCTTTTTTTATATTTTGATTACGCTTTCAAAAATATATAACGAAAAACGGCAATGATTGCCGTCATCTGTCGTTCACATTATAGCTTTTCTTCTATGATCTTGTCCAGCAAGGCCTCGCATCCTGCGTCCAATAATCGATAGGTCTCTTCAAAGTTCCCGGTAAAATATGGGTCGGGTACTTCTCTTAACTTTTCTTGAGGAAGCAAATCCATGAATTTTAGAATATCAGCATCTGCTCCACCTGCAAGTTTACGCATGTTTCGTTCATTAGAGTCATCCATGCACACAATATAATCAAATGCATCAAAATCACGATCCGTTATTTGCCGTGCCTGTATGCCTTGTTCGCTGATTCCGTGCAGTTTAAGCTGCTTTAGCGTTCCCTCATGCGGAGGATTTCCAATATGCCAGTCGCCTGTTCCAGCCGAATCCACCCGAATTTCTGCGTCTAATCCCCGTTCCTTTGCTTTATGTCTCAGTATTGCCTCCCCCATGGGAGAGCGGCAAATATTGCCCAAACACACAAACAAAACGTTAATCATTTCGTTCCCCTTCCTAATTCACGTCACACTTTTTTTCTGTTCCATTGTAGCCAGGTCCTCCAAAATTGTGCAAGCCATATTTAACGCGGTATACTTAAAATGATCGTATATCTGGAACCGTATGCAGAAAGAAAGGATGTTGGTTATGATGAAAAAGCGAGCCATTGTATTTTCAGGCGGTCGTCTTAATGAAGAAGATTTACAACAAATACAACCCGATGATTTTATTATAGGCGCAGATAAAGGTGCCCTTTTCCTGATAGAACATGGTATTACACCACACGTCTCTGTAGGAGATTTTGATTCGATTACTTCAGAGGAACAAGAACAGGTAAAATCAGCAAGCCAACGTATGATTGCGTGCGATCCAGTACATAAGGACCTAACTGATACAGAGCTTGCTTTAGAAATTGCTATGGAAGAACAAGTAGATCATGTACTCTTGCTCGGTGTTACTGGCACTCGAATGGACCACACCTTAGCCAATGTTCAAATATTAGTACGGGCCATGCAGCATCACATTAGTTGCGCTATCATGGACGCACATAATTATATTGAGCTGACCGGATCAACGCTCGAGATCCAGCCCATGGGCTATACATATACATCCCTGATTCCTATGACCGCCGAAGTAACAGGTATACAACTGGAAGGATTTATGTATCCCCTTCATAATGCCACACTCAAAATGGGACAATCACGGGGTGTCAGCAATAAGCTAACGGCTGCAAAAGGTACTATTTCTATCAAAAGCGGTCTACTACTCGTTATTCAAAGCAAGGATTAATTATGACATTGTTGTAACTATTTAAAGAGTTGTTCACACACTCAAAACCCTTGACTAACAAGGGTTTTTCGGTTTTTTGAAGGTACTAGAATTAATTTATTTTTTACAAATTGTAATTTTTAATCGTTTTTTAATAATCGCGACGTAAGCCTTGCTCCACAAGCACTTGAGAGTAGTTTTCCAACTATTAGGCGGCTTCAAAACTGTTATACTCAACGCTGTCAGTTAGTTATCAACTCAGCAAAATATTGCACAAATCAATTTTTGGAGGTACTTACAACATGAATATGCATAAAATCATAAAAAAGGTAATTATCGCAGGAGTCGCTGCCACTATCGGCTTTGGTACTTTTGCCATTGAGGGAACAAATACAGCACAAGCTGCTACTGCTACTACTACTGTAGGTCAAAAAGTAATTAACTACGGCAAAAAATATATGGGTACTCCTTATAAGTTTGGAGCTTCCACAAGCACCACACGCAATTTTGACTGTTCTTCTTTCATGAAGCACATATTCAAGAAATACGGAGTCGATTTGCCGCGTACTTCTGTTCAACAGTCTAAAGTCGGACATGCCGTATCCAAGGCCAATTTGAAAAAAGGTGACTTAGTGTTCTTTTCAAGCGGTAGCCGTGCCACAGGACGCAATATTACTCACGTAGCAGTATATATGGGCGGGGGTAAAATCCTACACACTTACGGTGGACCTGGGGTGACCATCTCTGATTTGAACTCCGGAAACTGGAAAAGAACGTACATTAAAGCACGTCGCGTGCTGTAATGTAAAACTCATTTAAGATTGGTAAGCCGGGACGAAAAGTCTCGGCTTTTTTTTATTTAAACTTTATGCTATTTTGCTTCAGTTGGCGTTCTGAGTGAATAGCCAATGCCTCGTTCCGTTCGAATCATTTTAAACTTTTGCCCTCTATCTACTTTAACCCTTAAATGCCTGATGTACACATCTACTACGTTCGTATCAGCGATATAATCATGTTTCCAAACATCCTTTAAAATTTGCTGCCTGCTACAAACTTGATTAAGATGTATCGCCAGATGTAGCAAAAGATCGAATTCTTTCGGAGTTAATTCCAGCTTTCGCTCCCCTCTGCTCACCATTCTGCTTGCAGTGTCTATATGTAAATCCCCTGCCTCGATTGCTCTTTTCACATCACGTTCAACACCAAAAATGCGTAATAAATTAGCTACTCTAGCCTGAAGAACTCTAGGATAAAAGGGCACTACCATTACATCATGTGCTCCTTGTTCAAAGCAGTAAACCATAAGTGCTTCCTCATCTGATGAAATCATTACAAGCAGTGGAACATGAGGATAGTTCTGCTGCAAAATGCGAATCAAGCCTTGAGTGTCCGCCTGTTCATCTTTAATGTTCAGGAGTAGCAAACTCACAGGATTTTGAGCTATATAAGGGCTTACATCCGACGTATTACGAACATGAACCACCTGATAACCTGCCTGCTCCAATGGATGAACGAATACAGCGGGCGCTTCATTTTCATCCACAAGTACAATTAACGGGCTCATCTTTTCACCCACCTGGTTTGGACATCGCATTACATATTGGATACGAACAAGTTTGTTATAAGCCATTAAAACATATTTGTGTTAGTGTAACAAAAAAGCAGAAAATCATTCTCAAAGAATGGTTTTCTGCTTTATGCTTTATGGTTTATGGTTTATGGTTTTCAGCCCAAATAGCGATGATATAGACTTCTTGCTTTTGCCACGTCCTTTGTCCCATGGATCAGCGCTCTGCCATCTGCAAAAACAACTAAGTGATGCTCGCCCACACTAAAGGAAACCAGATACGAATTCCACTCTACGTTCCCCTCACCCAATGCTGTAAATCTATTTGCTATCTCTGCGAGATTCAGATGTGTTCGGTTGGCAGGTCTTATTTGAACGGTATCCCTACCGCACAAAACATCTGTCTTCTGCCGATAAGAAGCTGATAAATAGGGATACGTCGGTTGGCTACCGCAAGAAGGACAATTCGCTTTTTTAAGACGATCCACTGCTATTGCTACATACTCATTTTTCCACAAATCAAACGAAAGCAACTTTCCTCTCAAGTTCTCGGGATATCCACCAAGAAGCTTGAAAGCTTCCGTAGTCTGGTTAGCGGTGACCATTTGTACTGCCTGCGGAATAATCCCGGCCGTATCACAGGTCTCCCCTCCAAGCGGTACAGTTCCCATCAGACAGTGTAGACAAGGTGTCTGACCCGGTAAAATAGTGTAAGTTACACCGTAGCTACCCACACATCCTCCATAAATCCAAGGAATGCGATGCTTGAGTGCCATGTCGTTCATAAGAAGCCGGGTATCGAAATTATCGGTTGCATCCATCATGAGATCTACCCCCTGGATCAACTCTTCCAGCTCTTCTATCCCAACATCCAAGACATGTGCATGTACAATTGTTTCCGAATTAATATCCTTTAATCTTCGCTGGGCAGCTACTGCTTTGGGACACCTTTGCACAGCATCACTTTCCTGAAAAAGCTGCTGGCGCTGCAAATTGCTCCATTCCACATAATCCCGGTCTACCAGGCTTACCGTACCTACGCCTCCACGAACTAACGTTTCTGCAATACCAGTGCCCAGCGCTCCAACACCTATGATTAGTACATGAGAGGAAGCAAGCCGGCGTTGGCCTGCAGGCCCAAAGGGTGCAAACCTTTCCTGTCTGGAATAACGGTCTCTTTGTGGTGGTTCAGCAGCAGATTTTTTAGTAATCCTCATCCCTGAACCATGCCTTCTATCGGACTGCTTGCTGAGGCATAACGTTTTACAGGAATCATCCCCGCCTCAAATCCATATCTGCCTGCACGTACAGCCAGCTTCATGGCCTCAGCCATTTTCACAGGATTCTTCGCTCCTGAGACAGCTGTATTCAGCAGAACACCATCTGCTCCCAACTGCATTGCCATTGCTGCGTCACCAGGTGAGCGAATACCAGCATCGACAATGACCGGAACTTCCGCTTGCTCGATAATCAACTCTAACGAAAACGGATTGAGCAAACCATGTCCTGTACCAATCGGCGACGCTCCAGGCATTACGGCATGTACTCCAAGCTCTTGCAACCTCTTCGCTAGTATCACATCATCCGATATGTAGGGTAGCACGACAAAGCCTTCCTCTAGCAACTTTTCACTAGCTTTCAATGTTTCAAAAGGATCAGGCAACAGCGTCTTGCTATCCCCAATGACTTCTACCTTAATCATATCGCACAAGCCGGAGGCTTTTGCCAACTTGGCAATACGGATTGCCTCCTCTGCTGTTGTTGCCCCCGCTGTGTTGGGAAGAAGTGTATACCGGCTCAAATCCAGTGTATCGAGAAAATGCTGCTTATCCCGTTCCTCCAAATTCAGTCTGCGCACAGCGAACGTTAATATTTCCGTCTCAGCAGCCTCTACAGCTTGGGATTGGATATCCAGATCCGAAAATTTCCCTGTTCCTAGCAACAGCCTTGAGGTAAAAGATGCTTTTCCAATGGTTAACATGATCAACCGCCTCCTACAAAATGTACGATTTCTAGGCAATCTCCATCCTTAAGTACCGTTTCATGATGATCTTCACGGGTCAATATATGCCGATTCAGCTCTACCACTACGGTTTTCACCTTTAAATCAAGTTCATGCAGCAATTGATCCACACGAGTGATTCGATTGGAAATGGTCATACTCTGTCCGTTAATGATCAGCTTCATAAGCTTTCCTCCTTGAGGAGTTCAGAAGAAAATTTACTTATTCCAAGTCCAGCTGCACCAGCCCCTTTAAGCATAGCTGCCATCGCTCGCCCAGTCGCATCACTAAGCAGGACACCGTTGCGATAATGCCCGACTGCAGCATAGACGCCCTCTAGCCCAGGAACAGGACCAATGAAAGGACGCTCCGCAGTTGCCTGCGGACGCAAGCCCGCCCATGCACGTACAAAAGAAGCTTCCTGTACACGCGGCAACCAGGCAGATGCACGTGCTAACAGCCCCTTTAAGCCTCCTACGGTCACCTCTTTGTCATATTGATACGGAAGACTCGTGGCACCAATCCAAAGCTCGTTATTCTGTTTAGGCACGAGGTAAATATCGTCAGCATAAATGGTATAATCCAACGGATGATCCTTCAAGGAGACTGCTACCGCTTCGCCCTTGACCGGGTATAGTGGATAATCAAACCCAATTTGTTCTAGCAATTTCAAGCTGTCCAAGCCTGCGGCAATCACGACCTGATCACAGGAAAAAAATCCACTATCCGTTCGCACACCGCAAACTCGACCATCCTGTATGACCAGTTCCTCAGCTTGAGTTCCAGACCATATTGTTGCTCCCAGCACCGCAGCTGCCCCTGCATAAGCACGGCAAAGCTGGACAGGAGACACTTGTGTCTCCTTTGATCGGTAGATAGCCCCAATTACTTGATCTGCCAAGCCCGGAATCCGTCGGGCCAACTCCTTGGCATCCCACCAAATGGGACGATCATCCTCTCGCATATTCGCAGCATTCCAGCGTTTTTGGCCCTCTGCTTCCGAACGAAATGGGGTCACAAATCCTCCTGTACGAAAGTCCACTGAAATACCCGATAAACGTTCCAAATCACAGACAAGGTCAGGGAATGCATCTCGACTTGTACGGGCAAATCGTGCCAGCTCAAGGTCTGCAAACTCTTCACTTTCCGCTGCCAGCATTCCCACCGCTGCTCCTGATGCTCCCTCACCAGGGATCCATCGTTCCAGCATGATCGTAATGCGTCCCTCCTTAGCCACATGATAAGCAATGGAACTGCCGATCACACCTCCGCCTATGACCAAGCATTCAGCTTGTCCTATCGCTTTTTTCTCTGTATGTGTCTTTAACATATGTTCCGCGTCTCCTCTCCAGTAAGCATTCTGCTTTCCCTTCATCTCGTTTTCTTGCTACAGGTTGTGAACTACAAGATCTACCATTCGCCTATATTCCATCGCTGCTGCAACGGGTGACTTTGCTTCCCATATACCAGACATCACCGCAATTCCGCTTGCTCCAGCATGATAAAGCTCTGGAACATGATGGGGTTGTATGCCTCCCAGCGCTATCACCGGAATGTCCGACAATCTGCAAATGCGTTCAAGCTGTGCTATACCCCGCGGTACAAGACCGGCTTTACAATGGGTCTCATATACATGACCAAATAGTACATAGTCTGCTCCAGCCTGCTCGGCGGTCTGCACCTCCTCCAAGGAATGTACAGACACTCCACAGCGTGTACCCTCTGAAAGTAGACTTTTCGCATCCACCACAGATAACCCATTAGCTGGAAGCTGGACAGCTCCTGCCGAGGTAAGTAAAGCTACGTCCACGCGGTCATTTACTACAATTTGCCGCAAAGGAACTTCCTGCTTGATCATGCTACGAGTCAAAGAAAGCAAAGCAGAGGCACCCTTCTGTTTCGAACGCGCGTGTACATAATGAATATAAGGACAAATAGCGGCAGCCACTTTGGGTACATCCACACAGGAGACACTTTCCATCGTAATTACGTGTAATTCGATCTCATTTTCACCTCACTTGGACTAAAAAATATAAAATAATCGTATAAGCTGAACTATATTGTTGCAGCTCCCTATTGGGTAATATCATACGGAGCCAGCCACATGTACCAGCAATAATGAAAGGAGATCATATGTAAATCCGTCTACGGAAGCTCGAACAAATGAGGATGAACGAAACGCAAAAAGCCACTTCCCAAAGGAAGTGGCTTGACAAACGTTCAAAATCAAACGGACTATTATATCCGTAAACGTATATCGTTCCCTGCGCAAACAAAAGTAAAGAGCTACTACCTTGTTTGTACAGTACTCACTTCCCTACGCTGGCATAACCCAGATCAGGTACAAAGGGTCCGAAATCCATTTATTTCGTCTCAGCCGCATGGGCGGCTCCCCTAGTGTGACTATTTTATTGTATCAGCTAAAGATAGCTTAGCATATTTTCCTAATTCTGCAAACCCCAACTTGTGTGAAATCTGTCAGAACTGGATTTTAGTTAACTTTACTAGACCACTCTTCTACATTCCACGTTTTGGTTACCCAATCCTCGTAAAAGTCCGGTTCGTGGGATACAAGCAATACGGTCCCTTTGTATTCCTTCAAAGCGCGTTTGAGTTCATCCTTTGCTTTGACATCCAAGTGGTTGGTAGGCTCATCAAACAGTACCCAGTTGCTCTCACGCATTAACAGTTTACAAAGGCGGACTTTAGCCTGTTCTCCACCACTAAGCGCAGACAAAGGCCGGGTGATATGCTCATTCTTCAAACCACAACGCGCCAAATGCGCTCGTACTTCATGCTGATTCAAATGTGGAAATTCATTCCATACATCGTCAATCGGTGTAATTTTCTCTGCCTTTACTTCCTGCTCAAAATAAGCGGGCTGCAAAAAATCTCCTTGATAGGTTTTTCCGCTGATCGGAGGTATTTTCCCCAGAATGGTTTTGAGTAACGTAGACTTACCAACACCATTGCAGCCAACAATTGCGATCTTTTCACCACGTTCGATCGTCATGGACATTTTAGGCAAAAGGGCATGAGTATAGCCAATTTCAAAGTCAATACCCTCAAAAACTGTTTTCCCGCTTGCACGGGCTTCTTTGAACTGAAAGGTTGGCTTTGCGGCTTCTTCTGGCTTATCAATACGTTCGATCCGATCAAGCTGCTTTTCACGGCTTTTTGCACGACCTGATGTAGATGCGCGCGCTTTATTGCGCTGAATAAAATCTTCCTGTTTCTTAATATATTCCTGCTGCTTCTCATATGCATCAATATGCTGGGCTTTGTTCAGATCCGCCATCTCAAGAAACTTTTCATAGTTAGCTGAATAACGGGTCATCTTAGCAAATTCAAGATGGTAGATTACATTAACGACTTGGTTCATAAATTCAGTATCATGTGAAATTAGGATAAAAGCATAAGGATAATCCTTCAAATATCGCGTAAGCCACTCAATATGCTCCACATCCAAATAGTTGGTAGGCTCATCCAGCAGCAATACATTTGGCTTTTCCAACAGCAACTTCGCAAGCAGCACCTTTGTCCGTTGCCCACCACTAAGGGCTGCTACATCCCGATCCAGTCCGATGGCAGAGAGACCTAATCCATTCGCCATTTCTTCAACCTTCACATCAATGAGGTAAAAATCCCCCATATCCAGTTGCTCTTGAATTTCTCCCATCTGTTCCAGCAGTACTTCCAACTCTTCGGGAGAAGCCTCTCCCATTTTATCCGTAATCTGCATCATTTCCTTTTCCAGTTCCAACAAAGGAAGAAACGCGTCTTTTAATACATCACGTACTGTTTTACCTGGCGTTAGCTTGGTGTGCTGATCCAGATAGCCATAACGTACACGTGGAGTCCATTCCACTTTGCCTTCATCTTTAAGCAATTTTCCAGTCAGAATGTTCATGAGTGTCGATTTACCAACACCGTTTGCTCCTACCAATCCTACACGTTCCCCCGCAAGTAATCGAAAGGAAACATTTTTAAATAACGCACGGTCCCCAAAGTTGTGGGATACATTTTCTACAGTCAATAAACTCATAAGCTGTTTTTGGCTCCTTATTGTCTCATCGGCATTGCCGAGTGTTCTTATTTCATATAGCTATCGTTTCTTTCAAAGCTTTATTGTAGCACATCCGGCACCCTTATCGGAATATTGAAAACAGCGAATTTTAAGGTTTTCAGATGGATTGGCCTAAAAAAAGAAAAACAGTTAATCGTAGTAGCACTTAAGCTCCTCTTCGGTATGTACGTAAGGAGTTACTTGCTGCTTTGGTAATCTAAGCTTCTAGTATACAGAAGCTTACAATTCCCTAGCAATGAATGCCTAAATAATTGATAAGTTCTAATAACAATTAATAAAAAGGAACTCTATGTAGACAGTTCTCATGAGTATCGGAGGAATAATAAAATGAGAAAATGTAATCATCCCGGTCTGGGTTCTTGACCGGGATGAAATAAAATTAATTTATAATTGGCTATCTTTCAGCAGACATGGCAATTTCTTTTGTTTCATGAACTGTACCAAATGGATGCTCAGGCGGTGCATAGATAACGTATATCTTAAGGGGCGTATTTCCTGTATTAATTACATTGTGCCATTTTCCAGCAGGTATCATAATTGCATAGTCATCATAGGCCATCACTTGATAATCTAATTTGTCTTTCCTATCCCCCATTTGAACAAGTGCCTGACCTTCTTCAATACGTATGAATTGATCAGTTGTTGGATGAGCTTCTAAACCGATATCATCGCCAACATTAATACTCATCAGAGTCACTTGAAAATGTTTCCCTGTCCATATAGCAGTACGATAATTTTTGTTTTGATTTGCAGCCTGGTCAATATTCACTACAAATGGACTTTGTCCATAATCTCTTAATATTATCTTTTCATTGAGATTACTGTCGTTGTTGTACCAATTGTAGTATTGAGGATTATAACTCCGATAGTTGTAATTACAGCTGTTATACATAGGAATATGCCATGGGAAGTGATGGCATGATTTAGGGTACATACTCATTCTCCTTTATTTGATTCAGTGTTTACTTATCATATGCGGTTGCCTATATAAAGGACTAAAAAACCTTCAACATTAGGCAAGAGCCTAAATGATGCCAAGACAAAAATATTCACAAGCGGTTTCGTCTTTTACTTCAACAGATATTAGCACTTAAAATTACATATAACCGCATATACTTTGCGAGTGGTGTCAGCTTCGTTGGAACTCCCCCCGATAAGTCGAGTATCAAATTCCATTTATTTGACTCACTCTTTAAAATAGCAGTGACCATAAAATCGAAAGACTAGGCTGTCACTGCAGGCCAACCTTTTAGTTGACCTAATAATACGAAACCCACCCCGGAGAGTGATTATTTTAAGCTGTTATGATATTTGTATTCGAAATACCCAGCAGCTGCCGCAGATTTTTCATCCGTAAAACGCTCAACCGCTTGAAAAGGGGCTGGATATGAATCTCTATAAAAATATTTCATTTTAGTACCCGGTTCTATGCCTCCAATAATAGATCGCTTTCGGACGACTCTTCCACCACCAAACCCGTAGTTATTGTAATACCTGTCTCCAACTGGAATGCCTTGGATAAACGCAATCATACCCACATCATCTATCGTGTTATACCATTCCTCTTGTGGAATGAGTGGAAGAGTGAACGTATAGGAAATGCCATTCCGTGCTGCTTTTTCGTTATGGACGTTAATCATTCGAGCCAGATCTTCCTGAACGGTGCGAACGATGGTAGAACGGCGCATTTGCTCAAAGGTTAATGAATTGTTCAGGAACGAAATGGGGGTCTGACCCTCAAGCTCCTTTTGAAAACCCTCCACCCATCTCTGATTCCGCGCATCATATGCGTGCAGATAATTGTCCAGGGTGAATCCCACACTATTGCCTGCTGCATCAACATAGGCATAAGGCTTTTTTTCGCTCCACTTGTGGCCTATGACCGCTTGTCCATACGCATCTTTATAGGTTGCTGAAGCGAACGTATAATAACCATCATAGTCCAGAATCACAATGACTGGTATGTAATCCAATAACGCACGTTGTGCTGCTGTATCCCCATCAATGCCCATATTAAGGAAGAAAGTGTGCAGGAACGTCACCAGTGCTTCTTCTTTATCTACACGAAAAAACTTATCTGATCCATATCCGGCCTCGCGTTCCTGATGTTCATTCTGTGAGAGCACAACACCTGCATCCTGAACTGCGGTACGGAGAGCAGACGTATATTTGATTTCTAGCTGCTGTACTTCACGCTGATTCTGCACTCGTAAATCACTAACCACACCAAAGGGCAAAAAGAGTAGGACAAATATAACTGCAAAATCAGTAATCTTCATTCAAAACCATGCCCCCGTAAGAAGCTGAAACTGCCGGCTTATCGTTATCTATTCCACCCAAAATCCAGGATTTGTATAAATCCGCAGGAGTTCGATTCGTATTATGTAATCGTACTGTAAAATAATCTCCGGCCATCAAGGTATACCGACGTGTCTGTTCCGACTTGGGCTGCGAATTATCAGGAAACAGTACAGGTAAGATTTGCGGGTTATAGTAGCCATCGTATACAGCTTCATAATTACCAAGAAAACTGTCTGGCTTCGCCGCATCTGCATAGTTCGGTACATATTTTTTGTGCATATGCTCCAAATCAACTTCGTACGTATTGCCTGTCAGCTCCAGATCACGCATAAAATCGTTATACATCGTCGGTGTAATGTAACCTTTGGTTCTTACCATATCAACAAAATGTACAGTCGAATGATATGTATTTAACCCGGATATATCATCCTGCCGTTCAGCAGCTTGAGCTGCGGGTACGATGTACAAAAGCAATACAGCGAGCAGCGCCCCCAACAGCTTGGATATTATTTGAACCACTTCAGTCCTCCCCCAATTTCTCAAAACGTACAGATGTTATGTCTCCGTTCCCATTACGCTGTGGGTATATGGCATATATAGAGGAAGCATCCAAGGTAGATACATCAGGCTCAAACGGTTCAGAGTATACATCGTACTCTAAACCGTCAACTTGAACCGAAATCCCCTCCTGCAAGTTCATCCGAATGGTCTGGATAACTTGAGTCCCCTTAATCCGTTGCGGCGTCTCCACCTCTATAGTTCTGGATATCCGCCCCTCTGATTGCTCCTCCCGCTGCGACCTTAATTCCAGTGCACTACCCAATTGACTGGACAAGTTTGCTGCTGCTGCACATGCGGTTATAAATAGAATAACTGACACACCAAGCCACAGCATACTTGAAGCGTGATCAGACATGCTCACATCTCCCTTATGACTATTATCTTTGCTGTACTTCTTAAGACTGGGTAAACAACAACCCACGTACCACGTTTGATTTGTCTTTAACGATTTCAGCCTTGAATTTACCACTTGGATTTACGTATTCATTCTCCTTTTCATTAAGTGTATTCGCAATTTTTCCCGTCTTATCACTGCCGCCATTCACAGCACCATACTGCTCGCTGTCTGGACTAATGTTCAGAGCATTTCCATACCACTGTCCTGCCATATTTTTGCCGGTTTTAATCTGAATACCAAACTGGTCCTTTCCCTGAAACTTCCGCAGCGCATTGGTTACCTGGGAGCCGCTAATTGTTGTGCCGTCGTATACTGTAAAGGAGGCTTGAGACAATTCGGTCTGGATATCGGCGAAATTGTTTTGTGCTGTTTTAGTAGCTTCCTGAGCTGAGATAAACAGTATGACTACAATTGTAATTAGTGCGATGGTCAAAAATATCCCAGCAGCTACCTTTAATGCTGTTGATGCATTGTTCATTTCTTTCTCTCCTCAACTTGTAATATTGGTTAATCATCATTGAATTTACTTACTGAATTTTTTGTATTTGCTCATAATAGCTATCCATTTGAACAAAGCTCATACCGATCAGCGGAATCACCAAATATAAAAAGATAAGACCATACATCGGGGCAAAACCAATCATCCTCCCCCAGATTGCCTTGCTGTCTATTATTTTTTCATACTCCTGTTTTCTTTGTTCAAAATAGTAGGTCATCTGGGATTCCAAATCATCAAACGCCTCTCTAATGGTAATTTTCCCCAAAGATAAATAAAGCTTGTCCACCAGACGTTGAAATTCCGGCAAAGGTGCTTCTTCTTTCAACAAATCGAGAGCTGCCTCTGGTCCATGTTCATAATGAAGCAGACATTTTTGCAGAGGTCTTTTGAAGATAACTGAAAATCTGTTCAGCCACTCCAATATTTCCTCGACAGACATTCGTTCCATAACCCGTAAAATGGAAATAACCGTTTGAAACTGATACACCTCATGCTTCATGTCCAAATAACGCATTTTCCGTTGCAAATATAATAAAAGCATGGGCATTTGGTAGGCTACATACCCAGCAACTATACTAATCAGTACTTCCCACCATTTGATATATTCTTCATTCCAATCTTTCAGCTTTTGGAGAATTCGTTGAGTATTTCTGGATAGCTGCTCTGGAGTAGCTGTGCCATTAGCATAGTGTTCTAAAGCAGCGTACGCTCGCTCGTATGTGCTATCCGCTTTCATGTACAACGTTTGCATGATTTTGCGGTCAATCTCACTCTGCTTCAAAGCTTCCTTTTCCTCTATCGGACTTAAACGTCCAAACATTTGACCCGATTGTACTGGTGCGTGAAGGATATGCGTTTTTTCAGCTTCATGTAAAATAAATATGGTGCTGATACTAAGCACTAATCCTAAGATAAAAAGAGCAATTCTACGTATGTAGAGCCACTCAAGCTTTACCTCCGCACCACTTTCCTTTAATAGTCGGGTTATCTGGGAATAAGATGTCATATGCTGCCGGGGAATTAAAGAATCCACCATATTACGAATGATGGGCAGACGATATAACTTCTGCTCCCACACCCTCCGCCCTTTACCCGCACGATATCCTGTCTCGTCCGACTGTTGCAGTTTCTGTAACAGAAAGTAGGATAGGATGATAACAATGTAAACGGTCAATTTTGTGATATAACCCAATTTCCCCTGATAAAACTCATCCATGGATGGAAAGCTGGATCTCGCCCATCTCTCGATTGGGGTAGTAAAGAAAACGGGAGCCAGTGCGATCACGTTTAAACTTTTTAGTAGGTAGTCCAGTTTATTTCTCCGCAGTAACTCCAACTGGATTTCACGTGCAAGACTGCTTAGCCCCTTTAAATAAATGGAACCACCATCCTCAACCCGATCACCAAACTCCATTACCATATACGAAATACCAGCAAAGGCTTTTAAAAACCGATTTGGAGCTGATTCATAATATCTTTCGAGTGCCTCGTGCGGATCAGCATCTGTCAGCGCCTCATGGATGAGCCGTGCATGTCTTCCAGCCTCTGCTCCTGCTAAATCGGCCGCTTCAGATATGGATTCTTCTACCATACCGTGCTGATGATAGTGATGACGTACATTGGCGAACAATTCGATCATTTGAGAAAGTAGCCTTTTTTCCATTTGGCTAGTGGCCACATCTATAACAAGACTGTTGATTACCACTCCACATAAAACGGCCAATATAGCAAACTCTATTCCTGGTTTCATCATCAACAGCACAACGCCGCTGCAAACAAAAGTACCCCAGCTGAACAGTATCATCTTCATGGTCTGCAGACGAAGCTTATACTCATCGTATGCATGCTGACCAGCTAGTCGCTTACGTACACTTGTGATGTATCCAGATGTGATAGGGACCCTCATACACAGCGTATACAATTTATGCATTAAAGTTTGAAGTTCCCGTTGAAGTACCGCTTTTCCCTTTCGTGCTTCCTGTACAGAATGAATTCTACCTCTGCGAACTGCATAGCTCTTATGCTTATGCAACCCATACAAAACTGTATATAGAACTGCAAATCCCACACCTGATATAAGCAAAACCCACAATAAAATTTCTTTAAGACTCATAGTCTTCCTCCCAATAACGGGTCAAAAAACTGCAGAAATCTGTAGCATCCTTAGCATTCATTTGCTCACACATTTCTTCTACGCTTTTAGCTGTCAAGGGCTTCATTGGTATATAGCTTCCATTTCGATATTCCATAACATGGCGATAGCTATAGCTCGATGAAGCATTGGGACCTACATCCGTATGCTCTGGATTACGCGGTACACATTCTGTGATCCGTTCGATATAACGCCGCCCTTGCGCATCACGCTTGAGATGCACATCAAAATTAATGACATGCACTACCTGTTCTTCAGCAATGCCTTCATGCTGAAATACTCCAGTTTTGAGCAGTGAATTACGAAGCGAAAATACAAGATCGCGAAATGTTTTAGCATGGTGAGTAAAAATAGTGAACAGACTAGCAACCTGCGACATTTGAATCATCCAAGCAGCTACTTCATCACTCGCTACTTCACCTAGAATATTGACGGTTCCATCTGTTTTTTTCTGCAAGTCAAGACCTTGTTGTCCTGAAATATGATCTGTTTCTCGAAAGGTAAGAATATTACGGCGACTGTAGATGTTGCGTAGATGCAGCTCAAAGGCCATTTCCTGAACGCGAAGCGTATACGAAGCGTAAATATGCTTGACCATCGCCATTAACAATGTTGTTTTTCCTGAACCCTGCGCACCTGTAATTGCAGTAATCCGACTGCCTTTCATTAGATAAGATAATAGCTGGATTGGAAAATCAGCGTTTTGTCCCCTAATTAACTGTTCCAGCGAAGCGCTTTGAATATCAAACTTACGAACAAAGAAAGCCCATGATTCAGAGAAAGGCGGGCGCACTACTACTACCCGTGATCCATCCTTCATTTCGTTGACCTTATAACCATTCGCTTCAGAAAGCTGTCCTGGATAATTGTATTTGTAAATATTTTGACATACCCTTTTAAGCTCACGTTCCGATCCGAAGGAAAGGAATGAAAGATGGATAGTTTTACCTTTGTAGAAAATCCACACACTCTCATATCCATTTGTAGTAGGCGCAGAGGTTTGTTCAAATACAAATCCATCTGAAGACCAATGTGGTGATGAAGGAATCCCACCTTCCGGCACACCACTGACACCCCCGCTTACACCATCGATCTTCTGGTCACGAATATCATCAATGACAGAAAAGCCTTTATAATTTTGATAAATCCGCTGCACAATAATATCCACTTTCTCCATAAAGGAAAGGGGACGGTATTCACAGTCATAGATATAGCGGATATCCTCTGTTGTTACGAAATAGCTTCCATCCTCTTCACCTTGCTGTGAATACCTCATTTCGGCTAAGTCATAAGTATCCAGTAAACGTGATAGTGCATCCGCGCCAAACTTCTGCTGATATTGGTAAAAAATAATTTCGAATTGATCCTGTGTGCTAAACAACTCAGGTCTGGAGAATGGCATAATTGTATCGGCGATTTTCTCGTTCAAACCGTAACCGTTTATCAGAAGCTCACTCATCAGATTTTTAACAAAACGTTTATCTCCACTGCTGCCATTGGCACAGTCCTTTAACGCCCTTCGTAGTTCCGCCCTTTGATGGATACGCCGCCTATATTCCTCTTCATGTAATCCGGCATCTGCCATCTGGCTGTGACTTAGTTCATGAAGCGCATTTTTGATATATTCTATCAATGTTTCGAAGGTGGCTTCTTCGTTCTTTGGTTCTATCCGAAGAGCTGAATGTTGCGAGTGAAGATTCCCTCGATATTTAACAATAATCAGTACGATGCACAACAACACAATGCAGGTAACAATTAACCCGTTGATCATATGAGCGGACAGCATTAAGCGCCCCTCTCCAAAGCCTTGAGCCGAAGATCGGACTCTACCGCCTCCAGAATAGCTTTGCTAATCTGCCGTACGCTCTGCGCCCATCCTACAGACATAAAAAGCTTGCGTTGCTGCTCTTTTCCACTTCGCACCTCGCGCTGCACATGGCCAATCACATCCCTGCGGTTCCATGCGTCCATAAATTCGGTGCTATAAGGAACTGTATACAAAGTACCCTTGTAGCCATATCTCCTGCGTATGTTCGCTTCATTCGCTTGTGAATGCACATCATATTTTCCAAGGACAATTAATAAGGGTAATGACGAATATGTGGATAACGGAGACACAGATTCAAAATAAGCGTCCAACTCACGCATATTCTGAGTGAGCGAAAGAACAGCCAGTTTGGCTCGTGCACATGCTTCATGCTGTACAGCCCCCCAGCCTCCCCCACTCCCTGCATCAATCAGCGTTAAATCATAATATTGATTCGCTGTATCAATTACCACCCTTACAAGATCAGGGGAAAGTAGCGGCGGTGCAGCTCCAAAGCCGGAGGTTCCCTCAAGTACATCCAGAGTGTGTTCTAACACAGGTATTGTATAGTTACGAATATTTTCTCTAGACAGCGTCCCTCTCAGAACTAAACGTGAAACAGCCTCCCAGCCCCCTTCCTGAATCTGTAGACTCGGATCGTCCATGGCGTACTCCTGTATAGGAAATCCTGATTCAATACCGGTATGCCTACGGCCTAAATGAGTCAATAATAGTCTTCCTCTATATAAATTACCTATGGTAATTGCTATTGCTGCCGCTAAAGAGCTACTCCCACTCGCTCCCTTAATTGGACTCCAAAATAAAATGGTGCTCATGCTCTCCTCCTTTCCGCACGCTTTAGCGCACGACGACTCTCTTTTATCTCCCAACTCATCCATTCTCCAATGCAACGGCACAATTCTCTCTTATATATTCTGGATAGAGGTTTTAGCAGAAGCTGTTTTTTATGCTCATTTTCCAGCTTTAGAGCAAGCTGACCCTCATCCCATGGCAGTACATACGGCTCTTGCTGCCATAAGGCAGGAAAGTGGTTCATGTATTCCCACAAATACGCTTCCTCTACACCACAATCCACTGCATGTATAAATAGCTTGTGAAATACAAGATCTTTGGGGAATCCAGCTTGGTCAAACAAATGCTCAAGCCAATTCTGTCCGTTGTGCATTAACATGTGGCTATAATCACTGACCCAAACTCGCAGTTCTGCCGTTTTCCAAACAGAAATTGGACAAAAATCAGGCAGCTCTACATCCAAAATAACAATGTCATAAGTCTGTTCTTCATTTTGATCAGCCAGCATATCGATATGCAGATCTTCCCATGCTGTAAATCCAATTGCCACATCGAATCCACAAAACTGCGTAATGGGTAGTGGTTTATCAAGCATTCCTATGCTATACCGATACCGTCCCCGCAGTGTAGCGTCCACAAGCAGTACCTGTTGACCGGAAGCTGCCAATACGCTGCTGATGTATAATAAGGTATCGCTTTTGTCACAAAGACCGGCAAATATCCATGTTTTCATACTTCCGTTCCTTTTCTCTCATTTATTTGGCATACGGGTCAGAGCTGCCGCCCTGCGTTAGAATCTTCGTTTGTTCTTTGTGATCCTGTTCCTCACTCCCTGTATCATCAATTCCGCTTGCTGCATCTTCAATAGCTGTGCCCGCATGCTGAGCTGCAACCTCCTCACTTAGAACTCTTTCCACAGGTGTTGAAATCACATTGTTTGATGAACCAATCGCATTTTCTAGAGAATCTCGTAGCTGCTTGGACAGTTTTTGTTCAGCAACACGGACTAAATTCGGATCACTATTCATTAACGCTAACACCTGCGCATTTGGCGGATAGGTCGGGATTGCCTTGGGCTGAAATTGGGGATCTACATATGTCAGAGCATAGATGGATGCTTTATGCAGATAGGCATCTACAATAGCACTCGAAAGCGATAGTATTTCCTGCTCATTCATAGTAACCCATACGATTGGGCCTTCCAGTCGGGAAATCTTCTTTTTGGATAATAGAATGTAATCCTGACCTGTTGGAAATTGAATGCGGATATCTACTTCGTCCCCTGACTTCAGGCTGCTGGGCAGTACCACCACTTTTAACTCACGGTTGCGTAGATCCTTAGGTGTCGGTTCATTAGCAGTAATCATAGCCGATGTAAGCACAGATCCTTTTTTTAGTTCTATCTTGGCTGTAGTGCCGGAAACTTCATTTTTATTTGCCAATAAATTAGACGGGGCTTGAGAACCAGGAACCTTAATTCCCTTCAAATCATTAGATGTAATCTGCTCGCCTGGTGAAATGTCACGAACAACCGCCCAGCCTGTTTTGGCGGTCCGTTGCTCTTGTTCATACAGTTTCCATTTCTGCTCTGCCTCCACCTCTGCCTGTTTCCTGATCTCACTCATTTGATGGGTATTCAGTATAAGGTAGCTCACAAAGATCATGCCTACAATTCCCGCGCCAATACAACCTGCGGATAGTTTTTGTTTGCTGCTTTTTCTTAGCTTGGACACACAGCTTCTCCCCTACCTCTTTTTGATATATACATGTCTATTTATTTAGTGCTGCCGTTTAAGGAATCCGAAACGTTTTTTCCGGGTGTCTGTAATGACTCCACGAAAAAGCTCATCCAATACCTGATCCATTTCATCATCCTGTTCGAAGGGGTCTGAGTGGAACGGCAGCGCAAATACTTTATCGTGTTCTAGCTCCTTTCGTAACCTGCGGACAGCCTCCGAGGATGCCAATGGCAAGCAGTAATTCCATTTGTGTTGCGGATGACGCTGAAGAGATCGGGCTAAGCCCGTTATATCCTGAACTCTCCATTCGGCTCCTGAGCCAACAACTAGCGGGTAATCAGCTCTCAGAAATTCTTCCAGTCGTTCATTGTCCTGCCCATTCCCCAAGTCCAGTACGATAAATCTGTAGGAGCCGCCCAGCAAAGAAATGACATCCGCACGAGATGTTTGCCGCCAATAATGGACTCCATCGACTTCAAAACGCCGACTTGAACTCGCTTGTCCAACAGGTATGCCTTCCACGACTTCTTGCAGTCGGGCGAATGCCTTAGCTGTACTATGTAGCTCAACCAAGGCTACAGAGTGGGTCCTTCGAGCCAAGTAGTGGCTCACCGCAATTGCTGTGTGCGTAGCACCGGAGCCGGAAGACACGCCCAGCACAGCCACTACCCTTGTTCCAGCATAATCCATTGAAGCATTACTCATAGATTTTCCTGGTTGAGCAGACTGAAAATCAGCACTGCGCCTCAGTTCTCCAATGACCTCCTCAGCAGACTGAAATCGTTCCTCAGGATGATGCCGCAGCAGCTTTCGAATTATCGGAATCAAATGTCGAGGCAATTCCCCACGAATATACCCTTCAACTCCTGCAGTCCACTCGCTATATTTACCACCTGTACATAGATACAATAGTAACGCCCCCAGACTGTACAAGTCCGAACGAGCATCCGTCTGTCCTGTTCCATATTGCTCTGGGGCAGCGAAGCCTACTGTGCCCAGCTTTATCGTATCCTGATCCAGCTCGGACTTATAACTCCTCGCTATCCCAAAATCGATCAGCTTAAATTCCATTTCTGGTGTCAGCATAATATTCGCCGGCTTGAGGTCCCGATAAATGACTGGTAATTGACGGGTATGCAAATAATCAAGTACATCCAATACCTGCAGAGCGAGTGGAATGATTTGTTCCTGTGGTATATAGCCTTGGTATCCCCTCATGTATGCTTCCAGCGTAATTCCTTCGATGTAGTCCATAACCAGATATACCGCACCAGATGAAGGATACTCAAAAAAATCAACAATTCTCGGTAAACGTGGATGGCTTAGCGAAATCAACATTTCGGCTTCCGTCCGTACAATCTTCATTATTTTTGGATCGGCAATCGACTCCTTCACCGCCCAATGCTTGCCCGGCAGCTTTAAATCTTCGGCCATGAACACGCGGCTCATGCCTCCCGAACCTAACGTGCGAATTATTCGGTAACGCTCACCGACAATTGACCCGAACTCTAATCGTGATGGTTGATTCATCATTCTCTTACCTCCCTTCTAAAAGCAGACAACGCAAAAAAGGGAAAGCCACCGCAAAATGAAGTCTTCATGCTGACATGAAAACAATTTTCGCGGGATGCTTTCCCTTGATTTAACACAATTATTTTTTTAAAGGAACAATTTGGCTTTATTATATAGCACACCTGTATCTATTGTAAAGAATTATTTTCCATACTTGATCATATACAGGGTAATCTCGTCTCGGTTATGGAAAAGCTGCTTAGCTCGCTGAATCTGCATGCCGGACTCCTCAAATGAAGCAATCACATCATGAATGAGCGCCAAGGGCTTTTTATGCATTAGCTTGACTGTTACGATAGCCGTACCACCACTCCGCAAACTATATAGTAAATCAGTAACGAGCCTTGCCATCTGTTTTGGGCTCCAGCTCATATCACAAACCAGCAGATCGAACGAATTTTCTTTAAATTTGACTTCACTTGCATTTTTACGCAAAAACGTCAGATTGGCGTACTTCATCAGCGATGGCTCCATCTTGGCCGGATCAACTGCTGTAACTTTCAGTCCACGCTCCAGCAAAAAGGAAGTCCATCCACCCGGTGCTGCCCCAATATCTAGTCCCTGATGGAAAGCGCTAAAATCAATACCGAACGTTGCTTCTGCTTCCAGTAGCTTGAATTTGGCACGAGAGATCTGTCCGTCTTCCTTCTGAAAACGAACTGCACCTCCACTCCAATCCGATAGGTTGTCCTGAGGATGTGATACGCCTGCGTACCACGTATCCGTATCTGCAAAAACGGACACAATAACATCGGCACCTTGTACCACCAACTCCATAGGTAGATCACTTAATTGTTCACTCAAAGCCAGCTTGAGCGCACCTGCGCTTTCAGTCCAACTGCTATTAGTTCCTTTGCGTACTTGCAAAGAAACACGTTGATCTATCAGTTCCCTGCGGTTACGGATAAATGCAACCAGACGCTCTTGCACTTGAACCAGATCCGTTCCTTCCTCCTGAAAATGAACAGGAAACAAGTGGCGAAGAAACATTGGTGGCTGGCCTGTAATCGTCCTCACTGTTTCAATTTCTCCCGCGGGTAGTGTTGCTAAAAAAATTTCACCAGGTAGAAGCATTGTACTTTTTACAGACCCAAATAATCTTCTAAGCTCCTCTTGAGCATAGGGTGCAAAACCATGGTTGGCCGTACAAACAAATCTTGATGATGACAAAGCGCATTCACTCTGTTCATCTGTATTCATGTATAGTTCTTCCAAAATAACGTTACCCTCCAGTGCACACCCGAATCCAGGGACGTTCACCATCCCATTCCAGCTCAACTGGAACTTCATAAGTGTGCATAATCAATTCTTTCGTTAAAACTTCTTTTTTCGATCCAGCAGCTGCGACTTTGCCATCCCGAATCAACGCAACATGCGTAAAAAGAGGGACAATCTCCTCAATGTGATGAGTTACATAGACCACTGATAAGTCTCGCTTGCGAAGCCGATCAATCTCGACCAACATCTTTTCCCGTTCAAATAAATCCAATCCGGCACAAGGCTCGTCCATTATCAGTAGGCGAGGTTCAGCCATCAGCGAGCGGGCCAGCATTACCTTTTTACGTTCTCCTTGCGATAATGTGCCCAACGGGTGATGAATCAGATCGCCTAAATTCATACCCTCCAGAAGAGATACGGCTTTTTCTTTTGCCTCCGTCGGAATCTCCTGATAAAAACGCAAAAAAGCATACGCACCTGTAGCCACCACTTCCCAAACGGGATCTTTTAGGGCCAGCTTTTCCAATAATGTCTGGCTAATGTATCCGATCTGCTTGCGAACTTCTCGCACATCACATTGACCATACGTTTGCCCAAGCACTTCAACCGTACCACGACTTGGAAACATATACCCTGTCATCATTTCCAACAATGTTGTTTTACCGGAACCATTGCGACCCAGAATAGCCCAGTGTTCACCTTCTCGTATTTCTAGGCTTACATCGTCCAGGATACGTTTTTCTTCCCGCTGTAATGTAATGTTCTTCATGGATATCATTCCATCACGCTCCTTATCCTGCTCAGCAAGTGTCCTACAGATTCCATTTTGTAGATGATTTCAGGATTTTTGTTTTCACCATTATATATAAGAAGCGCGGGGACGCTGGAAATCCGATACTCCTGAACCAGTTCAGGAATATAGTTAATGTTGCTCTGCACCACTGCTCCTTCGGGGAGCAAATGCTCTGCTACCTCTAACATTCTACGGGCAGCCGCGCATGTTCCGCACATGGGAGTGTATACAAACAAAGCCAGCTTGCATCCTTCCCATATGGCATGGCGCGCCTCTTTTTGTCCGATCTCTTTCATCGCTTAGACTCGTTTAGGATCTCTTGCATACGCACCTCAGGAATCGGCCCGTTATGCACAGTGACTCCCTCCGGCTTATTCGCATAAAGCAGCTCATACATGGCTCGCCGCCCCTGCGGACTGGAGGAATGCAAGTAAATTTCACGCGGATATAACTGTTTACTTGCAATAGCAGCAGCTACATCCTTTCCCGTCGGTTGGCCTGGACCCAAATCATAATCTAACGACAGGATCGATATAGGGTATTCATGAAGCAGAAGCAGACACTCATCCGCGTCCCTTGCCAGTTTAAAACCTGGAGGACAAGGTCGATAATCATCCATAAACAAATACACCAACTTCTCCTCCTTCTTCCCAAAAAAGTAAGCTTACACCATTCTCTAAGATCACTATTATCTATTTAAAATAATTCACTCCCAGCTTTGAATCATTTGAATGTCCTCCTGATGTGTCCCATCAGGTCCCGCCTCACTCTCCAATACGACGGGAATACCTCTTACAGCTTCTTGTTCTGTTATCCAGCGCATGCCCTCAGTACCAATGAAACCTTGCCCCACGCGCGCATGTCTGTCTTTTTTAGAGCCGTACGGGTATTTGGAATCATTCAAATGAACTCCGCACAGTGCTGGCCAATAGCCGAGACGGTCCCCTTTTTCAAGCAAAGCCTCGTCCATTCCACCGTTCCACAATCCTGCTGCATACGCATGACAAGTATCCAGGCAAAATCCGATGCTGCCAGGATCTCGACACAACTGGCGAATTTGAACCATTTCCTCCAGCGTGGTTCCCATGGGACCGTGATCCCCAGCCTGATTCTCAATTAATATTTTAGCATTTCCCTGCCAGCCTTCCAGCACATCATTCAGACAGTTAATAATATTACGATAGCCCTCCAGCGGGTCTGACGAATGCATATGTCCAAAATGAACAACTATCCCATTTGATCCACAGGCTTCAGCAATATCCAGATCATTGCGTAATGAAGCAACCATCAGTTCATAAAGTTCCTGACCGCGTTCGCGACCATGAGCTGGATTCACGGGATATGGCGAATGAGCAATAGATTGAAGCTGGTGCTCTGAGCAGTAGGCTTTACAAGCAGCAGCATCTATGGAACTCCATTCCTTCAGCTTGAGACTACGAGGATTTTTCGGAAAATATTGAAATGAACGTCCTCCTTGCTCTCGTGCACGTATAGCAGCTTTGGAAAAGCCACCACGCGTACTCACGTGAGAGCCGATAAGCAATTTAGGCATCATGCTGCTGCACCGGGCAATAAAATGCTTTTTTTCCCGCCAGCTCGACTCTTACAATTTTCCCACCGCTTGGAGATTCTTCTCCTTCACGGTCATATACTCGACACTGATGATCAAAGCCACCTGTTAGCGTGTCTCCCTCCATTAGAGGCATTTCCATATAACCGCCCTCCGCAGTAGCTTCACGAAGTACGGATTGAGTAGCATGATATAGCTTTTCCACTTTTTCTGGAGACTGTACAATATTTTGTACCTTGGAACCCGGTGTAAATCCGGCGATATAAGCAATTTCGTCCGAGTAGCAGTTTCCAATCCCCGAAAAAACCTGCTGATTTACCAGTGTTGTTTTCAAAATTCCCCGTCGTCCTTTTAGACGTGCTGTAAAATTCTCCAACGTCATACGACGGTCTAACGGATCTGGTCCCAGGTCTGACAAAGCTTCATCTGTTTCTTTAGCCGTCAGCAAGTGCAGATAACCTAAGCGCAGTCCGATAAAATAAAGCTTCACTCCGCTAAAATCCAATTCGATCTGAATCGTACGGTCTGGACGTTGCTCCTCCGTTCCCAGATACAACAGTCCTCCCAACATTAGATGAAGCACAAGTCGTTTACCCGTGTTTAAATGAAAAATCAAATGCTTACCCCGACGCTCTAAATATACAACGGTTGTACCCAGCAATTGCTTCTTAAAGGTTTCCACTTCAGTATTAATGGACTTTTCGCGGCTAACCGTCACTCCAGTAATCGGAATGTCCAAAATTTGTTTTGACAATAAGATTCTGTAGTTTTCCATTTCAGGAAGTTCCGGCATATCAACATCTTTCCTTTCGTAGCTACATAGCTTTTAATTCTCGCAAATTTCTAAAACATATATTTTTTTATGACTTCAGCTCTTCTTTCATCCATTCCTGCAGTTCGTCCAAATTTTCAAACATCAGGTCAGGTTTCACTCCAACGGCACGAATATGTTCATCCATATTAGCGCGAGTCGTCACGCCCGACAGAATCAAAGCTGTCTTACAACCTGCTGCTGCACCTGCCGCAATATCTGTAAGCATATTATCGCCCACAACCAGAGCTTCATCCGCTCTAATGTTCAAGCGATTCAGTGCATAATTCATTAGCACGCTTGAAGGCTTGCCGATGACGATCGGTTTGACCTGTGAAGCAGCTTCAATGGCAGCTCCAATTGTACCTGCACCTGGTGTAAGTCCGTCATGCGAAGGCAATTGTAGATCCGGATTTGTCAAAATAAATGTGGCTCCCTCACGAATCCAACGCATGGCAGCTGCCAGCGTTTCATATGTAAATTGACGATCTATCCCCTGTACCACATAATCAGGATGGTTCTGAACAAGCTGCAAGCCAGCCCCCGTGAGTGCCTCGCGTAATCCCGTTTCACCAATACAATATACATGAGCTCCAGGGCTTTGCTGTGCAACATATTGTGCAGCTGCTAACGCTGAAGTATATACTTCATGACTAGCTGCTTCAATTCCCATACCAATCAAATGCTCAGCCACCGATTCGGGTGTACGTGAAGCATTGTTTGTGACATATGCATAAGGTATCTGCTCTGAGCGTAATCGGGAAATGAACAGATCCGCACCCTTGATCATCCGATTACCATGATAAAGGGTTCCATCCAGATCAATTAGTAACGATTTTATCGTAATCCCCTCCCCCACTTCAATTTCATACATCATAACCTTGAAAATAATAATTCACCCCATGAATGGTGTTATCCTTTTTATTTAACCACCTGAATGACTCAGGTCATTAAATAATCGGTCATTTCCACTCATCTCATCTATCTTAAGTCAAAAATGCTCATGAAGTCCATGAATTGCTGGTAAACCATCCAAAATAGCGTCAACCCTCGCTAAAAGCCGTCGCTTCCCCATAGCATAAGATCATTTCTTCGTCGAATTCCATCGAAGATGCTACGTCTTCAAAGAAAATTTCCTGTATTTCCTGGGCATACTCAAGCAACTAAATCCTTTAAATTCGATATATAGAAACTCAAATATGACATACCTCCATATGTGGTAGAACAATTTCATTCATCCTCATACTGATACGTCTCACCTCTTGTCGCATCCTGCGCTTTCCCGGAAAATAATTTCTAGTGAAAAAGAAAAGCACCGGAGCAAGCCCCGGCACCTAAGCACATACCTTTCTCTCCAATCGTTTATTGACCGATATCAGGTACCGGTAACAACACATGCTGCTCCGCAAGCAATGAATTGGGGAATAGGCTTCGCGCTTCCTCCAGCAAAGGCTGAAGCTGCTCTTGATCTTTATACCTAGAACTAAAATGCGTCATAATTAACTGCCCCGCGCCTGCGGCTTTGGCAGCTTCCGCTGCCTGAAGCGCCGTACTATGATGATACTCGTACGCCGTATCCGCCAGATCATGCAGAAATGTGGCTTCATGAACGACGACAGTTGCATCTCGTGCCAGCACTACTGTATTCGGACAGGGTCTCGTGTCACCTAAAATAGTGACGATCCGCCCTTTTTTAGGTGAACCCAATACATCCTGAGGATTCAGAATAACTCCACCCTCTACTTCCACACTTTCTCCACGCTTTAATTTACCGTACACTGGGCCAGGCTTGATCCCGTATCGCTCCAACAGTTCTTGGTTGAGCTTACCGGGCTTATCCATCTCTACAATTCGGTAGCCATAACTGTCGATCCGATGATCCAGCAAAGCGGATTCCACCCGAAATTGACCATCATCGAACAGGACCCCGCCCGTATGCTCCACAATATGTAGTTGGTAATTGATACGAGATTGGCTGATCCCTAAAGATAGCTCAATATATTGTTGAAGCCCAGGCGGTCCATATACAGTCAGAGGTGCCGTACCCCCCTGATATGCCCTACTCGACAAAAGGCCCGGCAGACCAAAAAGATGATCCCCATGCAAATGAGTGATAAATATTTTTTCAAGTCTGCTCAGCTTGAGCGGCGAACGCAATACTTCCTGTTGAGTGCCTTCACCGCAGTCAAACAACCACATGCTTCTTCGTTCCTCCAGTAAACGAAGAGCAATGGATGTTACATTTCGCTGAATTGTAGGTACCCCTGCATTTGTACCGAGAAAATATAATTCCATGACATTTACCTTCTTCCTGCTGACCAGCAAAAAACCTCCGAAGCTCGGAGGGTATTTGCTATCCCATCTGATAAAGGTGTTAAACCTTTTCGACGTTAAAATACTGCGCCTGAGGGTGGCTGAACACCATGGCTGATACTGAAGCCTCCGGTTCCATCATAAACCCTTCTGTTAGCTCAACGCCAATGTCCTCAGGTTTTAACAATTGGAACAACGGTCCCTGATCCTCCAGATCCGGACATGCCGGATAACCAAAGGATACCCGTATACCTTGATATCTAGCGCCGTGCCGCTGTTTCATCGTCATATCGGCTGGGTCCGGGAAGCCCCAGCTATCCCTGATAATATGGTGAAGCCGTTCTGCTAGCCCTTCTGCCACTTCGAGCGCTACTGCTTGAAGTGCGTGTGAGCGCAGATAATCTCCTTTTTCTTTCCACTGGGTAGATAGCTTTTGTATACCATGACCAGCGGTAACAACCATGAAACCTACATAGTCCATAACCCCTGATTCCACAGATTTCAAAAAATCAGCCAGACATAGATAAGGCTCTACCTGCTGACGTGGAAACGTAAATGTGTGCAGTACCTTGCTTACATCCGACGGATCATAGATTAGAATTTGGTTTCCTTGGGACTGAGCCGGGAAGAACCGATACATAGCACTCGCCTGAATAATTCCGTCTGTAACAGCTTCAAACATAATGCTGTCCACGGTTTCCTTCAACTGAATCGCTTTCGAGTCCCTCGAAGCTAGCAGTTGCTCTACATTCCCTTTTAAGCCAAGATGATGTCCCATCAGCATCTGCATATTCACATAAGGCAGAATATAGTTCAGTGGATAGTTACGCAGTACATGGCGATCCGTATCCGGTGGGATATAGACGGGCAAATCCTGAGCAATGTTAGAGCGTACAGCCCGAGTTAGCTTAGGGAGCGGCTTGGCCTCCACTACCGTTGCCGCTTCTGCCTCCTGCTCAGCCTTCATGTCCTCGGCCATTTTTTTACGGGACTCAGGGTCCATAAGCTTATTGGCAATATCCAGGCCATCCATAGCATCTTTCGCGTAGGCTACCAGTCCATCATACTCAGGACGAATACGATTTTTAGTAAACTTACGCGTTAAGGCAGCTCCACCAACCATAATTGGAATATCAATGTTCGCATTTTTCAAATCCTGCGCGGTTAGCACCATTTGTTGTGCCGATTTAACAAGCAGACCGGACAGGCCGATCATGTCAGCCTTTTCTTCACGATAAGCCTCAATGATGCGTTCTGGTGGTACTTTTATACCCAGATTTACAATATGGTAACCATTGTTGGATAGAATAATCTCCACCAGATTTTTACCTATATCATGCACATCACCTTTGACCGTAGCCAACAAAATCTTACCTTTTACCGAGGATTCATTCTTCTCCATGAACGGCTCTAAATAAGCCACGGATGCTTTCATTACTTCAGCGCTTTGCAGAACCTCTGCAACAATCAGCTCGTTGTTGTTAAACAGACGTCCTACTTCTTCCATCCCTTTCATTAGCGGTCCGTTAATAATCTCCAGAGAAGAATATTTGGCGAGAGCTTGCTCCAGATCCGGGATCAGTCCCTCCTTACTTCCCTCCACTACATAGGAAGCCAGCCGTTCTTCGAGCGAAAGGTTTGATATCTTCTCTTTTTTCTCCACTTTCTTGTTACGAAAAGCTGCTACAAATGCAGATAAAGTATCGTCATTTGTATTATAGATCAGATCTTCCGCCAATTTCCGTTCATGCTCGGGGATAGATGCATAGCGTTCAAGCTTCTCTGTATTTACAATTGCATAATCCAGTCCCGCTTTGGTGCATTCATACAAATAGACAGAATTGAGCACTTCACGACCCGCTTCCGGTAAACCAAAGGATACGTTACTGATGCCCAATATGGTATGAACCCCAGGAAGGGCTTCTTTAATGATACGTATGCCCTCAATCGTTTCCTTAGCCGAACCGATATATTGTTCATCCCCTGTTCCTACTGGGAATACGAGCGTATCAAAAATGATATCCTCCGCTGCCAGACCGTAACGGTTCACCAACAGATCATAAGAACGTTTAGCTACCTCAAGCTTATCCTCACGCGCAATTGCCTGTCCACGTTCATCAATCGTTCCGACAACAACAGCAGCGCCGTATTTATGAATAATAGGAGCCATTTTCTCAAATTTTTCTTCACCATCCTCCAAATTAATGGAGTTAATAATTGCCTTACCTTGCGAATATTGAAGTGCTTTATCGATAACTTTAATATCCGTGGTATCAATCACCAATGGTACTTTCACCTTGTTTACAACCAGTTTCAAGAACGCTTCCATATCAATCATTTCATCCCGGTCCGGATCTTGCACACAAATATCAATGACATGTGCTCCGCTTTTTACCTGAGCGCGGGCAATTTCAGACGCCTCTTCATATTTGCCTTCTACGATCAAACGCTTGAATTTCCGGGAACCCAGAACATTTGTTCGCTCACCAACCATATACGGACGATTATCCTGTTCAATATATACTGGTTCAATGCCTGATACGGCAGGAGGATGATGACCTACGAGCTGGCGAGGCTCAAACTGCGCCATACTTTCACTCATTACTCTTATATGCTCTGGTGTAGTACCGCAACAGCCTCCTGCAATATTCAACCAGCCTTTTTCAGCGAAAGCAGCCATTTTACGAGCTAATGAATCCGGCGATTCATGGTATTGACCATTTTCATCGGGCAAGCCCGCATTTGGATAACAACTAATAGCTGCAGAGGACATTTCAGACAAAGAACGAATATGATCACGCATAAACTCTGGACCTGTAGCACAATTCAGTCCAATCGAGATTGGGTTTAAATGTTCGAGTGATATGCAGAAGGATTCGATATTTTGTCCGGCCAACGTTGTTCCCATCGGTTCAATCGTGCCAGAAATCATTAACGGAAGCTCAATCCCTGTCTGCTCAAAAGCCTGACGAATTCCAATGCTGCCTGCCTTAACGTTAAGCGTATCCTGTGAGGTCTCCAACAGAAGAACATCCACCCCGCCTTCAATAAGCGCCAAAGCCTGCTCCTGATAGCTTTCAATCAGCTCTACAAATGTAACACCGCCTGTGACAGACAAGGTTTTCGTGGTTGGACCCATAGCTCCTACAACAAAACGAGGCTTGTCCGCAGTGCTGTATTTATCCACCGCGTTACGTGCCAGTTTGGCCGCCACCAGATTAATTTCACGGGCACGTTCTGGTATATCGTAATCCGCCAAAACGACGGATGTTGCTCCAAATGTATTCGTTTCAATCAGGTCTGCCCCGGCCTCCAAGTATGCTTCATGAATCCCTTGAATGACATCCGGTCTCGTTAAGACCAACATCTCGTTGCAGCCTTCCAACTCTTCTCCACCAAAATCAGCGGGAGAAAGGTCTTCCTGCTGAATCATAGTACCCATAGCCCCATCAAGAAGGAGTATTCTTCGTTGTAACGCATCCTGCAAGCTAACTTTATCCAAAATTTCTTCACCCCCGCAAAACGTTAAATCCTAGTTTAGCAGAAACCGTATCATTTAGATAGATTGAAGTAAAAACATACGTTTTATGCAGGCTATTCTTCTTCATAAACGACTTAGCTGATCTATTTTTGTAGTATGCATCGTTATAGACGAACGTCTTTAAACTGTATCGTTTAGCTATAGTCGTTCCCATATAAATGTTTCAGCCTGTATTGTGCAACTGGATAAGACATGGTATTCTTTATACAACATTAATCCAAGTGGAAAAGAGGGATTTATATATGGCAGAAATTTTTATACGCAATACGAATGAGCGAATTAGTGGTGAAGAACAAGTACGTGAATTTTTGGAGAGCCACCAAGTATTGTATGAACACTGGGATGCTTCCAAGCTGCCAAGGGAGCTGCAAGAAAACTTTACTCTGACAGATGATCAAAAAGCCGCTGTTCTTAAAACATTTGAACCTGAAATCAAGGATTTAGCCGCACGTCGCGGATATAAAATATGGGACGTTATCACCTTATCTGAAGCAACGCCGAAACTGGACGAGCTGCTGGCCAAGTTCGAGCAAATTCACACCCATACCGAGGATGAGATCCGTGCCATTGTTGCTGGTAAAGGCATTTTCATCATTAAAGGCTCTGAAGAGATCGGCTATTTTAATGTAGAGCTTTCACCAGGTGACGTTATTTCCGTACCTGAAAATACACCTCACTTCTTCACTTTAATGGAAAATCAAAAGATCGTCGCAGTCCGCTTGTTCATCGAAGAAAATGGCTGGATTGCCGAACCGTTCGAAGATCCAACATTCACTACAGCATAATTAAGATCTATGGTGTCAATAAGGAAAACTCCCTCCGCTCTGTAGCATATCGAGCGAAGGGAGTTTTCTTGATACTTGTTTTAGAAAACTGTAGATTTCTCACTTTAAAGATTGAATAATTCCATGCAACTCAGACAAATGCTTGATTTGGAACTTCGGCTTGATTTCTGTAGTATTGGTTTTAGCGTTCCGATTCACCCACACCGAATGTACACCAGCTGCCAAAGCCCCTTGAATATCAGTCGTCAGCTTATCTCCTACCATTAAAGCTTGTCCAGGTTCAATTCCTAGAAGGCCCAAAGCATGCTGGAATATAGAAGGATCAGGCTTGCCCCGACCAAAAGAACCTGAAATAACAACATGATCAAAAAAAGGAGCCAATTGAGGAACTCCATCCAGCTTCTCCTGTTGTAGATCAGGGGAACCATTTGTCAGCAATAACAGCTTGTATTGCCCCTTCAATTGTTCCAGAATCTCAAACGTTTCTTCATATACATGTGCACGTGCACGTCTTTCCGAAGCAAATTGGGCAGCTAGCTTTTCCGCCAACTCCTCATTATCTATCCCCAGTTGCTGAAGCCCTCTGCGCCATGATTCCTTACGATAAGCAGGAGCCAACTGTTCCAATTGGCGGAATTCAGGTTGCTCACCTGCTGTAAAATTCGCCCACAGTCCTTCAAACGGATTAATGCCAATCATTTGAGTAAAACTAAAGGTTTCATAGGACTCATACAAAGCGCGCGCTTCCTTGCGTACGGCTTCTTCCAGCGTTTTCGGATCAGCGCCTGTTTCTCGGGAGCCTGTTTGACACGCTGCATCAAATGCCTCTTCTACACTACGTTCATCCCACAGAAGGGTATCATCAAGATCAAACATTATCGCCTGAATCGTCATATGAATTATCCACTCTCTTTCCACTGTATATGTAAGCTTGTCTGTTTGGTCACGAATCAGATCGTTATGTGTGCCCATATTAAGCAAGTGGCCGCACCATGTTATATGAAAAAATAACATCATACGGCCTTACTTACAGAGCTACAGGCTAAATCGGTTATTTTTTATCTACCTGTATCTGATTGGATAGTGCAAACTTTTCAAGACGCTCTGCGATGGCATCCGTATCGTAGCGTCCCAGTGATTTTGTAAAAATAAAATTACCGCCCTTCCCTTTTCTTTCAACGGTAACGTAACCCTTTTCAATTTTGATGGCTTTCATGTCCCCTGCCGTCATCGGCCGTTCTCTGCCACCTTTTAACATATAGAGGGTATCTTTTCCCACTTTTAAATAAGGACGGCGAATGTAGAAGATTACAGCCAGCATCAAGTACAAGCCAAATACCAGCCAGTCCATTCCCCGCATGCCCGTCTTAGTCAAAAAGTAACTCATAAGCATGTACAATACAGCAAGACCAGCCAGCATGATTGGCACAGTAATATTACGGCCACGGAAAATGTCCATTGCTGAACCTGCGCCGTTAATGGTTTGAATGCCTTGTTTCTTGCGCGTTTTATTTAAACGCGCTGTGTTTTTACGTACTTTTCTTTCAAATGATCGGGCCATCTCTCAATTCCCTTCCCAATAAATATTACATTAAAACAACTGCCTTAAAGCTGATCTATATAGATACCAGGAAAGATACCTAAAACAAGGCAAATGATGCAGGCTTTAGACATTAATGCTTCAGCCCGCCATTTCCCTTCGACGTATCATCGTCCACAAATTCAATGGTTTCAAGCTGCTGCCGAAAATTACGGCGAATGTTGCCTAAATAAATTTCCCGAAGGTTGGCGCGCTCTGTGGTTTCCTCTTCTGTCAATCCTTCGGTTTTTGCTTTGCGCGCTAATTCATTAATGCGCTGTACCAAGCTGTCTATATCCAAATTGTGTCCCCTCCATAAAAGCAAAGATATAATACACTTTGACATGTAGAAAAGAGCTTGTCAAGGCTCCCGCAATGCGCTCCTTGACAAGCTCTATAGTCTTATAGATCAGAAGTGTGGAAGCTTAAGCACCTGACCTGCCTGCACTCCCCGATCCTCCAAAGCGTTAATACGCATAATTCCTTCAATATATACCCGTGTATCCATTCGTTCCGGTTTATGATTCACAGCAATCTTCCATAACGTATCTCCAGGTTGTACGGTCAGCTTAATCACCTCTTTATTAGAAACTGAAGGTGCTGCGAAAACCGTAAGTACACCTGCCCCTGCAACCCAAACGATAATTACTAGAATAAGAAGCTTGAGTAAAAGAGTATTGGTAATAACCTGTAACAAACGCACCTTACTCTCTTTTCGGGTCTCCTGTAAATTCTCTAAGTTCATCGGGAAAATACTTTGATAAGTGCTATATTTCATAATTGGCCGCGTCCTCCAAACATTTGTTCTTATGTTTTTTTCACAATATAACACGAACATTTGTTTTGTTCAATAGAAAACAGAACAAAAGTTCGTAAATATTTTTAGGGATTATTTAGAACTTATGTTTGTACGAACGGAGGTTCTATGCTATA
Source organism: Paenibacillus sp. T2-29 (assembly GCF_052921365.1). Classification (NCBI taxonomy): domain Bacteria; kingdom Bacillati; phylum Bacillota; class Bacilli; order Caryophanales; family Paenibacillaceae; genus Paenibacillus; species Paenibacillus sp. T2-29. The sequence goes on along the minus strand of NZ_JBREVE010000005.1, from coordinate 93,693 downwards.
ATTTTCCCAAACGTTACTAAATGGGGTTGATACGGTATGTCTAAGATTTCGAGCCGCCAGCAGGCCATTCTTGAATTTATCCGCAATGAAGTGCGTCTAAAGGGATACCCCCCTTCTGTGCGCGAAATAGGCGAGGCAGTCGGATTGGCCTCCAGTTCTACGGTTCACGGTCATTTGGATCGTTTGGAGAAAAAAGGACTCATTCGCCGCGATCCTACGAAACCACGGGCTATTGAATTACTTGGTCAAGACGAATCGGATAACAGCAACTTGATTAATTACTCCATTAGTCGTGTTCCCGTCGTCGGCAAAGTAACCGCTGGTCTTCCTATTACGGCGACAGAAAATATTGAAGATTACTTTCCTCTTCCCCAACACTTTGTTGGTGAGGATAAAATATTCATGTTATCTGTTGTAGGCGAAAGCATGATTGAAGCTGGTATTGCTAACGGAGACTATGTAATCGTACGTCAGCAGCAGACCGCTGATAACGGAGACATTGTAGTAGCTATGACAGATGAAGACGAGGCTACAGTTAAAACCTTTTACAAAGAAAAAGATCATATCCGGCTTCAACCTGAAAATCCAGCCTTTGAACCGCTTCGCCTGACACACGTCAGCATATTGGGCAAGGTTGTTGGACTCTTCCGGGACTTCCACTGATTTATCGTGCTTTCTTCCCCGCTATACTACCACGAATATAAAACCGGCCGCCTAGGCGAGCCGGTTTTATATTGTTATTATGTTTACTATGTGTGTCTCACAACTATTCTTTCCTTTTCAGAAACCTATATTGTCTCTACTATTATATCCCCCCCATTATCCGAAATAGTCCCCTCTGATCTTGAACTGTTTACTTTTATTAGCTAAACAAATGGAAATTTGACTCATGTGAACCTACTGTAGCCTTCCCCTATAACGTAAAGTTGGGAAGGCGAACGCAGGCTAGCATGAGTTTTTTTAAAAAACATTTAGGAACATAGGTACTAGCTTCTTTTTGTCTTTAGTAGATTTATGCTGATACATTACTAGCACAATTGACATATGTATATAGCAGACCTAAAGTAAAGGAGTTATGCAGATGATCAGAAATAGAGTTAAAACGTATAAGCATCGCATCGGGAAAAACAGATATCTGGTCGTTAAAGTCTTTCAAGCCGCAGCTGCTAAAACAGGAAGCGGAAATGCACTCGCAACTAACGCATTAAATATCAAAATTTCCAAGCGTAAGCATAAACATCATTAAGATTTAACCGTACCTTCATTTCTTTGAAGGGAGGTGATATTATGAGCAGAAGACACAGCAACCGTGAATTGAGAAGAAGAAGATTAAACATCCGTTCCAACCAAAGAGCCACTGCGCGTGCAAGAGGTAACGCACTGGCTGTCAATCTGTTTAGCGTGAATGATGGACAACGCAGACGTTAATAATTATTTTCAAGCAAAAAGCAGGAAGAATTCTTCCTGCTTTTTTTGTGTTAAATGATCACCAAACTACCAATCCCGCCAGTTATAGCTTCCTCAAACTTGTATCAGCTTTGGTCCTGCTTGCCCGCATTTCTTTATAAATTTTATAAACAAGGCTCGAACAGCTGGACCTATAACCAATAATTGTAATGGATAGGCCACAACAAAGTTCTTTATAAAAATTTCTAAATATGCTTCAAATAATGAATGATCGCTAATAGCATGGCTAAGAATTGAAGTTAATAAACCGTAGAAAGACATAGAACAGGCCATTCCGAACACCATACATGTTGAAATCGTGATAACTAAAAATATTTTTTTGGATTTATCAAAAGGTAGACTCAAAGCAACTTTTTTGGCTATAGGACCCACGATATATAGATCTAATACGAGCGCTATAATAAATCCAATTAGAAATTCAACAGCAATGGTAATCAAGCTAATTTTTCCAATCAATCCGTTAATCAAAAGATTATAGAAGGTCATAATAATGACCATTCCAAAACACATAATAACCCCAAAGTAAAAGCTTTCCTTTTTAGTTGTTGGCATTAAATTCAACCTTTCATTTTTGATGTGATTATTTTAGCTGCAACAAAATTTTCATGTAAGTGAACTTTTTATGAACATATCATTCTGAAATTAATTAAAAATAAGAATATCTGACATATACAGATAAAATCCAACAAACAAAGACAAGTAAAGCAATATTCTTCACAACCAATGAACTATGTACAAACCCATTACACATGTATAACATTAAATACAAATACTAGAAAGGTGGAACATATTAATGAACAAAGTATCTTTGCTAGCATCAGCACTTCTTATCTCATCTGCAGCTTTCGCATCACCTTCTTTTGCAGATCAGGTCACAACTGACACTTATAGCTCATTACAAGACTCTAATAGAAGTATAGAGTCAGTTACACCTTTTGCTAATGTTGAATATGTTGTTACTGTAAATACAGCCAAACTTAAAGATGCTGGAACTGATTCTAATATCTCTATTACTTTGTATGGTTCAAATGGAGATTATGCTACCGCTACACTCAATGGAAGTTTTGAACAAGGAGATTCGGATACAACAAGAATTAGCACCAGCAACCTTGGTGACATCAGAAAAATTACGATCAGGACTGATGGATCTGGACATAAACCAGGTTGGAAAATCGCTAATATAAAAATTACTGGAAACGGGAAAACTTTTTCATTTGCAGGCCCTAACCGTTGGCTTGGTGATGGCGGTTCCCCAGATTCCGAAACACTTTTCCCTTCTTAAGAAAATCACTTTCAACAATTACAATTTCTCTAAAAGACTCTGTCAATATTTGATGGAGTCTTTTTTTTGAAAAATCCCCACTACCTTAGCTGGTCGGGTGGGGATTTCGCTTATTTAGAATATTCACTTACACTACACATTAGGAATTTTCTAATATTTGATTATAGCTGATCCTGCTTTAGCCCACTCTTTGGATTCTAATTGAATCCATCCATATACTGGTGAGTCAGAGTTGATTTTTTGTTTTATCAGTGAAAGGTTTTCATAGTTGCTGGAACTGTAAAGCGACCCTGTTTTTGGCGCAACTTTTACTGTCAGTATATTTTTTATATTTGGTTCTTCATCAGTACTAGTCCAGACTAATCGATTATAATAATTAGCGTTAAATGGATTTTCTAAACCACTAATCGAAAATTTCACTCTTTTCCCGACAATAGATACATCTGTATATGCTGTGTCATCTTTAAAAATTACTAATTGAGATGAAACTAATTCTTGATTAAAAGAGTTTGTATAGGTGTCATGGGTAACACTTGCTACATCTGCCGAAGCTGATAGCGGGGACAAAACTGAAAATAAGAGAGCAATTGTGGAGAAAGTAGTTTTCCTTCCTAATTTCATACTCATTATTTTCATCCTTTCCTTCCTATTTATCTTCATCCATAAACATACGGCTTATTGATTGTCAAAGTAAGGGGAGCTTTGTCTGACATAAAAAATACACATTCGGGTAGATTCCATTGTCCACTTCTACTCTATATTCATACTGCTTACAAAAGAATAAGAGCCGATAATCTTAATTGGCTTCGTTGTAATCTTCCCAACTCTCTTCCGCAGACTGTCCAAGCCGCTCATGATAACATTTTCTTCTTGTTATCTGAAATTAAAATAAGCGTCCCACTGGCTCGTATCTTAAATTGGTTCTGTGCAATACCATTAAGTTAACTGGTAAAACAGTTTAATGAAACAGACAATATATTTGGCTTTTTTTTGCTACATACATTTTTACAGTCATATTGAGCTAACGTTCTCCATTAGCTCAATACATTCTTTGGAAAGTGACGATATTGTTTGCAAGTATTTACATTCGGGACACTTCTTAAGGTTGCGTTCCGTGTCAATTGAGTCCATTAAATTGCCTAAGCATTTGGATGAAATCATGAAGCTCTGTATCTTTCCAGTCCAAAATTCGTTCATAAAAAACGGACTCCTTTTCCTTTAGCGCATCAATTAATTGTTGTTGTCCATGCTCGGTAAGAGATAATACAATTCCCCGTCCATCACTTTGGGAGGCCTCTCTGTTCAAATACCCCAAAGACTGGAGCTGTTTGAGAAGACGACTTACTGAACTTCGATCCATCGCAGTTGATTCTGCTAAAGTGGCGGCATTAGTTGGTCCATAAGAATACAGCCAACGAACAATGTGGAAGGCCGCAGGTTGTAAGGAGGAGTCAAATTTCGCAGCAGCTCTGACATTCAAGGCGTGTGAAGCACTGATAAGTGCGTTAAGCTGCTCGCCCAACTCAATCTCCAATTTTTCCCTTGGTCTATTTTTGACTTCATTATATTTCATCCTCAATCACCTTTCTCTCGATCAAAAACCCATAATAAATCGAATTTGATTGACATATATCAACTAAATTATTATAGTGGACATATGTCAATCAAAGGCGTTAAATCGCCGGATTGGAACTCCAATAAAATTGTAACACATGAAGGAGAAATGACGATGCCTAAAAATGCTACTATTGTCATAACAGGTGCCACCAGTGGTCTTGGACAGCTAGTCGCAATTGAATTGGGAAGACGCGGCTGTTTTGACCTTGTTTTGACTGCCAGGAGTAAGGAACGTGCTGAAGCTACAAGAAAACAGATTGAGGTGTTTAGCCCATCAGCGAAGGTTGACTTTTTTTATGGAAATTTATCAGTACTAAAGGATGTTAAACGGATCGGGTGTGAAATAGCCGCCGCATACCCTAAAATTGATGTGCTGTTAAATAATGCGGGTATCCATGCTTTTGAGCAACGTATCACTTCCGAGGGGTTTCCTGAAATGATTGCCATAAATTATTTATCGCCATGGCTGTTAACACATACACTAAAACCGTGTCTGCAGAACGTAGACAAGGCTAGAGTTGTCAATGTTGCCTCCGAAGCTTCACGCCGTCATGGAGTTTTGAAGCTCCCCGAAGATTTAACGGATACAACTGCCTTTACCGCTCGTGGCTCATCGCCCATTTATGGAAAAACCAAATTATTGAATATTATGTTCACTGCTGAACTGGCAAGACGATGGTCGGATACGGGAATCAGTGTAAATGCACTAAATCCAGGATTCAATGTTACCGGATTGGGACGAGAACTTTGGTTTGCCCCTCTATTAGAACGATTGTTGAAGTTCCTTCGTCTTGGAGATCCGCGAAGAGGAGCAGATATCATCACCCGATTGATTGTAGAGCCGGAATATCATAAAAAAACGGGTGGATACTTTAACGTCGGAACCGGGAAATCTATTGAACCGGTCTCACCCGGAGAAGATCCCAAGATGCAGCAAAAACTATGGAAGGCCACAGAGGATTTGCTGGAACAGAAGGGATTCCTTTCATAAGAACTGATTGAAGAAGGAATAAGACGGCAATAAGTGAAGCGCCAACCATCAATAGAACAAATAACCTTTTGTCTTTCGATCTGCTTCGATCTTTGGTCCTACTGCTAGCTAGTTTTTTAGCCATTGTCATACACCAAGTATTCATTTCCTTTCTAACGCAATCAAAAAAGAAAAAAAAGTTTCCTGACCTTCTTCCTTACAAGAGTTATCTTTTTTAGTACATAAAAAATAAGCCTCAGATTTAATCTGAGGCTCAGAGTTCCATATAGTATCTATTTACACTCCAGGCGACGTAACACGATCCTTTGGGTCACGACTCAAGCTCACTGTAATTGCGATATGCCTTGTGTCACTCTTGTCATTTCATACAAAATATTATATTCCTCTATAGTAATTTATTTTTTGTCGTCTATTCTCCCGTATGCTTCTGCAGTTTCATCACCAGTAATAACTACGTAGAAATACCCCCCACTAGGTACGTCGACATAATCAGTAAATGATCTCCCACTCATAAAAGTATCAAAACTATATGTACCTATTGGGCCATACCTAGATGTGCCGTCAACAGAGTACATAAACATTATTGTAGCTTTACCTGGACCAGTATAACCACCACGTAATCTAACTTTTCCACCATTTGTATGAATAATGTCACTTTGGGCGTAGGTTTCGTTTTTCCACTTAGTTGTGGTTACGTAGCTGGAAGCTGAAACGCTTGTAGCAAACATTAAAAAAGCAGCAATCATGACTAGAAACATCGGTTTGAACTTCTTCATTGAGTATCCCCTCTCAGAATATTGGTATGATTACATAATAAATCTACTATTCTAAGTGTGTCGAAGTAAGGAAAAAATTGTTGTAGATAAAAAAACTCTCCGGCTGCTTACGAAACAAATAGAGACCGTTAATCAACGATTGGAGTTACTCTCAATAGAGAAATTATTGTTGTTGGCTATACCATTTCCGAAGTTGATTTATATTTGCTTGGTGATACCGGCTATGATCAGATATGTGCCAGATTCCAATAAATTAATCACAAAGTTATAATCCGCTAAGAGATCCTTAAGTGAATATCCCTACTTTGCGTAATATTATTATGTTTATCAACCATAGGACCATAGTTTACTCAAGATATTCAGGAATATCTTCTCCTTTAATTCTGTAAACCCATTTCAAGTCTACATATGACAAATGCCTAATCAACTGGGAAGTGCTGTTATACTTATGATCTGGCCCTTTATAATCTAACTCGCTTTGCTTCATATCTTGAACGATGGATTTTAATCGGTTGTAATTACCCTCCACCATTGAATAAAAGATGCCCACCTGCGGTGTCATAGATTCAGACCCTCTTAGATCAAAAATCATTAAAAAACCTCATTTCATGGGAAGATATAATTTGTCATAACTTTGTGCCATCAAAATATTTATATGTATGCTTTAAAACTGAACACTCAGTGACTCATTCGGGGCATGTGTAACAATTCCTTTAACTAAAAAGCTCTACCAACCATAAGGTTAGTAGAGCCTTTGCATTTAAGAACCTCCAACCTGTACAAGGATCTGAATATGTTGCGTCAGGACGGGAAAAAACAAAAAGCTACTTGCAACGATTAACAGTGTCATTTTTTTCAACATTGTCTAACCACACCTTTTCTGATAGTTTAAAATACTCTTCTCTGGCCTCTGGAGACGCGTATGCTTGGAAATGTGCAAAGAGACCCGTACAGTTTATAAAGTATGTTTCATTGTTTAGTATATGTGCTTTTACCATAGCACATAATAATTGTTTAAAACCATCATTGTACTTCCCCCTGTTTAAATAATAGTAGGCCACTTCGTAACAAAACCATGCAATATAGTCAGGTACCACTTGTTGGGTGTACATATCAGTAGATAGCGGAAGTTGGGTAAAGGCATCAATGTCTATCTTAAATCGTGATAGTACATCATCTACATTCAAATTATATCGGTTAGCCGCTATCATAACGTTCAACAACTTTGAGAGTTTTTCATCCTCCACAGTATGTGCTGTTTCAGCTATGTATTCAACATAATCTGCAAGCACACTTGTATCTCCAGATAGGAGTTTATTAACGTAAATATTGCATCGTGCCCAGTCTTGATACATTTCTACCCAATATAGGGTATCATCATCAGTCTCTCTAACCCACTCCAAGTCTGCATAGGCATATGTATATTGTAGAGCTTGTTGATAATCGCCTTGGGCATCACAGACACTTGCACACAACAGGTCAGCATAGGTAATATATACAAACATGGGGCGACTTAAACTATTTTTAGACTCGTCATCCTTTAGTTTCTTCTGTTGATGTTTCAAAGTGTATTGGATTTCCGCTTTAGCTCTCATTTTTATCGCCATTTCCTTAACCTTATCCCATTTACGCAAAGACCTGTACACATTAGCTAAGTCCTTCAATGCATCAAGTTGTTCTATTTCATCTAGGCGCTCGACATAAGGCTCGAAAAGTATGGCTGCCCTAAGATTGCGGCTTTGATCGTCATCAATCTGAATCGTGAAAATCCGATATTGACAGATGGCCAAGCGTTCAGAATGTTGATATTTTTCCACTTCTGCTACACTTTCATAGAGCAATAGTGCAGCATCATATCGTCCCTGCGCTAACAATTCTTCTGCAATGTCAAATAGCTTGGGTGAGTAGAGTAGATTGTCCATGATAGCTCCCACCACTCGACGGATCGCATCCAACTTGTCCAACTCTGCACAGCGATACAAAAATGGTTCGATTCGCCTCATATTAGGGGGAATGTCGATAATATAGTTTTCTACATATAAGTCGTAAAAATAGCCTTCTGGTAAACCCATAGCCTCAGTGATTCTATCAATTTGGTTAACAGACATAGAACTATTTCCTGTTACAATGCCACTTACTATCCCCCTATTAATGCCTGCGATATGCCCGAATTGCGTTAGGTTCAGACCCTCTTGTTTTAGGTATCTATCTAATTCCGCCCGAATCGTAGGTGTATGCTTCATGTCATATCCACCCTTCACATAAAAATTCCAAAATTTTTATATTATTGTTATCTATTTTTCTCTAAAATTGACCATATGTCAATATATTATGCGAATAATGTGAGATTTCATTTTTAACATAAAATGAAATAAAAAAACTTCGGTAAGTAAGGTTTATGCTGATCACTGACAGTAGAACCCAATAAGCGCAACCACCTATTATGGCAGGGTTTCCCAAGTAGGCTGTAAAAACTTAGTTAACCAAAAGGAAGAGAATACTATGGTTACTGCCAAATAACCTATGCGCCATTGGGTTCAACTTTTACCATCTTAAAAAAAAGTGAAGTGTGTTACATTATAATTTTTCACAAAATTAAATCCAAAATGCTTTAGTAATTATAACCAAGAGGATAAAAAGCACCAAAATTGCCGCTGTAGAAGTCCACACACCGTAGCCACCTTCACATGCACCCATGGTTTTAACCTCCTTTAATTGTTGTACTTCTAATATATGTATAGATACGTTTTGTGACAGGGCATACAGACAAACAAAACAAAGGCTCAACCAGCTAAACCGGCTGAGCCTAATCACCTTTTTGTAAAAACATTACAAGCTTGTGCCACTAGAGTATCATCGGTCCAACAGGATCACTTGCTTATCTCTCTGTCAATAAGGAATATGGGATATACACCTTGAAAACGCTATATTTAACATTTCCTGGTTATAAACTAAATACTTACTGTTTTGGTCTATCACCCAGTTGGCAAAACCTAATGCTCTGGTGTAACTACCATAATCGTAGGGATTAACTTTAAACTCAAGAATGTCCAGCATAATCTGGTTCTCTTCATCTGATAATTCCAAGCCCAACTTACTAAACTGTCTTTGACGAATTCTCCGAGCAGTAGCATCTTGTATAGCTTTGTGCTGATTGGACACTTGTCCATTATGTTGACGATAATATAATACGTTTATGGGGAGGTTCGCCATTTGTACTTGGAAAGCTAGTCGGTTCCACAATTCGTAGTCTTCGGCATGGGGATAATTACTATCATATTGAATGCCAAGCCGACGGATCATGCTATTGCGCATTATTACAGCCGGATGGCAGATACAACAGTGAAATAGCAACCATGTTTTTATTTCGTCATGACTGGCCGGATTTACCTTTATTGATCCTCCACTAGATGAAGTAAAAGCAGCACCGCATACATCAATCAATGGATTTTGATCCATAAATGCGATTTGAATAGCTAGTCGATCTGGCGTAGAAATATCATCGCTATCCATACGAACGATATATTCACCATTGGCCCTTTTTAATCCTTCGTTTAAAGAAGCGATCAACCCTCGATTGGTATTATGGAAGATTTTTATCACTCTAGGGTCTGATATTTGTGAAATAAGAAAGGTAGATCCATCTGTCGAACCATCATCAATAACAATTAATTCAAAATCCGAATAAGTTTGAGCTAAAATACTGTGTATTGCTTCCAAGACAAAAGCCGCATTATTGTAAACTGGCAGTATGACCGAAGCTCGTGGCACAATATTCCCTCCCTTTCATATTTTAAAAATAGAAGCAATAATAAAATCACAAAGCAGCTCCCCTATTTTTGATAGCTGTTCCTTCTATATTCTTATGTTCTAAGATATGTTCTGAAATATATTTCGAAGCGGCTTCCCGGTAATATAATATGCCCTTTTGAAAATTTAGAAGCTCTCCACTCCTAGAAAGCCAATCTTCTTATCAAAAAGACACCTCCGTATAATTAATTAACAAAAAAAGATTCGCTAGTGCCATCAAAGATTGAATGGTTTGAATATTCCTGCTTCAAAGTCGACTTAATTACTTCTAAGATAACATTGACAAAATAAGTAATAAATTTGTACAATTAGGAAAAATATATTACTTAGATTCCATTCTTCATCGGTAATAAACCTATTATAATATCAGTAATATTTTCTTAAAAATGGGTATAACAACTCTTTTTTGCCTCTCCTTTTTGCAAATGTGCCTGTAATTAATTTAACGTAACGATATTTGTCAGATATCACGGCTGCATATACTACTGTATATCAATATCTAAGTGGAAAACGGACTGTGAGATTAAGCCGAAGATCATATCTGCATCTTAAAAAGGGAGATTGAATGATGGAACGAAATGTAACATCCGTAGAACACTACACTCCAATTTTGATTGTCGGTACGGGTATCTCGGGGCTTGCTGTCGCTTATTATTTATCGAAAAACAATATCAAGTATACCATTACAACAAAAAAGAATGCGCCCAAACAAAGCAACTCCTTTCTTGCAGCCGCAAATACACGTGTTCCATCGGAGAATGATATTAACAATATTATTAATCTTACGATTAATAAATGTGGAGCAGATCGATCGGTTATTGAAACGCTATATAGAAACTCCAACATAGTTATAAATTTTTTCGAGGAATTAGGAATCTCTTATGAGAAAACATCCTTTGGTATCATGCCTGAATGTTTGATTAAATCACAGGGAGGAAAAAAATTAATTAATTGTCTGTTACAACATATTGAACAACCGCTGTGTAATAAAATTTTGATTGATTTGGAAAAGTCTGATGATGGAATTATCGCATTATTTTATGACATTCAATTAGATCAATTTATCAGGATATATACTAATTATTTGGTATTAGCTACAGGAGGATATGCGGGACAATTTAATTACAATGATAATTCACCGGGTTCGACTGGAGAAACGCTTATCCTAGCTAAAAAAATAGGTGCAAGATTAAAGGGAATGTCTACTGTAATGTCTCATCCTTGGTCAATATATAATGGAAGACAAATTTTATTGGGCGGAGTTGTATCTTTAAGTCAAGGGAAAATAGTAGATGAGAAAGGAATTCAACTATTAAAAGATGAGTATATTTGTGATGCTATTGCTCGAGATGATTACCACGAAATGATTGACGAGATTTTACATTTTGAACTAGATTGCATCAAGCAAAAAAAGGATATGTACTTGGATATGAGCCATGCTGATGAAAATATATTGAATGAAAGATTTAAAAAATATGGGTTTAGCACTAAGGTGGTTAAAAATAAAAAAATCAAAATCACACCAACAATGCACTATTCTTCAGGAGGAATCGAAATCAATGCTACTGCTGAAGTTATAAACTTGAATCGTGTTTTTGCTACTGGAGAAGCTCAATTTAATGGTGATCTAGGTATGGGAAGAATCCCTGGGCAAGCATTTGCAGCGGGTATCGTTTTCGGTAAATTAATTGCTGACAAAATAGCTAATGAAGGTGTCTTCAATACTCAATACCCGATTACATTTAAAGATACACCTGAACCTATGCAACTGTACTCAAAAGAAAATAATGACTTTCCAATTGAAGAGTTTCAGAAAAAGTTGTCAACTCTAATGGTGGATCTGATCGCTCCTGATTCATCTATGGTTTCTCTATCACTTCATAAAAGAGAAATCCAAGAAAGTCAAAACATAATATTAAGTAGCGCAAGAGGATCAGGAAAGCGATATGAGGATATTTTAACATTATTTTTTGGATATTTTGTTGCGTTAGAAATTATAGAAGATCTTGAAAAAAAGCATTCGGTATAGGCTAATAAACCCTTCAATGAGAACGTTCCCCTTTCCGACGAAACCCAATAAGCGCAAAACTATTATGGCAGAAATTCAGCAAGCACCCACCAAAAGAACAGCGAATGCTGTGGCTATTGCCAAATAGCTTATGCGCTTATTGGAATCAACCTTCTTTTACATTCCATGAGTGAAGTGATATTATCCAACAGTTCTTTTCACAAATTAAACCCAAAGTGATTTAGTGATGATAACTAAGAGAATAAAGAGCACTAAAATCGCCGCTGTAGAAGTCCATACACCGCCGCCGCCATTACCTTCATATGCACCCATGCCTTTTAACCTCCTTTATCTGTCGTCATTTTAATATATGTAAGAATACATTCTGTGATAGGGCATGCTGGTAATTAAATAACACCACAGAAACATTTTTCCCTTTATTTTGAATATATCCACTCTTATTCCCGTTTTCATTAACATTGGATACTACCTTTCCGTTAGAGCAGGCACCATTGATCAAAATACCATTGACGCATGAAAGTGGATCATAGCGCTTCTGAGTTATTAAAGCTAATCAAGAAAATGCTCAAATAAAACAAGCTCTACTAACCTTAATCGGTCGGCAGAGCTTGTTATCTAATCTGATTTCGGGCAGATTACCAAAGAAATAAGGGTATTGAACTTGTTGATGGGGCACTATACAATTTTCTTCACAAAATTAAACCCAACACGATTTAAGGATGATAACCAAAAGGATATAAAGCACCAAAATTGCCGCTGTAGAAGTCCACACACCTGCACATCCACTCATAGCTTTAGCCCTCCTTTAATTGTTTTCACCTTAATATATGTATAGCTACGACTCCGTGACCGGGCATTCAGTTAAATGGAAAATACACCCAACCAGGCGAATCCAGTGAAGATGCAGTTGTAGACTAAGCATCGGCGTTAAAGTAACTGGCAGGTTAGTGGTGGAGTTGTAAATTGACTCATGTTACATCGCGTGTTAGTATGATTTTAGCCAATAACTGAATAAAAACGTTTTCTAGGGTTCCGCAATCGCAAGATTGGTCTGGTCCAAGAGAAAACGCACAGCCAAGTGGCTGTGACACGGAGGGATAAAAGCCTGGGAGATAACCGCATTGTGCGGTTTATTTTCCGGGCTTTTATCTTTTTCTTTTTTGCCCAATTTTTAATAAGAAGTTTAAGGAGGAGCGTGTTATGAACAAAACGTGGTTTTCAGTCATTGTGGCCGCTATATTCGAGGTTGCTTGGGTCAGTGGGTTAAAGCATGCGGATAGTTTTTGGGAATGGAGTGGTACATTAATCGCAATTTACATCAGCTTTTATTTGATGATCAAGGCGGCTCGTTCATTAGCGGTTGGAACTGTATACGCTGTATTTGTCGGGCTAGGGACAGCTGGAACTGTAGTAGCTGAAATTCTATTGTTTGGCGCAGACATAAGTGTTTCGAAAGTAGCTTTAATCGGGCTGCTACTTATTGGAGTAATTGGACTAAAAATGCTTAGTAAGAAGAAAGAGGAGGTGAGTGGACTATGAATTGGGTGTATTTGATCTTAGCGGGCATTTTTGAAATGATCGGGGTTCTGCTTATAAACAGGTTCAATCAAACCCGCAGTTGGAAATCGCTGACTCTTTTGATTACTGGTTTTGGCCTAAGTTTTATATTTTTATCGTTGGCAATGCAAACACTCCCGATGGGGACAGCTTACGCTGTATGGACTGGAATTGGCGCTTCTGGAGGCGCTATCCTCGGCATGATCCTTTATAGTGAGCCCCGCGGTTTAATGCGCATTTTGTGTATAGGGTTGGTCCTTAGCTCTGCTGTGGGGCTGAAACTAGCTAGTTAAAAATATATATTGATGCAGCTCTAAAGTTCGTTTCCTGAGCAAGCTAACGATGAATGTTAATTTTAATAAAGCTACGGCAGTCTAGGATTATATTTCCTCTTCCAAGGCTGCCGTTGAAATAAAATTCTACGAGAGTTTAGAACTGAAATTGCAGAAACCAACCTCAGTGTCATCTTTAAAACGCAATTGATCAAAATTATGAAGTCGACAAAATATATTAGGCAAATCTCTAATATTAAGAGTCAACATTTTGGCTTGTATATACTTTTGATAAAGTTCTTCTTGTTGCATATAGGATTTGTGAACAAGCTAGAACTCCCTTGCTACCATATTTGCTTATAATATCCACTACTTTTCCATCAATTTATTGAATATCTCTCTATCTTTGGAAGTAAAGTCGGAAATCCGTTTCTTTTGCTCGTACGTGTTGGTACTTGAATCCAATTTAATGAAGCTATTTTCACCAACCACGTATACGATATTTTTTTTTATCTTATATGACACAATATTATCAACAGTATTTTCCAGTGAATCAGCAAGATGATTATAAAGAATTAAAGGGTCGTGCGGCCCCCCTCTATAAATTTGAAAAGTCCCGTCACCAAAATATTCTACGGTATCTTTGCCTGATGGGTATTTATACTTCGTATTATCCCCCAAATTCACTAAAAAAATTATAGTAGTAGTTATAACTAGTAGAGAGAGCAAGACCAAAATAAAGATATATCTACGCTTCATCCGCAATTCACACCTCACTTCCAAGCTTTTTTTGTATCAGTTACTGTTACATAAGACGTATACTCATTTAGTGTTCCCTATGATTCCATTAAATTTGTTAGGTTTGCTGCAGCCCAACCAAGTTTGTTGTTCCCAGTAAACATTTGTTTAAAATTATATTCAAAATTATAGACATCAGAATACGTTGTAGTAATTTTCCATTGCCCGTTTACATATGTTCCATCTATTTTGTACTTCATTTTGTGAAAAGCATTATATAAATCTCTATCACTTTCTAATTGCTCAGATCCATTATAAGAAAAACTTTTAACTTTTTTAGCATTAGCTTTTTTGACTTCATCATTAACTATTGCGATGTGCTCTTTAGATTTTTAACTTGCTGCGCCTCATATGACCACTCGTTAAAGTGTAAATTTCCTGGTTTGTAGTCAAGTAAATGTTGAAGTAAATTGGCTGTGATGTCCCCGTACTTCCTTCGAGCTATAGGAACAGCTACTAATGCAAATGCTTTACGATCAGGATAATGTATTACAGTATCTGTTGAATTCTTTACCTTCTCTACGCCTCGCACCCAAGTCTTTTCTAGTTCTACCATCGGATTTTCAAACGGAAAAGTATTATTTCCTGCATACACTAACATATTCTTACTATATGCGCCTTCCAGTACTTTTTGCGAGGCATCAGACTGATTCTTTTCTCTTTTTTCCTTAGGTTCTAACTGAGGACTGTATTGAATTTTTCCCAATTGATCTTCTTTTTATTTTAAAAACAAGTTCAAACTCAAGGATCTCTTTGCTGGTATCAATCTGTTCTTGATACTCATCTACGTAAGCGTGTGTAAACGTAATATCTCGGATTGTATTTTCATTTCTAACGATTTGGATATTACATTTGCGATAGTAATCCTCAGTATCAGGTTTATATTCTGTGTTTGCCCATGTATACAGCATGTTGGAATTATCCGCATTGTCTACAACTGAAGGAAGCGAATGAAGCGGAATTTTGCTTTGAATATGTAGCGAATGATTCAAGTTTGGAGACTTAGCTGAAAGCTTTATGGAACTATTATTCTTATAAGTAAAGCCAATGATTTCACCTTTTACAAACTCGATTGGTTCACCACCGGATTTGCGTTCTATTCTTATTGAAATGCTCATTGAAATAATCTCCTCTGTTAATTCAATCTAGTTTTGTAGGAAAAAATTGTGAAAAAACTAATTTCCAAATATTAATATATACGAAAAATATTAAATAGTAAACATATTTTCAACGTGCTAAAGGACGTAAAAAAAGCCCCGGTTACCTATGGCCTTTTATGTACTGCAGAAATAATATCCTCCAACTTAACCCAGCTAAAATCATCTTCATCGTGTGGCAACCGTACGTGAGTTGTAGGAATTTATTAGCGCTTGCTTGATTAGCTGCACTTTCTGATCATCCAATTCTGGCTTGCCACGCCGTTAACTGTCGTTCATGAGTTTTAGATACGCTTCCTTATATTCCGGTATGATGCGGCTGCTTTCCCCTAATCCATTACCTTCGAGTCTTATTGACATGATATGTATGCAGCCTCCTGATGTGTTATGGACAAATTATATTCTGAGTACAGAAAAATAAACTTCAGATCATTGGAGGTTTAATACCGTATAATGGCTATTTCCAAACGAGAAATGTAATGATCTTTTGGCACCATCCCAGCCCTCTATGATTACAATATAGAGCGTATCCGTCTTCGCTCAGCAGAATAATGTAGAGTATTGGTGGTAGCGTTCGATATCAGGTAACAAAGCATTCAACTTCTTTGTTACCCGGCGTTTCTGTATACTATACAGATCAAAACAATAAACGACGAAAGCGGACACAACTATTATGCAACAATTACGGAATAGACGTTACCAAAGTTACACTAAACTTTTGCAGAAGTTTAAGATGGCGCACGTGAAGCCATGGAAAGATTATGGGGGCGATATTCCTGAGCCAGTAGGATAAATCAAGAACAGCAGTAAATTTAATGTGTGTATTCCTAAAAGCCTACGTCGTCCATTGCCAAAAGGGGCTACCGAAAATTCTCCCTTGAACTAGCATTGCCTTTACAAATTGAGCAAATGAGGGATTTACAATAAAGTTCGTCCCCCCTATTACCCCAGTCTAAACAGACGCATCGCAGTTCGTGCCAACCTCAAACGGCAAGTCATTCACCGCATTGGTGCCAAGATGCCAAAGGCTAAGAATAGCTGCGAGTTCCCAAAAAACAGTTATCAATAAAGCGTACAATCACAGCACGTTGATACATTTAAACTAATCAGGAAATTATCCAAGTAGGAGGAAATAACCATGCCATTTGAAGGTTATGGAGAAGACAAGCGAGAACATTGGTTTGACTGGCCATTCCCCTTGTCGGTATCAATACTGTATGTAGATGCGGATGTAGATGAAACAGAAACGAAATGGTACCTCATTGACGAACAAGAAAAACACTTGATCCGAATTAGGGATGAAAAGCAAATTGAACTCCTTCATCACTGCATGTATGGAGTCTTGTTAAATGACGAGAAGATCAACTGGATTATTGATAAAAATGGCGGTAGATTTACCTATCACGATAGTGTGCAAGATTTTATCAATTTCCAGAAAGAATACCTTGATACACTATAAGTGGCGTGAACAGCTAAAAGCTCTACCGACCAATTAAGGTTAGCAGAGCTTTTAAATTTATTTAGAATATTCACTTACTTCAAATGTTAGGATACGATCATACAGCATGTAGTCCTTACGGCTACTGAACGGGCCTTTATTGTTATCGTGCTTATTAATGGCGTACGAAGCCGATCCAGAACCTGCTTGTTTAGCCTCATACCACGCAATAAAGTCATTGACATCTTTCATACTCAAATCAAATTCCTTCTCCAAGCCAGTTGTCATGGTGACTACTAGAATAGCACGATCCCCGTTTGAAGTTTGGTCCGGGTCCTCTGTTCCTGGATTAGGAGTGGAACTCGATACTTTAGACATCATCTCTAATTCGCTAAGAGCTAGATACTGACTTCCATTATTGCCTGTAATATTAATTCTATAATCTTTGTACGAATTAGGGTTAGAGAAAGTGAATTTTTTAGGAGTGCTATCTACCCATCCAGTGATATTTGACTGAGTGTCTAGCACATTCCAAGTAACCCCATCATTTGAGCCTTCGAAAGTCCAATCTTTAGGGGCACGGTCAGTTGCCGTTGTCTGTGGATATATCACATATTGCTCAATAACTTCGGCTTTAGGAAAGTCATATCTTAGCCAAGCAGAAGCTGTACTTGATGTCCACGCACTAGCAATAGTAGCAAATTCTTTGTTAAACGCCTCATATGCGTATGAATATTCATTACTAGCACTTGCTACTCCAGATGGAAAAATGTTAGTTGTCATATGTGGAACTAGATTTTCTGAATACTCTGCTTCAGCTGCAAAAACATTCGACAAGGGAAGAGATAAAAGAACTAAAAATAAAACTGTTATACATGCTTTCTTCATTAAATAATCCTCCAATATTTTTAATAGAACTAAGAATAATTTAATTGAGGAAATGTGTCTAAACATAAACTTGCTTATCTATAAATATGTTCTATATTTTTGCATATTTATTTTTTATTGGACATTAAAAAAGACTCATACCAGCTTCTATACTGGTTGAGTCCTTGTTTTTATTTCACATACCTTACCTTTGTGCCATCAGCATACTTATCTAACTGATGACTTACCCAACTACCTGCTCTCCGGTTATCACTAGGGGTTATGTATTCTTATATCAGCACCTGCGCCACCTTCTGCACACATTGCCATTGGCCATTCATCAAGGTCATATCCTTTTTTAGTTGGATAGCCCTTGAGTGACTCCTCTTTCTGTTTTCTTCGGCTCTATCTCTGTCAATCGTACATACAGCAGAATGTCCGGCTGCTGCTTGTTGGTTGATTGCTGTCGGTTCAGCCTAAACGCCTTGAACGGAAAAAATAGCAGCTAGTAAAAATACGATTAATCCTCTTGCAATCCCTTTATCATACGACACCTCCATAGTATTTAAACTTTCTCTATACTAATTGAAGAGTCATGTCGGAGTATCGCATAGCTTGTCGCAAAACAAAAAAAGGCCCTTCAGTTATGGTTAACTTGAGAGAGTATGAATTAAAATCTATTATCAAACTTTATTTTGAATATATATACATAAATGTTTATACATCCCTCTTTATTATTTGTATGCTTACTAAGCAAATAAAACAAAAGGAGATTTATTCATGAAAAGAAAGCTTAATCTAATTTCGTGCTTCGCCTTACTTATTACCATTTTTATTCCATGGTTACAGATAATAATGAAGAAACAAGTTACTCAATGCCTGCTGGTAAAATGATTGTAATTGATTTAGGAGAAATCAAAAATATCGATTCTTTTAAACTTAAAAGCGATGCCAAAGTATCTAGGTTACAACAAAATGTTAGATTCGTCTCTTTTATGGGGTTATCAAAAGAAACAATTAACATCAGGGAAATCGACTTTTTTAACAGTAAAGACATAGTAACAGCACCCGAACCTTCTCCAACGCCAGATCCTAAACCGACAACTGAACCAACACCGACGCCAAATCCAACACCAATTCCTGAGCCTAATCCGTCTGAACCTACGGAGCCAACTGAACCAACCGAACCATCACAACCAACTGGTGACCACGCTATTTTGACTGTAACAATGGATAATGGATTTGATAAGGAATTCGACCTGAGTAAAAAAGAACTGACTGCTTTCATTGCTTGGTATGATGCTAAAGATGCAGGTAGAGGCCCTTCATTCTTTGCGATCGATAAACATAATAACAACAAAGGCCCATTCAGCAACCGTAAAAACTACGTAATCTTCAACAAAGTCCTTACGTTTGAAATAAGTAAGTATTCAACTAAATAAACAACAAAGGACTCCATACTGGTTACATACCACCAGAGTCCTTTTTCACATCTACTCTAAATTCAAATTGATCAACGAAAAAAGCTCTCCCGACCAATTAAGGGGATTAATTCACTTGCTGACTTGAACAAACACATAGTTAACCTTCCTAGAAGACAAGTTGTATTCCTAGGGAATTTAGAGGTTTCCAGGCTGTGAATCAGCTACTCCCCATGTTTCTCCGTCAACTTTATAATCGCTGCCTCTCCACTGAAGTATGTAGTCTCCAGAACGCAAACCGTCGCTAAAACCTTGGTCAGTAGATTTCCAAGTCACTGTATCATGAGGAGCGATTACTAATGCTTCAATATATAGTTTGTTTGAACCGCTGTGAGTTAAACTTACTCTTACTGGATGATCAGAGTGATTCTTCATACAAAGTTTAACATGACCCCATCCTTTAGGGACACTAAAGGCTTCTTTTACAGTTGCGCTTCCGCCCGATCTTTGAGAAATTATGTTGTTTCCACTAGTTTTACTGGGTGAAGCTGAAGCTGCACCTATCGTAGTGGCTATAGATAAAGATAAAATCAAGAACAGAAATATTCTTTTCTTCATCATTTTCCCCTCCTATTTTTGATATGGTCTACCTTTAAGGGACACCGTCTACAATCTGGTAGGTTCTTTCACTTCTACTCTAAATTCAAACTACTTGCGAAAGAAGTAAGATCCGTTAATCTTGATCGACTCCGGTGTGTATTTTTCGACCGGTCCGCCGTAGTCCACGATATCTATCAAATCCTCACCCAACGGCTGAACAACATATACTCTTACCTGATTTAAGGCAGCTGCAAACAACTCTATATCCGACTTTAACACTTTATATATATGGTTCATGCTGATCACTTCAAATAGTTATTCTGCCGTATGTATGGTAATTCCTGCACTAAAGAAAGCTCTGCCAACCTGAGGTTAGCAGAGCCTTTTTTAGAATCCACCAATCTGTACAAGAATTTGAATACCAGGTACGACCAAAAAAAACAAAAAACTACTCGAAATGATTGACAGTGTTATTTTCTTTAACATTACTCAACCACACCTTTTCAATTAGATTGGAAAACTCCGTTTGAATTGCAGGAGCCGCATGGTCCTGGAAACGCATAAATAGGCCTATACAGTTTATAAAGTATGTTTCATTATTTATTATATGTGACTTTACCATTGCATTCATCAAAAATTTAAAGCCATCAGTGTACTTTCCTCGATGTAAATAATAATGAGCCATCTCGAAACCAAACCATGCGAAATAGTCTGGTATTACTTGTTGAGTGTACATATCAGCAACAGTCGGTAATTTAGCAAAGGAATGAATGTCCATTTCAAAACGCGAGAGGACATCATCCACATTTATTTGATATCTATTAGCCGCTATCATAATGTTCAGCAGCTTTGAGAGCTTCTCATTCTCGTTAGCGTTTGATGTTGCTGCAATATATTCAACATAGTCTGGCAGTACGCCAACATCTCCAGACAGAAGCTTATTTACATATATATTACCTTCTGCCCACTGACTGAACAAATTTACCCAGTGTTTTGTATCCTCGTCATCCTCTTTAACCCATTCTAAATCCGCATAGGCGTATGTATATTGTAGAGCTTGCTGGTAATCGCCCCGGGCTTCACAAACACTAGCACATAACAGGTCAGCATAGGCAATGTATCCAAATAGTGGACCTCTTGTTCTCTTTTCAATATCTCGTAACTCACGTTTTTCTTGGTGTTTTAAACTATACTGGATTTCCGCTTTAGCTCTCATTTGCCTTGCCATTTCGTCTACCTTGTCCCATTTACGCAAAGACCTGTACACGTTTGCCAAATCCTTTAATGCGTCAAGTTGGTCTATTTCATCTAGGCGTTCGACAAAAGCTTCAAACACCGCTGCCGCCCTGATGTTACGACTTTGATCGTCTCCAACTTGAATCGTAAATATACGATATTGGCAGACTGCCAAACGTTCAGAATGTTGATATCTCTCCGCTTCAGCTACCCCCTCATAGAGCAGCAATGCAGCCTCATGTCGTCCCTGCGACAATAATTCTTCCGCTATTTCAAATAGCTTGGGTGAATACAGCAGATTGTCCATGATGGCTCCCACCACTCGACGGATTGCATCCAACTTGTCCAACTCCGCACAGCGAAACAAAAAGGGCTCGATTCGCCTCATATTCGGAGGATGGTCGATGATGTAGTTTTCTATAAATAGATCATAAAAGTGACCCTCTGGTAAATCCATAGCCTCAGTGATTAAGTCAAGCTGGTTAACAGACATAGACTTATTCCCCGTCACAATAGCACTTATTATTCCCCTATTCATGCCTGCAAGTTGTCCAAATTGCGCTAAGCTCAAACCCTCTTGTTGTAGGTATCTGTCTAATTCTGCTCGAATCGTAGGTGTATGCTTCATGTCATATCCACCTTTCATACAGAAATTCCAAAACTTTTATATTATTGCATTCTATTGTTGTCCATAATTTAACAGTTGTCAATAACCTTCATTTCTTTTGCATTTTATTAAAGAACTTCGGCATAATCGGTGGCATAAAATGACGTAAAGAACACTCTCCGCAGCCTATACCCATCTTAAAAAATATTAAATATATTCATAAATGCCATAAAAAGGTTGACAATATTAGTAGATTCCTTTACGCTGGTTTTGTATTTACAAATTTTTCAAGGAGGTACTTTGTATGAAAGTAAAATTTCTCCTACAAGCTTTTCTAGCTGCATCGTTACTCATCTCTTGGGGAGTCGTCAGTCCAGCAATCTCCCATGCTGAGAAAGGAGAAAAAATCCCTGACCAAATGTTAGCGGGTACCATTATCCAATATGATGAGAACAATAACATGGTTGTATTGGAAAAAGGAACTCCGGTACCTGAACCGCAAAAATCTCTAGCTGCTATTGCCCCACTTACTGCTGAACAACAGGTTGAGCTGGAAAAAGAAAAACAACGGGATAAAGAGATCGTAGAAGAAACCAAGTCACTGCCGGTATATCATATTGATAACCCTGACCCTCAGCCTGGTTTAAAAGTAATTTATGATGGCGAAGGTTACATCAAGGATATTATCTTGCCTGATCAAAAAGAAAATGCGATTACTACTAATAATGTTTCACTTCAAGCATTACCACGCGGTACACGCAAATCACCTGGGACTTATACATATGGAGCACATGATAATGAAATTAAAATTAGCGGAACATCTAGTGGCTATGTTCGAGGCACAGGGAGAGGAACAAACTTCACAGACACGTATGGGGAAAATTCCAATATACTCGGCAAAGGTGACTGTGCAACAAAAGGAGCAATTGATAATCCCAAGTTTGGGACAGAAATTCGGGTAAGGAATACCGATAATAATATCGCAGCTAATTTTTATAAAGCTGATAATGGGAGTCTTCCAGATGCAGTCATTGATATTTGGAAAACGGGTGTAGAGAAGGTAGGTTTAAGTTGGGCTTCTTACGTCTCATTTTCAGCAAGATATTCCTATGATTTTTAATATCTTTATACCAAAAAAAAGGATAGGATCTCGCGTCCTATCCTTTTCCCTTTTCGTTATCATATTCAGTTTGATTCATCACTTATCTCAGAAAGGATGCTTCGTTTTGAGAACAAGCAGCTACAAATTCTTTAGACTCCTTATACTTTCCTTGCTCGTTCCAACTCTGTTATCTTCCTGCTCTCCATCTTCTACTCCAGCAGCAGAATCAATTCCATCGAAACAAATCCAATCAGACGAAAAGTCAGCTCCAGTCGAACAAGGTCAATATCTATCCATGACTTATACAGAGTATGTGAATGGGAAGAACACAGATCAAGGCATGGTTATGCGAGTTATGACATACGACTTAAACAGTAAAAAATTGACCAAACTGGCCGATGTTCCTTATACCTCTCAATACCCGCTTTCTGTAGTGTCCTTGCCTGATCACAAAATTTATTACTCTGCCGATGTTGGTGATAAGGGAGACCAATTATTTTCGTACGACTTGAATACAAAAAAAACCGAACAGCTTACCGATAATTTGTTTGCCATCAATGATATCGTACCAACTACTCCGGATGGCCCCCTCGTTCTGGTTGCGGTCAAAAAAGGAGAGCGGACACTTAAAACTATTTTCTACAATAAATCAACGCGTACCATGAAATTTATGCATGATGAAAACCAAGATAAAATCACTTGGTCTATAGCCTATAATTCAGCAAAAAATACAATTTACAATTCACAGTATTCGGAGAGGGAGCGAGATAAACAAAGTGACATTTCAGACCGAACACAGACCATTATGGTCCCCCCGGACAACAAGGTTATAGAAATCAATAGCGTCACCAAGCAAGAGCGTTCTATAATCACACTGAAAAAAGAAAAGATATCTTCAATGTCCAGCAGTAATGATAAACTGCTCCTCGTAACTAGTCGGTTAACTAATTTCGGCACTACTGAGTATAGTCTGGTTGATATTACAACAGGTAAACGCACCAAAATAGAGTTGCCTATTTTATCCCGCCAATTTGTCTATATGTCCTCAGACGGCAAGGGAGTTTATTATTTAGGTAGCACCTCCCTGAAAAATCAGGACGAAGGACGTGGCGTGTACTATTATGACTTCACTTCGAAAACCCAAACCCCGATCTTCATACAGAAAGAGGGTTTTATCAATAACTTCATGCTGCTGAACAAGTAATTGTTCTGATTAGCGATATGCCAAAAATCCGGAAAGAAGCAAGCTTACGCTATCTTTCCGGATTTCTTTATCTGCTTAGTGTTTACTTTGTAACTATAGCCGTATTAGTCTTGCTCCGTAGCAGGCACTTGTACTGATTCTGTTGGTTCTTGAATAGACTCAGTTGCTGTCTGAACCTGACCGGATGATACCTCTGCTGTAGCCTGTGCCAAGAAATCATTAAGCTTTGCAGCAAGCCCCGATACAGCTTCCTTAGCTGCGGCCTGTGCCGCATCCTCGTTTGGCTGCGCTTCAGTAGCCAGTACCGCTTTTGTTTTGGCCTTATACTCCAGATATGCCTTCTCAATCGCGGATTTTAGCTCTACTTTGGATACTACGATACCTTGGCTGGAAAGAGTAAGTGAAGCATACTGCAAAGCCTCCTGAAGCTTACGTTCTCCTCCAGCTTCTTTAAATGCTGTTTGAGCAAAGGCAAAGCCTTCTCCTGCTATCTTATGAATAACTTCCCTTTGTGCTGCCGTTGTACGCGCTTCTAGCCACACGTTAACCTTAGTCTTGAGTTTGTTCAGACCTCCTAAAACAAACGCTGTAAGCACACCCGCAGTGGCTGTGACAATGGTATTTACATAAGGCTGTACAGTTTCGATAATTGTTTGCATGATTACTTTTCCCCTTTCGTTTTAAACGATGCGATTTTATTTTTTGAATCCCAAGACACTACCGCCCCCATAAGCATCAGCAATTGGTCTGAGCTGCACATACGCTATACCCTCTACAAGTTGGACAGTTTGCAGCTTGGCTCCGTTTAAATGCGCTTCCTTACGGGCGTTATCCCAGTGATAGGATAAGCCCAAGGCATTTGCCAAAGACTGCAGCGGTACATAGGTTCTGGAGCCATGCACCTAAAAAATGATAGGCGCCCAACAACAAGCCTGCTGCCCTGGCCCCTTTTACATTTGCAATGAATGTCGGATCAACATAACGTTGTCCCTGACTTGCTTTAACAAAGGCAAATGAAATACCATCTGCCTTGATTGCCTTCCAATCAATCTTTCCTTAATAACGGGATACGTCAATTCCTTGAGCATTACGGCTGTTTCGTTGTTGCATCCTCTTTCTCTCCTTCCTGATTACCACTTTTACTTTTCAAAACTTCGACTGCCTGTCGGATCACTGGTGGGATAGATGCGCCGAGTCTACCGCCATTCTCCAGAATCGAAAGCAGCTCATTTGCCATATAAAAATAGGCGACCGCATCCCGGAATAGGTGCGAATCGCCTAAGACTCCATCAATCAGATGGGATACTGCTACCATTGCAAAAATAAATACCTTTCGAGCGATACCGATAAGACCAATCTTGCTTTTTAAACCGGGCCCGGTTCCCTTCTTACCTTCTACGCCAGCGGTAAATAATCCAGTCACATAATCAATAATGACCAGAGCAAGTAACACCCCCAATACTCCCGACCACCCACCGTAAAAATACGTCACAGCGCTGCTTCCTAAAGCAGTACTGAACTTAAAAACCTCCCACTTATCCACCTTGCTTCCCCCGTCTCTCCGTTCAGGAAACTTTTCCTGAGCTATCATCGTCTACTTTCTGTTCCTTTTCTTCCTGGGCCTGTATCTCTGCTAATGCATTTCCTACTGCTATATCCAACCCCTCAAGTATTTCTTTACGTTTATGTGGCTGTGAAGCAATTACAGCAGAAATGATCTCAGTTAAATCCTCAACAGGTCTGGTTAGATCCAGTTGTATGTCCAATGTGGATTTTATCTTTGCCATGGGTTTCGTCACCCCCTCAAGACGCAAAATAAGCCCCTGATTTATCAGAGGCTTTCATACTTATATCTTAAATTGGTTTTATTACTATAACGGTGCGGATTTTAAACAGAAATATTGCTCAGCAAAAATAAGGTTGTAGAGTGACTATACATCTTTAAGCTAACAGGAAGTAAAGTTCCAATTATGGTAATATGGAGGATGACCAAATCTTCTGTTTGAGTTAGGAGCGAGTTACCTATGGATCTACTCATAATTATTTTAGTGATCGGTTTTATAACCATAGTAAGTTATCTCAGAGCAATTCATATTTCTCTTCAACGAATTATAGAATATAAAGGTAAAGAAAATGACTAGCTATTTTCAAATATGCCCAGTTTCAATATTTTGTAATATATTGGCGTATAGCTACATTATAACTATTCGACTGTCTTAACTTAGGAGGTTCTAAAGAATGCCTTATCCAATGGTCCATTTTGCTATAGCTTTAGAACTTTGCTCGCGTACTCTATCTTCTAGTTTCTTAATTGGGAGTATTGCTCCAGATGCTGTCCATGTAAGGGGAGATGTGACAAGAAGCGAAAAGGGTATTACACATTTTGTTTGTGAAGATAGATTCCCTAGTAGTGAGGTACTTAAGGAAAGATGCCAGTATTATTTAAACCTTAATGTTGAGACTAACTGGACAGATTACATACTAGGGTATTTTGCCCATATCTATGCGGACATAAGATGGACGGAAACAGTCTATTCGAATTTTGAACGTGAGTATCAAGGAGAAAAAGATGAAATAAGAAAAATCTATAATATGGAAGCAAACCAAGTAGAATTTAATTTAATCAAAAGAGAAGAATGGGCAGAAGATGTTCTCAACAAGCTCTGTGTAGGAAATGCCTATAGTATTGAACCATTGTTAACACAAATTGAAGTAAATCAGTACCGAGATATAAAACTACAATGGCTACGTAATAAGGACAATGAACCCCAGATAACCCCAATTTATTTAAAGGTAGATGTGGTTAAGAGTTTTGTTACAAAGACATCGCATGAGCTTAACGACTTATATAAAGAATGGGGAATCGAGTCTCTATAAGTAAGACTTGTTTAGCTATCGGGACACAGCAGTTTAATATCACACATCGTTGAGCAGGCACATAAGTCTGCTCTTTGGGTATTAGACACTAATTTGATTATTTTTAAAGTGGAGTTGTTTATCATTTTAAAGCATTATAAGATGGTTTCAGACATCGATGTACTTTAAAAAGAAAGAGAAGAAAATATGAAGGCTGAAATTGAAAAAATACCTTCTTGTAGAATTGCATACATGAGACAGATTGGTCCGTATGGAATTGCAAATTCACAACTAATGGAGAAATTTAAATACTGGGTTGAATCGAATAAATTATTTAATAATAAGTCTATTATCCTCGGCATTGCCCAAGATAATCCTGCATTTGTGAAGCCGGAAAATTGTCGCTACGATGCATGTTTGGTTATTCCTGATGGTTACTGTGTTAATACTGATGAAGTAAGTCTAAGCAATATTAGTGGAGGAAGATACGCTGTTTTTAAGATAAATCATACAGCAGAAGCTGTTCAAAAGGCTTGGGGCGAAATATTTCTAGAGTTGAAAAACCAAAAGTTCAGATTAGATGAAACCAAACCTATCTTGGAGCGCTATACAATTGAACTTATTAATAATCATCGTTGCGAAATTTGCGTTCCGATTCAATAAACGTGTTAAGATACCTATTATTAAAGGTAGTCTAATACTAATCCCTCTCATAAAAGTAAAAGCCCTCTGTTTAAGAGGGCTTTTTGTCACGGTGACGCTTTTTTCAATGCGCTCAATAAGTTTTTGATCGTCCCCTGCCGCACCTATTCTTCTATCGATGTCAGTCAATGACTTTTCAGATTTTGTAATATCATTATTAAGTATTTCGATCAATTCCTCCACAGTCCCAAAGTGCTTTACAATTAGTTCCTTGGACCAATTGGTATATGGGTTATTCTTCAAAGCCATTGCTTGTGACTGCTCTTCAACAACCATATATGAAGAAGGGGTTCCTGTTGTAATTTCAATAGTTTTCCCCTTCACCGCTGGGTTCGTCCCCAAAGATTCTGAAATCGGGCGCAAAGGTACATAAGCTGTACCATCGACGGCAATAGCGTTTTCAAACAATGTTCTTCCATTTACGCTCATATTGTATTCCCCTAAAACCCTCTTTATTTCTTGATGATGGATCAAATGTAGCGTTCACAATTACATCATCGTACATATCACCTCTTAATGAAGCAACATCGTTTCTCAACTCTCTGATTGTTTCCCCGAGATTTTCAATAAAATCTTCAATTCCGAGCTTAAGCCCACTTACAGTAGCTTCAGTAAAATTAACCTCATTTTGAAAATAAACCATATCATCCGTAGAATTAATATATCCCCCACCCATATTATCTACATGAAATGAATTCAAGTCCCCAAAAATACGCCTACCCTCTTTTGCTGTACAGAATAAGGCACCTGTAATAATATCGCCCTCTATCTCATTACCAATTAACTTACTGGCTCTAATAATCATCTTGGGCCCGTATCGCTGCTAATGCATTTCCTATCCTATATCCAAACCTTTAAGTATTTCTTTCCGGCGTGCTGGTTGCGAAGCAATGATATGCAGAAGATAGTTGAATAACAGTAATCAATCTAAGGAGCATGTCGACCTACGCGAGGCTTCATCCTAAATGAAACTAACGCAGGTTGTAGTTAAATTACTATTGTGATAAACTGGATGTAATTTAATGATGGGAGTTGAACGGATACATGTAGAACTTTCTTGCTTCGAGATCACGAAAAGAACGGACTCAGCAATTGGCTAGGGTCGTTTTATTTCGTCTCTGCAAGAAAGGTCTGCGTTTCGTTTGCGCTCCCTCTCCGGACAGTCATATGGCCCCCTTGTAATGGGGTCTTATTTCCTCGTATGGATTAGAGCCGCAAGAAAGCACCTTTCTTGCGGCTCTTTTTTATTTCCAAACGAAAGGATGATTGCCATGCCCGCCATTCAGGTAACCAATCTTACTTTTGCCTATCCAGGCAGCTATGACCCTATATTCGAAAATGTTCATTTTCAAATTGATACAGACTGGAAGTTGGGCTTTACAGGACGAAACGGTCGGGGTAAAACGACGTTCTTAAACCTGCTGCAGGGGAAGTACGAATACAGCGGTACGATATCCACACCAGTCGCCTTTGATTATTTTCCGTTTCCCGTCGAACATCCGGAGTATTTGACTTTAGATGTCGTCGAAGAGATCGTGCCAAGCTATGAGAACTGGAAGCTGATGCGTGAACTGAACCTCCTTAAGGTTTCAGAAGACGTGTTGTACCGACCATTCGAATCGCTGTCCCAAGGAGAACAGACGAAGGTACTGCTGGCTGTGCTATTCATCCAAGACAATCGATTTCTGCTCATCGACGAGCCGACCAATCATCTCGATTTGCACGCACGCAAGCTTGTCGCCGATTATCTGAAAACGAAGCGTGGTTTTATTCTTGTTTCACACGACCGTGCTTTTCTCGACCGCTGCGTGGATCATATTCTGTCGATCAACAAAACGAATATTGAAATCCAAAAAGGCAACTTCTCCAGCTGGTGGACGAACAAAACTCGCCAGGATACATTCGAAATGGCACAAAACGAAAAGCTGTACAAAGACATACAGCGTTTATCAGCTTCCGCTAAACGTACTAGTAGCTGGTCTTTCGAGACCGAAAAATCGAAAAACGGCACACGAAATTCCGGTTCCAAACTTGACAAGGGGTACGTCGGACATAAGGCAGCCAAAATGATGAAACGCTCAAAATCCATCGAACAGCGGCAACACACTGCTTTAGAGGAAAAATCGAAACTGCTCCGAAATATCGAACAGTCAGAAAGCCTTGCGATCTCTCAGCTCGTGTATCCCAAATCGGAATTGGCGATACTGGATCATGTTACGATTTACTACGGGGAAAGAGCAGTATGCAAGAACGTTAGTCTGACGATTGAACCAGGAGATCGGATTGCAATCTCAGGTCCAAATGGTTCAGGTAAGTCTAGCTTGCTTCACCTGCTCAACGCTGAGGAGCTATACTATACAGGTACGTTTCAACGGGATCCGCAGCTTCGCGTTTCCTATGTATCCCAGAATACTTCTCATTTGCAAGGTACGCTTTCCGATTATGCAGCAGAGCACAGAATTGACGAAAGCTTATTTAAAGCCGTGTTGCGTAAGCTAGATTTCGCCCGCATCCAGTTTGAGAAGGATATATCGGCGTTTAGCGGCGGGCAGAAGAAGAAAGTTCTGATCGCGAGAAGCCTATGTGAGGAGGCTCATCTGCATATTTGGGACGAACCGCTCAACTTTGTCGACGTGATTTCCCGGATGCAAATTGAGGATCTGCTGCTTGAATACACGCCCACCATTGTATTCGTAGAGCATGATCGGGAATTTCATGACCGGGTCGCCACGAAAACGATTGAACTCGGTGGGGATTAGAATTTTACAAATTGAATTGGATTAAGACATGATTTCAACGATAGAAAGCTTTGTTCAACAACTTTTATGAAAAGGAAAAAGATTGAACTAAAGGCACACGATAGTTCAATCGAACATCGGCAGTCTAGGATTTTATTTTTTCGTCCATGGCTGCCGATGTTTTTATTGAAGACAGTTTAATAGTTATCTCACTAAGACTAAGAAGCTTATATTATTTTACAGTGGGTTTTGCTTCTTCTACTCTACTCTCACTGTCCATTTTGGGAAATTCCGCTTCAAATGCTATTGCAAAACGGACAATTGGATCAATAAAATTTGATCAAAAAAGTATAAGCCAACTTGTTTTAGCTGTTTGTGACTTTTACCAGCAACCGAGATTACAATGTCGCCAAAGTAATATAAGTTTGGTAATCCCCCAATTGAAAGAAAAAATATTGAGCGAGTTGAATTTGTATTTGCTTAAGAGTGTAGAAAACTTATATATACAGATATGGAGAAAGATTTATTCATACTATTTATGCGAACGTAATCTATGAGGCTGGTTATTTATGGGCTTCCGGAAAAGTAAAATTAAACAAAGAAGAAATAGCTAAGAAAATTTCGTTATTCGTATTAGGTGGGCAGAACTCTCTTTAATGCTGCTTTTGCTCACTTTCTTAATATTGCTCATCCTCCTCCCAACGGATAAGAAACAATAAAAAAACACAAGCAATTACGCTTGTGTTTTGATGCAGCCTATATCAGATCACTCTCAAAGAGACAAGACCCTGAAACTGTACCACGTAAGGCTTCAAGCTCATCCAGAGCTTTCTTTAAATCACCGTCCATCGCTCATATCCTATTTTCATTAAGCACATTCCCCTCTGTACAATTCATGATTACTTTAGAATAATCCGCAAAAACGTTGCGCTTGCCATGCAGGTCCAGTCGCGAAACAGCCCCGGCAATTTCCGTAACTCACCGTGTGGAAAACGACACCCCCATTGAAAAGGATGCCTCAACACTATGAATAAAGTAACAAATTTCAGGATAAAAAATCATAGTTCCTAATGTCAGAAGAAGCCAAAGTATTAGACTGACCTTAGAAATTGAAACAGCGACAACTAAGACGAGGAAATAGGGTCCTTGACTGTCGCTATTGCATTGAACTAACGTATCCCGTTAGTTCAATGCAATAATATACAACTAAAATCCAAACTCTGTTACTCTTTCAAGCCACTCACGCATAAGTGGCTCAAATAATAGAGTCTGTTCAATCTGAAGATTATGGCCTGCTCGATCTAGAACGGCAAAGGTTGCTCTAGGATAATTGTCTAAAATTCTAAAAGCATCTATGTAACCAACAACTGCATCTTGTCGCCCAAGAGTAAATACTGTTGGTTTATCGAAAACTAATTCATCTATATTGGTGGAAAATCCATAGTTTCTTTGAATCTTGTTAAGAAAATCAAAGTCAGCGATCTTACAACCTGACACGATCTCTTCTGAATACCTTTTCCAATTATATTCATTGAGGACGACTTGATTTGCGCTAAAATCGCTTATTTGCTCTTCACTTAAGGTGTCCATAAACTCGCGATCACAATGAACAACAAAATGCTCGGGAAGTATTCTTCTTTTGTGTTCAGGAATAATTAATGGACAAATCAGTGCAGCCCCACCAATACGATCTTTATGTCTATTAATTATTCCTCTTGTAATATATCCACCGTATGATTCGCCTGCTATGAGATAATCTTGGTTTGGGACAAGAGTTTCAATAAAATTTATAACTGTTTCTAGCATATCATCTGAATTACATATTTGATCGTAATCCTTTGTTTGTCCCATTCCAGGCAGGTCAAGATAGATACGACGCCAATTGGAATTATTTTCAAATATCGGTTCCATGCACCCACTCATTAACCGATGGTCTGGTGTAAAACCATGGATCATTATAATTGGTTTGCCTTTACCAATTTCCTCGTAATATATATTGGCATTCTTGACTTTACAATATGGCATACAGACTCCTCCAAAATTGAGTTATTATTATAATATTCTTACACTAAAGAAGAATCTACATGTTTTATCAAGCAAACCAGATCTCCTTTCCGTTTCGTTTTGATTATATACGCATATATAATATATGTAAAGAACACTTGTTCCCTATTCTTGTTTTCGGAGTTAAACTAACCTGCCCGTTACTTCAATGAAAAAAAGCAGCCCCTCATGAACTGCCCTACTGCTAGTCACTTCAACAATAGGATGAGTTCATTCAAGGGCTACCCCATTTACCATGTAATCCAACCGCTCGTTCGTTTGTAACTGTGTAGGATCTCGTATTCCTCACTACGCATCAGTCGTTTCATTTTTGTTCTATACAGCCGATAATCATCTTTTCTTGCTACTTTACATTCTTTGTTGTAATGAACACTCTTGATTCCTTTACGGAAATCCTTAAGCTTCTCTTTTCTTGGATCTTTGGGCTTATTATTGATCTCCAGACTACGCTGTTTCTCATCTTCCCAGGATTGAATCTCTTCCCGTGTAAACATCTTCATCCCCGTTGTGCCGGGTTAGATTTTGGCATTTGAAGCCATGACCTTAGACACAACTAATAGAAGAAGATCTTCGGATTGAACATTAAATCACCTCTGAATTTATTCGCCCTTATTTTATCATATTTATAACTATCCTTCCCGTTTTACGCCTTCAATCAGTGTTTAGACAATCATTTTACATATTTGAAATTTGCAACTTTCCCCTCTAAACCTTCCTCATCCTGGTCCCTTCCTCTTCCACCATGAGCTCCCTTCTAAAGGAAGTCTTTATGCATAGGTATACTCCGGTCCCAATCGTTCGATAACTCGATCTAACTGTCTGGTTAGATAAGGCGAAACGTCACCAATGCCAGACACTGCTTCTAACAAGGGAAAGGATTGCCCACCCCACGGGCCTTGTGGATCAAAGACTTGTCTACCGATTCGCAAGCCTTCTGTTTCCCTGAAGATGTTCAATCGTTCCAATCCTTCAATAAGCAACCCGACCGGCAGCGTTTTGTTCCTACGTCGGGACCATTCTGCCAAGAAGGACATGCCACGTAATATATCATATTCAAAAAACCTCGGAAAACAAGGCTTCAGCCATTCCATATCGATGACGCTTCTATTTTGTTTAGAACATACAAGACGATGCTCAATTAAATAACGTGCGCCTTCATCTAAGAAAACGGCTTCCTGTTCAGTAAATTCACGGTCAGTATGCCATAAGATAGCTTCAAGCGGAGGAAGTGTTGAAACAATAGAGCTCTTTTTTGAATGAATATAAGCTTCAGGGTCGCAGTTCAGCCCGCCATCAGGTAACTGATGCTTTAAGAGCCATTCACGAATCCAAGGCAGTTCCTTGTCCAAATCACAGCCATACGCCATTAGAATCATATAGTATACGGCAAGTTCACAATGGCAGCAATCCATCTGCATCTTATCGCTTTCACTTGTTGGATGGTCATCGGGGGATATGATGAAGGTCGGCCAAACCTGAGTTTCGAGTAAATATTTTGCTCCAGTAATAGCAGTCTCGGGAATTAGTTTCACCTCTCCCATTTCATAAAGAGCAGCCATATGCCACCAAGCTCCATCCCATTTTCGACGGCTGCACTCGCCGTGAGTCATCCCCAAATGCGGAGTAGATTCAAGGAACTGTATAGATTCTTCGATTGCTAAACGAATATTTTGATTTGCTTCCATCTGGGTATCTCCTTTTTGATTACCTCTACTTCACACTTCAGTTAAGCAACGCCTCACCTCGTATACCCTTCCACTCTTAAAAAATTCGATATGTTATTAAACTATCCTGCCCGTTAGCTTAATGAGGCATCGTCAGAATATTACTTTATTTTTCAGTTTAGAACTTTATTTTCTTCTGACACCTATAATAAAGACCGCAAAGGCTTAAGCCCTTTGCTTCTGGCATTCTAAGTCCAATTTCTCCTTCTTGGTTTCGCCCCCGACCATAGTCGATCATCACAAAATCCAATGTTCGGTTGACAGACTTTTTGCTAAATTTTCTTTGACCTTGCGTCTTTTGTCAGCGAATGTTGTGGCTGATATACCATGAATACCTTTTTTATACTCTGCTCATATACTGTTGAGCTTTTAGATACAAAAGCTTTGCAGCAAGCCTTTCATGCACATCTCTAATGTTAGAGATTGCAAAACGGATATTGTTTGTAATGAGGAAATAGAACTTGTAATGAGCTGTTACTCTTTAGAGCTATCCACATCCAGAATGCCACCCAAGGGTGAGCCATCATCCAATCAGCTTATGGTCATGAGCGGCCACGCTCCACGGAATCGCTTATACTCTTCTGTTCTTTTAGGCTGTAATAGCTGAGCTCATGTTCAGGTTGCACACACTTTGACCTTTTATTGTCGTGATAACCGTAGACCTTCAACAGACTTCTTGAGCCTGGCTATCTCGTTATCCTTTTGTTGCATAAGGGTTTCAACGGCGATTAAATCATCGTTCTAGCCCTTAGCCACCTGTTGAAATCTCTATACCCCCTTTCTATATCTAGCTGCTGTGGTGGGTCTGGATCAATCCTTCCACTATTGAATGGTTGTTGCTCCACATCTCATTTATATGTTTTTCCACACTCATCCGCCGTCTCGGCTCCATCCACTCTTTGCAGCATCAAATGGCATTTTACAGTCATATACAATTAAAAATCCCTTTCCGCATTACTGTAAGTACACTGTCCGAATGCGTACACGCCTCTTCTTTCATCCGTAGGAGTATTTTTAAAATCGAAATCAACATTTTCAGTGAGGAAGAAACCTCTACATCTGGCATCATTACAACGATGCTTCGACAGACATTGTATAAGGCTGTTTTCTCTTTCTTTACTCCCTATGAGCTAAAATATGATATATCCTTACTGCCCTCAACAATGAATATGTTCTGCATAAACTATCAAAAAGGAGATGAGAACATGACTAGATTGTTAGATGCTCGAACATCTCAAAACGCAAGTTACGGTAATACGATCTCAATTCCCTTGCCAGCCAATACTGCTGGTGCCATCGCGGAGCTTGGTTTAGATGTAACGGAATGCCCTTTACTCTGTGAGTGTCTCCGAAACAAACCCAAACGCTGTACAAGTCGTCACCATCAATGCTTCTGATTACAATATCCCTCTACCACCATCAAATGAATTGGTATATACCTTATATATATTTTGCACAGCAGATGCTACCCGAATAGGAATAGAAAGTTTTAATGCTGTTGCCTACTCGGATTAAAATTCACCGTAACACGGAGAACAAAGCCCTCTTATTTTTGTTTCATCTGCTCTTGGAGACAATAATTTCTATCTGTCGTTCATTTTTTGGTATAATTTACTTAAAGGGGGTGATCAAATGGGAATTATGCTTATTCTTATTGCTATTATTTTTTTCGCGCTTGGTATTTTAAGTAAACGGAAACCCACTTGGGGATGGCGTGCAAACGAAGCCTGGAAAATCAAAGGTGACTCAGAACCAAGCGACGCTTACATTGATGACATGAAATTTAGGGGCTCTGTATCTATTCTCTTTGGGTTCTTCTTCTTAGCATGTGGACTTTTGGTTATCTTCCTGTAAGCGCACTTCCTTAAACTTCAAAGCTCGACCAGCGAATGTAGTAGCAGTTCCATAACTAGCTTCATAGATTTCATACTTTTCTTTTTTTGTTTCTAAACACTTCTTCGCGCCCTGCTGGCGTTTGTATTCTTCCCAGTCTACTTTATGAAACCAAAAGTATTTTCCGTAGCTATCCCTATAGGTCTCTATACAGAATTGAAGAAGTTCCTTCATTGATTTGTATGTATCTGCTCATGGCATGGATCGAACATGCACAAGGCATTTATCTTTACACCGTGTCCGCTTCTAACTATTTAAAACCTAATTCAATAATTTTTTGTGGGGAAATTGTGGGGAGTACTGCGTAGTCCAAGAAAATGAAGCATTATCCTCAAACAAAAAAATCCCTCAACGCTTAGAGCGCCAAGGGATTCCACATTTTAGTAAAGCGTCAGATATTGATCACGTTCCCATTGATGTACTTGGGTTCTGTACAAAAGCACTCAGTATTCCTTTGGGTTTCAACATATTTTCTCTCTTGAGTATACTGCAAAATATATTATGTTCAGATTATCAATATACTTTCAAATACACTTAAATCTTTAAAAAGCGCGGTCAAAATGCGGTCAAGAAAATAGCTTTAGTGGTCATATGCTAAAGCTATTTTTTATCCTTGTGATGCAAGAACTTTTATGTGATTTAGTATTTTTATGAGTTGTTCGTGTGATATTTCTTTCCCGCCATATCTCCAAACTTCATTCACTATTGACTGTACTTGTACTTCCTTAATACCTCCGTTTTCAACAGAATAAGTAAAAGTATCATTTCCTTTGATTTTCATCTGGTTTTCTTCATTTAATAAAATTACCATAATAAACCTCTCCTAAATCGTATAATTAAATCGTTGTTTACTGACAAGCTAAAATCTTATTTACTTCCTTCTAAAACAGAAAAGTTGGATCCCAACGGAATATGTGCGAAGATCTACTGACCACAGCGCATTATTTCTCACTTCTAAGAAATGACGGTAATAAAATCTAAAAGATATGTACACGCTGCTCAATTCTTCGGTTGTAGGATGAAAGATCTATACGAATGGGTAGTAATTAGTAATCACTTTTCCCATATTATAGTTTTTTCGGAGCAATAACATTCATCATTCCTCTACTTTATTCCTTGTTTAAGAATTATATCCACTAACATATATTAAATCCCATTATTAGGTTCTTTGGCAACATAAATTCAGGCGCTGGATGTGTATCATTTTTCGACATTTAAATACAATATTTTCAACAAAAAAAAGAGTTGCTATCTAGTAGCAACTCCCGTGAATATTATGTCTGAATTAATGAAACCCATCTCTTTTATAACCTCGTCAAACCGATGATACGCAATAGGGCACCTTTTTGAGGTTTTTGTTATATCACACTCAAAGTAAGCATCTTTGAAAATACCATTAACGATTTTTACTTTTTCTACATTAAGAGTGTTACTTCTGTCCACATTCAAAAAACGGAATCCGTTACTGTTCAAAAAGTTTTCCCAATGTCTAAGGGTTCCAATCATGTAGTAAGTCTTTTCAATTGTGTGAACTAAAATCTGGTCTCTCTTACGCCCTTTAGATATAAAAAGAACCTTATCCACTTGTACGTTTTCGCCTTGATCAATACCTCCAGGGTCTGCCGATACTGTTAAACTTAGCATTTTGTCATTCCTCGCTTATTTCAACAATTCTTTCGGTGGCTCGGGGCTATGAATCCAAGAAAGACTTGCTGTGCTAACTGACGCAACAGCAAGTGTTGTTAGCATTGCAGCAATATTGTAATACATACCAGCCTTTACTTTACTCAGTTTGTTTTTCTTCATTTCTCACACCTCCTCCTATTAGTGTTAAACTCTGAACAAAAAAGCTAGCGCCTACTACCGGTAAAGCCAACCACAAATTAAGTGCAATAATTGCAACTCCCGAAAATTTTAGCAATGGGTAGTGTCGCTTTGATATGCGTGTCTTCCCCTCTAGCCGTGATGGTGCGTAAACCAAGACAAGTACAATACTTATTATCGAAGTAATGACGATCCAATTGTAATTAAAACTTGCAAAAGATAAAGCGGTAAGTAGAACTGTAGATACAATAATACACGCTATATTGCTCTTTAAATGTATGCCTCCTACAGTTTGACGTAGCATCGAAAAAGATATCATTGCCAGCACAGCTTCTTGTATCTTATCCGTAAAAACTGAAATACCAATAGTTAGCAAAACAATTGAAACTGTGTTGATCGTAACGGCTATCCCATGTTTTAAAACATTTACGGGTGCTGGATGATCGGGGACAACAGTTTTGATGTGTGTTGCTATATCTAGAGCGATGGAGTCAAGACTTTTTATGGTAATCACGCTCCGTTTTTAATGCATAATACAAAAACATTACAGATGCTAGGGTTATGAATAAAATACTCAGAAAGAAATTGTTAAAGTAAAACATAAATGTACAAGCAGCTAGTACCCCGATTATTAAGATAACAACAAGTACATGTTCCCACCTAAAACGGAGATTTTCATAATCTGCTGTAAAGCCTATATTAAATTTATACAGAAACCACGAAACAGCTAACACCCATGCGCTAGTTACTGCTTGCGCCAATGATCCTTCTGCTGAAGTCTGCATTTCAGTTGTTAATGTACCAAAGAGCATCAATATAATTACCGCTTGGAATAACGTATATAGAAATGTGCCTGTAATGGATATTATAGCTGCCCAAATAATTGGCATTCTAACAACAGTGGTTATCAATAATGTGAACAATATAATGTTTATGGTTGGAGCAAAGAAAGATAACGATGTCTCTTCCCTCAAAATAAAGCTCTGCAAATTCATTATTAATCCAATAAACAATGCAGGCCATACATAGTCTAATGCCCTAACTCTGAAAATAGTTAACATTAAAACGAACGCTGCAAAAGTTTCTACAGTTGAAAAAAGCAAGAACCTTATAGGCTCCCACATATCACATAACCCCTTCGCATAATTGGTAACAAGCACACTTTTAATACTACATTTGCTACCAATGAGTGGCAATCCAATTAGCAGTGTAATTTGGTATAAATTGTGCATATGTAAGGTAATTTTTTTACGTGAAGTTATATGAAATTCAAGCAAAAATAACCTTATAGACAAGCCTCTTAAAATATCTATTGTTCTAAAAGCCATTGTTCTAAGAAGGCTCTCGTTTCACGAGCCGGAAAATACCATTTCCTCCCTATTTTCCGTTTGATAAATCTCGGATCGTAAAAAAAGGTATCGAGGATTGCATTCCAACTCATACAAGTTCTCTTCTTCAATTCTTTTGTATCCCAAAATATATATTCAGCATCAACTACTTCCACCAACTCCGAAACTTT
The DNA here is from genome assembly GCF_052921365.1 of Paenibacillus sp. T2-29. NCBI lineage: Bacteria > Bacillati > Bacillota > Bacilli > Caryophanales > Paenibacillaceae > Paenibacillus > Paenibacillus sp. T2-29. Next base: position 54,142 of record NZ_JBREVE010000005.1, on the reverse strand, counting down.
TTTCAATATAAGTTTTTTCGCTTCCTTTTCATCTATACTAATCTCAATCAAAATTCTCATCCCTCTTTTTGTAGAGTGTAGTATTAATTAATGAAATCATAAAAATTCCTCGGATATGCACCGAGGAATAGTTTTTAACAAAGATTATCTTTCACAAGCTACTCCATCACCATCACGATCCAGTTTCCTACTATAACCTGGTTCACCTTCATAAATTGGATCGGCACCAGCAGCACGAACCGCAGAACAGTTTTTATAGTATACATTGCTTGATGATTCTCTTGGTTCAGAATAAGTTTGGACGACTTCCTTTTTAGGAGTAACTACTTTAGGCTTAGATTCTTTTACACTTGAATCATTACTTTTAGATTCAATCTTTGCAGTTGCCTTTTGAGCTGCCTTCTGATTGAATCCATCTTCTTGCGCATAGTTTTCAATACTCCAGATGCCTGTTCCACTCTTTTGAGCAGTAGCTTGAATCTCCTTGAATTGATCGACATATTTAACGTTTGGAGGATTTATGTAGGCCACCCGAGCATAACCTTTCTCGATTAACATTTCATTCAACATCTTATCTCCAACCCATACATAACCAAGTAGACGACCATACTTATCTCGTTCTGAAACATCAAGCTCTAGGGAAAGATTACCCTGCTTTAATTGCTTCAGCGTAAAAGCCGAAGCTTCTTTTGCGAACGGTTGGACTGGTGTACCCTGTTTTACGCTTTCTGGCGTATCTACTAGGAGTAGTCGAATCTTTTCCTCTTTCCCTTGAACTGATGCTTTAAATGTATCTCCATCCGTTCCCGCTATTAAAGTTATAGGAATACGTTTTGGTTTTTCAGAAGCTGCCTCTTCATTAGATGCTGAGGTAGAAACAATATTTGAAGTTTGCTCAGATTTTGCTGAAGTAGGTACCACAGAAGTTTGTTCTACTTTAGCTGGAACAGCTGGTCCTTTATTAACTAATTCCTGCTGCTTAGCAGTCGATAGATTGCCGATGAACGCTAGAAAGAAAATTCCGGCAAGTGAAAATAAAACTATGGCTAGTTTACTTTTTTGATTTGCTCTCTTAGCATTCTGGTATTTTTTATACCCCCAGTAGCCAAGCCCTCCTGCGATAATAAGCAATCCTAAATACTTAATAATCGCAACAGCTACAATTACTACAAAGATAATTCCTATGATCTTTCCCTTTCCATTACTTCTCATGATATCCCCCTAGGTATTTAGTTCTAGGATAAATATACCATGATCATTTTCCAATATATATACTTTTGTTACAAAAATCTCGCGAATATTTGTTATTCTCTAGATTTATCTGCTAGATACTTGCTGAAATGATATCCTCCAACTTGATCCAACTAAAATCATCTTCGCCACGAAACAGTTTTACTTCCCTGCGAGCAGTATTTATAGACGTGATTACACCTTTGAGTTCTTTGTCATCGAACGGGCTAAAAACTACCAGTGTTACAGGTTGACGTGTGTTGTAGGACTCTATAAGCGCTTGCTCGATCAACCGGACTTCCTGATCGTCAAGTTCCGGCTTGCCTCTCCGCTGACGGTCTTTCATGAGTTTTAAGTATGCTTCCTTGTGTTCTGGTATGATAATCCGGCTGCTTTCCCATAACCCGTTACCTTCTAATTTTTTCGACATGTATGTAGCCTCCTGATGTGTTATGTAGAAATTATATTCCGAACATATGTTCTAGACAAGACTTTTTGCATGCTGTATCTAAAACTTTTTTGCTAGAAAAATATTCCTAGGTCTGATAGACTATATATGGAATATATTACTGATCCATTAGGGGGAGAAAAAAAGCTTGAAGAAACCTGTTTATAAGAAGTGGTGGTTTTGGGTCATTATTGTTATTGTGATTAGCGGAATAGGTAATATGGGTAAAGATAAAGAAGAGAATAAGAACGCTAGTGATACGGGTACAAAACAATCCACTCCGGTAGATGCCACGCAGAAATCCACACCAGAAAAGAAAATTGAAACGCCTGTCGCTGTTTCTGATCCTAAGAAAGAAGCAGCAGATAAAAAAATGAAGCAGCAACTGGTTATTAATTTTGAGAAAACATTTTTTAGTGTTGAGAACAGTGGAGCAACTGTATTCAATAAATATAAATCAGACATGGATTCCTTAGGTAAAGGTAAGACTGACGTGTTGACGGTATATGGATCAACTAAGGACGCAAAAGATACAGCTTTATCGTTAATGTCACAATATAATGAGCTTGAAGTTCCAAATGCTTTGCCTTCTGAGGTTAAAGATCTTCTTGAACAATCCAAAAGACACTTGGCAACTGCCTATTACTCTAAAAGTGAAGCATTTAATTCAGTACTCTCATATCTTGATGAACAAAAACCTAGTTATATGAATGACTTCGAAGAGAATATCAAATTAGCAGATCAGGACACAATGCAAGGTGTTCTTAAACTAATGCAAGCAAAAGAGAAAGTCGGTCTTAAAATTACTGAAAAGAAGAAGTAATGCACAAAGAGCCCCGGAGCAATCCGGGGTTTTAATATTTCTATAACCGTTATGACTATTGTCAACAGAGGTAATTCCATTGCCTGTATAAAATGAATATGATAACATAAGAATAGAAAAAGGGAACGGCTACCACCGCTCCCCTGTACGACTTACCGCTATAAGAGCGGTCAGCAATTGAGGTTTGATCCAGAAATAGACCGTATCCTCGCCAGGGCGGTCTATTTCCGTTTATGGAAAGAAAGTATCAGAATCACCAACGTTGCGAATTGAATCATCAACATCAGCGTGTCTTTAACTTCCATGGCGTCACCTCCCTTCCGGGAGATTAGCCGACCACCCTTTATAGCTGTTTTGTCGCACAATCCAGATTATACCACAAACAAGCCCTAGGTAGGTCCCGAGACTTGTCTAATTAATAGAATTCAATTTTCAACTAGTGTTCCAGACGCTTCATCGTCTAAGATTTTGTAACCACTGTAAGGACAGATATATTTTCCTACCTCTATAAGACCTCTCCTTATTATGTATCTATTTATTGTTCCGTTTGCCAGTATGAGAGTCCTTCATTACTTGTAATTAAAAGAGATACTCAACCTAAAGAGTATGTTAACTTAACCTTTGTGAACTACTTAAAGCTCCCTTGCTACCACATTTGCTCATTATAGCTTCTATTTTTCCATTAATTTATTAAATATCTCTCTATCTTTGGAAGTAAAGTCGTTAATCCGTTTCTTTTGCTCGTACGTGTTGGTACTTGAATCCAATTTAATGAAGCCATTTTCACCAACCACATATACGATATTTTTTTCTATTTTATAAGACAAAACGTTATCAATCACTGAATTTGGAGCTTCAATTTGATGAGTGTATAGTATTGGAGGATCACCCGATCCTCCTCCCCTGTAAATCTGAAAAGTCCCATCTCCAAAAAACTCTAACGTATCTTTGCCATACGGGTACTTCCTTATCGTATCATCTCCAGAATTCGCTAGAAAAATTATAGTAGTAGTTATAACTAGTAGAGAGATCAAGATGTAAATCTTGTATCTGCGTTTCATCTGCAATTCACACCTCACTTCCAAGCTTTTTTTGTATCAGTTACTGTAACATAAGATGTATACTCATTGAGTGTTCCCCATGATTCCATTAAATTTGTTAGATTGGCCGCAGCCCAACCGAGTTTGTTGTCCCCAGTAAACATTTGTTTAAAATTATATTCAAAATTATATTTATCATAATATATTGTAGTAATTTCCCATTGTCCTTTTAAATATGTTCCATCTATTTTGTACTTCATTTTATGAAAAGCGTTATATAAATCTCTATCACTTTCAATTGCAATAGACCCATAACTTGAAAAAATTTTAACTTTTTTGTCGTTTGCTTTTTGTACTTCTTTTTCAATTACATACATATTATGTTCTTTAGATTTTTTAATTTGTTGCGCCTCATACGACCACTCGTTAAAGTGTAAATTTCCTGGTTTGTAATCAAGTGAATGCTGAAGTAAATTGGCTGTGATGTCCCCGTACTTCTTTCGAGCTATAGGAACAGCTACTAATGTAAATGCTTTACGATCAGGATAATGTATTACAGTATCTGTTGAATTCTTTATCTTCTCTACGCCTCGCACCCAAGTCTTTTCTAGTTCTACCATCGGATTTTCAAACGGAAAAATACTATTCCCTGCATACACTAACATATTCTTACTATATGCGCCTTCCAGTACTTTTTGCGAGACATCAGACTGATCCTTTTCTCTTGTTTCCATAGGTTCTAACTGAGGACTGTATTGAATTTTTCCCAATTGATCTTCTTTTTGTTTTAAAACAAGTTCAAACTCAAGGATCTCTTTGCTGGTATCAATCTGTTCTTGATACTCATCTACGTAAGCGTGTGTAAACGTAATATCTCGAATTGTGTTTTCATTTCTACCGATTTGGATATTACATTTGCGATAGTAATCTTCAGTATCAGGTTTATATTCTGTGTTTGCCCATGTATACAGCATGTTGGAATTATCCGCATTGTCTACAACTGAAGGAAGCGAATGAAGCGGAATTTTGCTTCGAATATGTAGCGAATGATTCAAGTTTGGAGACTTAGCTGAAAGGTTTATGGAACTATTATTCTTATAAGTAAAGCCAATGATTTCACCTTTTACAAACTCGATTGGTTCACCACCGGATTTGCGTTCTATTCTTAATGAAATGCTCATTGAAATAATCTCCTCTGTTAATTCAATCTAGTTTTGTAGGAAATATTTGTGAAAAACTAATTTCCAAATATTAATATATACGAAAAATATTAAATAGTAAACATATTTTCAACATGGTAAAGGGCGACAATAGAGTTTCGTAACCTCGGCAAATTATATGAAGAAGCTAAAACGAAATATACGCTAGCTAACACAGACCTGTTAGAAACGATAAAAGCTCTGCCGACCAATTAAGGTTAGCAGAGCTTTTTCTCTCCAATACTTACCGCCTTACTACTGCATAAATGAGCGTTATAATTAACTTGAGGTGGTCTAATTGTTTATTTCTCCAATGTTACTTGAAACAGCAGCGGGTCCATTCTCAGATTCGCGTTATATTTTTGAGCCGAAAATAGACGGCCACCGCTTAATATATTCGCAACAGAACGGCACTGTCCGCCTGTACACACGTCATAACAACGATTGCACGCGCCAGTATCCTGAGATATCTAGCGCGTTGTTCCCCTATAATGTCGTACTGGATGGTGAAATTGCCTGCGTTGATCCGATGGCTGGCATATCCGATTTTGAATCCGTTATGTCACGCTTCCAGGCGAAGAAAACGGACAAGATCATGCAACTAACCGCTTCCCTGCCGGTTACATTCGTTATATTTGATATTCTGAGTTATAAAGGCGAGGACTTACGGTCCCTACCACTAATGGAGCGCAAGGCTATACTCTCTGAACTGACGCTTCCTAGCACTAGTTTCGGTGTTGTCCCTTATATCGAAGGTGCTGGCGAAGCACTATTCGAACAGATTCAAACACGTGGCATGGAGGGTATAGTCGCTAAACGTAAAGATAGTATGTACGTCAGTCGCCGTTCAGCCACGTGGCAGAAGGTTATTAACTGGTCCTATGCTGACGTATTTATAACAGGTTATCGCAAAGAGGAATTCGGGTGGCTTGCAGGCGTACCGAATGAGAGTGGTAAAATGCGTCCGTCCGGCATCATTGAGCTGGGGGCAACGCCGACCCACAAGAAGGCGTTTTATGGCGTGTCTAAAGCTCTGATAACTGGTGAGGATCGCGAGTATGTTTACGTAGAGCCGCGTATAAGAGCTCGTGTTAAAATGCGTAATTGGACTAAAACGGGGTTGTTACGAAGCCCAGTTTTTACAGAGTTTATAGTCTAATAAAACAAAAAAAGCTCTGCCGCCCCATTAAGGTCAGCAGAGCTTTTTATTTATTTAGAGTATTCACTTACTTCAAACGTCAAAATACGATCAAACAGCATGTAGTCCTTACGGCTGCTGAATGGGCCTTTATTGTTGTCATGTTTATTAATCGCGTATGATGCTGATCCAGAACCAGCCTGTTTGCCTTCGTACCAGGAGATAAAGTCATTGACCTCTTTCATGCTTAGGTCAAATTCTTTTTCTAAGCCAGTTGTCATAGTGACCACCAGAATTGCACGATCTCCAGTAGTTGGCTCTGGATCAGGTTGACTACCTCCTCCTTGTGGAGTGGCAGACGCTTCATTGGAGTATTCAGAATCCACGCCATTCACCTTAGCGCTCACAACAAAGTAATATTTTGTTCCGTTGGTCAGACCTGGAATGACAAAGTTTCCATATGCATCTTTTGTAGCTGTTGCCGTTTCAGTGTACTTGCCTGATTCCGTTCCGTATTTTACTGTGTAGCTTTCGGCGTTTTGTATTTGCTCCCATTTTAAAATAACTTTACTGTCACCTGCAGAAGCATCTAAATTGAATGGAGCATTGATAGGTAATAATTCTCCGTCTTCAGCTATATCTATAGCATCAACTTCAAATTCATTACCTGCTTGATTATTTGTTAATTTAACAATATGCTTACCCTTGTCTAAATTTAGTTTTTCAAACAAAATAACTCGATGTTTTACTGGTGAACCATTCGCGGAATAATTCGTTATTTTCACACCGTCAATGTTTACTTCGATGTTATTAGATTGTAAAGTCCAGACTGGAGCTAGAATTCTAACCTTCTCGCCGGTGAAAGCAAATGAAATTGTCGCACCTATGTCTTTACTATAATAATATCCGCCTTTATATGCCTGGTCTGGCTCATCGGATGGCACGAAAGCAAACACTCCATTTTCTCTCAAGATTGTCTTATAAGTATCATCAAATCTCTTCCAACCTACTTCTGGTTCTGTAAGCCTGTCACCAACAGACGCAGCATAAATATTTGAATTTAACAGACTGACCGTCACAAGCAAAAAAGTTCCGAACAATATGCATATTTTTTGAAAAAATCGTATTCTCACTATTATTTCCTCCTAGTAATCTAATGAACAAATACTAAGGTAATATATTCCTCAAAGCATGTCTAAACATAAACTTGCTGATCTATAAATATAATCTAAATATTTGCATATTTATTTTTTAATGGGTATGAAAGAAGGGCTCATACTGGTCAAATACCAGTTGAGCCCTTCTTGACATCTACTCTAAATTCAAACTGCTTACGCAAGAAATAAGATCCATTAATCTTAACCGACTCCGGTGTAATCTTCTCCACTACTCCACCGTAATCTACAATATCTATCAAATCCTCTCCCAACGGCTGGACTACATATACTCTTACTTGGCTTAATGCAGCTGCAAACAGTTCGATGTCCGACTTTAACACTTTATATGTATGGTTCATGCTGATCACCTCAGAATAGTTATTCGGTGATTGTTGTGATTTTTCCTCCAATGAATAAGGTCCCGCTAATCTAAATTGGCGGGACCGTTTTACTTATTCCGTTTAGAATCCATAGCTAACCCAGTAGCTTTTCCTTCAATTCAATACTCCTATTGCTCTCGGCCAGCTTTTCAAGCACTTCTCGAGCATCCCACTCATGAATTGGATGCACTCTAAGTTGATAATCTTTTATAAATTTTTCAAACACTTCGTAACTTAACTCAAAATCATTAACTTTGAAATGTTCTTCAAAGTTCTTAGTGATTTTTTGAACATCGGGGTTACTTTGATCAGGATGCAATCGTATGTTAAATAACATACAAAGATTCGTGATAAAGTGTTGATCTTCACGACTAAGCTCTTTTTCTGCACACCATTTATCATATGGTGACAATTCATCTTCTGCTAAACGTAACAATACAGATTTCCATTCAAGCAAAATGTTTATACGCTTCTCAAGTTGAGTTATATCCGGGTTTTCCATGATGCACCTCTCATTTTTCAAGTCATTAAAGTATTACTTTGCTACCATAATAAATCAACCACTCCACAACCATCCCTACTCCTTCTGCGATTCCTTTACTAACGACTCCTCTCAATTCCTGAACGATTGCAGACCTTGCGCCTGCGGCTATTTCAGCAGTAGTCAATTCTACTGCTCCTAAGTAGCTTTCAAGAACACCAAAAACCCTATTGTTATATTTAATAACAGCTGCCACTGTCTCTGTATCAAAGAATTTTTCCAGAGTCCACCGCGACACAGGGTTATCGATAACATATCTTAATGCTTTAATAGCAGTTTCTACAGCCTTAACTTTCACCCCTTGGGTACTAACTTCCCCATCAGGCTGTACAGTAGGAGCAGGCGGAGTTACAGTATTAGCATCGATTGTTGGTGTTGTTCCGTATGTAGCAGTTACTGAAGATGTTTCTGCATATGCCGCGAAAGGAGTTATAACAGAGAATAATAAAGCAGTTGCCATTGAGCTCAAAATAGTTTTTTTAGCTAATTTCCATTTCACTTATACATTCCTCCAATATTTTGTATTTACAACAAAATAATATATAAAAGTGAATGTCGAAGTAACGGGAAAATAGTAAATTGTAATAAACAGTAAGGAAGTCCCATGATGAATTGCTTAAAATTCTAAGTATTTAATCAATAACATAAATAAATTTCAGGCTATTCCTCCTTCATAAATATGGTCTTTTGAACTATTAAATCTAAATGTAGTGTTGATTAATGTCAAAAACCCCCGCTAACCTAAAACTGGTTGGCGGGGTTTTACTATTTAACGATAAATTCCACTCGGGTCCCGTCTGCGTAGTCGTCCAGCTTGTGACCTACCCAGCTACCTGCGCCACGATTATCCTTTGGTGATATGTACTTAATGTCTGCACCCTCTCCACCTTCTGCACACATCGCCATAGGCCATTCATCGCGATCTTTGCCCTTCTTGGTGGGTACACCCTTTAGGGACAACTCGCGATTATGGTCGGCTCCTTCGCGGTCTATGGTGCATACTGATGACTTTCCGGCTGCTATAGCCTCTTTAATGTGCTGTGCTGTTTCGGGATAACGGTCTGACGGAAATTCCAGCTTGACTGTATCGGCAGATACCTGCGTTACCGGAACGGCTACAGGGTCGCTCTTAGTGGTCTTTACAACGTCTTGTTGTACGCTGCAGCCAGCTAATAGGACTGTTATCAACACGGTAAATATCCATCTAAACATATGTATTCCTCCCCCTATAAAACAGAAAAATACCCCATCGGCTTGAGCCAGCGGAGTGCTACCGATGCTTTCGGATTTATGTAGAAAGTCTATACCGCTTGGTTGATTCTGTAAATATCCTGATGACCTTACGCTACTAAGCGTTCTACCCAGTCCCAAGTACCTTGACTTGTTACTTTTATTTTATCTCCTACAACAAAAAGACCGTATTTATCTTCCCTAACTATAATTTCTTTTCGCTCATTGTTTTCAAACTCGCAGGTTATGTAGAATGTTTTTGAAGACGATCCTTCGGTCCAATCTACCCGTTTATCAACCACCTCACCTATACGTTCTATTTTCGGTTGTTTACGATTATTGCTTGCAATCCGAGAACCGCCTATCATTGCTGAAAGAATAAGTCCCACGACTACAAGTAAAAAAATCCAAAAGCCCATCTATAATCCTCCTAAGTATTCATTGGTTGGTAATTATGATATCGGCTTTTCAACTGTTTATTTTGATATCCAATGAAAATCAATAGAAAAACACCCCACCAGCGTATGCCAGCAGGGTATCACCGATTCTTTCGGATTGCACAACGGTGCTTCAGTATGCTTGTTATCAGTACAAATAATGGTTCTGGGTAACTCTGCAGATACTAGTGTAATACACCTTGATAACCCCCAATGTCCCCGTTTACTTAAAAACAGCCTCTATTTTTTTTATCAATTTATTCATAATTGTCGTGATCAACTCTGAACTATACCCAAGCACGAAAACAATAACATTCTTATTAGCCATGTCAAACGGCTTATCTGTATTAATGAATAGTACGCTAATAAATACAAAGGCTATAATAACGGCTAATATAAGTTTATTGCTTATTTCATTTATATCTTTAAAAATGGAGGTAATAATAAATAAAATAGCTCCAGATACACTAACTGACAAATAAATCATAAAGGTCTTGAACATCGTAAAAAAATCATTACCAGAAGCCCAGATAAAAGTGAAGGCAAATAACAATATAATCAAGTAAAACTTACTGAATAAATCTGTAGTTTCTAGTTCGGGAGAAGAACTAAATTTAACCTTCAATCTACTCAACTCTATATTTAAAAGGAATAAACTTTTAGAATCTTCTTCTTTTACGTTAGAAAGCTTCTTATATACCCTTTCACATTCCTTTAAAAATTTTAATCGACTACGAATATCGCACGTTTCAAGAATCTCTTTTATCGTAGCATCTAGTTTATCTTCTAGAATTTCTTTAGTATATTTCAATTCATCACCTACATATATATTTACTTATATTTCCTATGCACGATTATTACAGGACTAAGTGAAATAGTCAATACGAACCATTTCAAATTACCTACTAAAAATAAAAACACCCCGCTAGCTTAAGCCAGCAGGGTGCCGCCGATATTTTAAACATTCTTCTGAGCAAACATTCAAAACTAAAATTCAACCAATACTTTAAATTGGCTTAGCTCATTTCTTCTAGCATAAAGTTGAGAACTTATATAACTGATCGCCGTAATAGGATGTGCATGTAAATCAATATCATTGACCTTAAATCTCTTATAACCATTTTTTGTGACTTTATGTTGTTTTCCTACACTATCCCAATAAAAAAGTTCCTCGATATCTTTTGTTGGTATTTCAAGCAAAGTTTTAGCGTATGGTGATTTTCTTAAATCTCCTTCTCCATTTCTCCCAGGCGCCTTTAAGGTGACTTCATGTGTGTTACTTTCATCCTCATTCCATGCTTTTGTCCAAGCAGCATTTAACTTGTCATCCTTAAAAATAATTGTATCATTCCTAAGCAATCGTGCGTTATCTCCAATGCGAACTCTTAACATACTCACTCTATTCTCATTAAAAAGGTCTACCAATTCGTCTTGGTTGTATTCCTTTTCGGTAGGGATAGGATTCATTTGTTGGAAATAAACCGCTATAAACGCCTCATTCAAAATTCTCATTAGACGATTCCTGGTAATATCTTTATCTAAATTTGATGGTGAATATTCTCTTAATTGCAATAAAAGAAACTTCTCTTTCAGATCAAAGGAAAAGAAAGTATGGATTGCTGGCGTATCATCAGGTGGATATAATTGTTTTTCTTCATTAAACGAATCAGTGAGAGGGGAATGCTCCTGGCTTAAACTAGCGGTTATTATTGAGTTATCCATTGTTATATCTTGAGTAATACAATAGTATAATTCTCTTTCTTCCTGTTGAATAGGATATGTACGAAGAAATTCAAAAAATTCCCTTTCTTTTGAAACCAGGTTATCAGGCGTTGCAATTTGATATACGACAAAATCCATTGACATACAAAAAACCCACCTTCTAGTTATGATTTAGGAAAATAATACCATAAGATGGGTCTTTTTTCATAGTATTTTTTTAACAAATTGAGACATTTTCTGCATCAGTCCAAAAACATTCTCCTTCGTCCGTTGTTAATCGGACGTTCGATCCTTTTATTGCTACAATTTGAGCTGTTTGGCCTACAAATTTTTCTTCGGAAGCATAGTTGATTTCAACCCAGTCATTAACTGCCATATCGATATCTCCTTTAGAATAAAGTGTATAGGACTTATTCTCCACGGCTTGTTCAACTCCTTCTTTATTTTGATATTTATTTATACTTAAACACAATTATTCCACTTCATAACAAATATAACCCCCTGCTAGGTCTTATGGCAGGGGATTACTCCATTCGTTTACTCTACTGCTATTCCCGTTACATCCGCCTGTGGTGCTGGAGCAGTATCTTGATGAATTTCAGGCGTCGCGCTTGCCACGGTATCAGCTCCAGTAGCTTGAGAAAGAATAGCCGTGACTTGTGCAGCTAAAGAAGAGACTGCTTCCTTAGCAGCCGCTTGAGTAGCTTCTTCGTTAGGTTGTAATTCAGTAGCCAGTACCGCTTTCGTTTTAGCCTTATACTCCAGATATGCCTTCTCAATCGCGGATTTTAGCTCTACTTGGGATACTACAATACCTTGACTGGAGAGAGTGAGTGAAGCATACTGTAAAGCCTCCTGAAGCTTACGTTCTCCACCAGCTTCTTTAAATACTGTTTGAGCAAGTGCAAAAGCCTCTCCAGCAATTTTATGAATCACTTCACGTTGCGCTGCCGTTGTACGCGCTTCTAGCCACACGTTAACCTTAGTCTTGAGTTTGTTCAGACCTCCTAAAACAAATGCTGTAAGCACACCTGCAGCGGCTGTGACAATGGTATTTACGTAAGGTTGTACAGTTTCGATAATTGTTTGCATGATTATTTATCCCCTTTCGTTTTCAGACCAGCAATTCTATTTTTAGAATCCCAAGACACTACAGCACCGTATGCCTCCGCAACGGGTCTGAGCTGGACGTATGCCACTCCTTCGACCAGTTGGACAGATTGCAGCTTGACTCCATTTAAATAAGCGACCTTGAGACTGGTGTCCCAATGACACGTTAGACCCAACGCATTCGCAAGCACACGTAGCGGAACATACGTCCTGCCACTAAAGAGCAGCGTCTTCCCTACCTGTTTGCCATTTACGACGAACGTACCGGACGTGACTGTCTCCGGCTGCTCAGGGCGCTTTGTGAAACGTTCACGCAGCTCGTCCGGCGTACCATCATACTCATTCATATCCACGTTCCCTTTTATCCCAGCTACCTTGCCACTGTCGCTGTATTGCCAAATATCCCAACGTTTCCATGTCACTGTGTCGCTTGGGACGCGAGTGTCACTGTATCGGGCTATCCATAATGGATAACCGCCCAATGAGGCGTTAAAATTAGCTGCGAATGCATTGCCTGTATAGATAATGGGCTTGCGTCCTGTAAGTCGCTCCAGCTCAAGCAAGAAGGCCAACGCTACAGCACTAATAAGTGTTTTGGACAAGTTGCGAGGATTGTTTTCATAGTCCATTACAGGCGGAAAGTCCAATGATTTCCCACCACCTACCTGTTTCAACACCTCAGCAAAATGCCGCGCTTCCGCTTTGGCTGTCTCAACGCTGATTGCGTCTACAAAGTGGTATGCTCCCAACAATACCCCGGCTGCTCTGGCTCCTTTAGCATTCGTGGTGAATGTTGGATCAACATATCGTTGTCCCTGGCTGGCCTTGATGAAGGCAAATGAAATACCATCTGCCTTAACCGCCTTCCAATCAATCTTTCCTTGATAACGGGATACGTCAATCCCTTGAGCATTACGGCTGTTTCGTTGTTGCATCCTCTTTCTCTCCTTCCTGATTACCACTTTTACTTTTCAACACTTCTACGGCCTGTCGGATCACAGGCGGGATAGGAGCGCCGAGTCTACCGCCATTCTCCAAAATGGACAAAAGCTCATTTGCCATATAAAAATAGGCGACCGCATCCCGGAATAGGTGCGAATCGCCTAAGACTCCATCAATCAGATGGGATACTGCTACCATTGCAAAGATAAATACCTTTCGAGCGATACCGATAAGACCAATCTTGCTTTTTAAGCCGGGTCCGGTTCCCTTCTTACCTTCTGCGCCAGCGGCAAATAATCCAGTCACATAATCAATAATGACCAGAGCAAGTAACACCCCCAATACTCCCGACCACCCACCGTAAAAGTACGTCACAGCACTACTTCCTAAAGCTGCGCTGAACTTAAAAACCTCCCACTTATCCAACCTTCTTTCCCCCGTCTCTCCGTTCAGGAAACTTTTCCTGAGCTATCATTGTCTGTTTTCTTATCTTCTTGCGCCTGTATCTCTGCTAATGCATTTCCTACAGCTATATCCAAGCCTTTAAGTATTTCTTTCCGACGTACTGGTTGTGAAGCAATGACAGCAGAAATAACCTCAGTTAATTCTTCAACTGGTCTGGTTAGATCCAATTGAATATCCAACGTAGACTTGATCTTTGCCACGGTTTTTTCACCTCCTTCAAGCGCAAAAAAGACACCTCATTAAAAAGTGTCTTGCCGTTATTGTTTTGCTATGGAAATACCTTCTGGCGGGATAACACCGCTATTGAACCAAACTGCATATTCTGAGCCTACAATACACATAGTGAACTGCGTCTCAGATATATGCTTCGAAAATTTATGTTTTTCGATTTCAAAAGAAAAAGTAGTGGTTCCAAGTTCCAAAGCTATTGCAGCTTCAGCACCATCTCCATCATAAAAATCAGGAACGATTTTTTTCATCAACCATTCCCATCAGCGGATCGGCTTGTCCCTCAATTTGAAACTCCAAACTACAGGTCGATCCGAACTGATTGATGATTTCAAACAAGCGCACAAGTTCCTTTGGGTTAGACTCAATCATTTTATCTGACATTAAGATCATCGCCTCTCTTGTGAGTTTTATTATCTTGCGTTTAATTCATACAGTTCCTCAGCAAGCTCTTTCACATCATTCTCATATAGTTTTGCCGCGATTTCATAAAGCTCTGGAATCTTTCCCATCACCTTGTCGATGTAGTCAATTTTGTTCTTCAACTTTGGCTTGTTGTTCTCGTTATAACAATCCAACCGAGCGGATAAGTTGGTGTGATATTTCATTTCAAACTGTTTGTACAGTTCGCGCCAGCGCTCTTGATACTTTTTGCCTCCTCTACGAACAACTCTATTCAAGATTTGTCGTTTAGCAGCAAGGTCGATATCATCAACCAACCCGACAATGACCGTCTCTTTATATTCAATTTCTTCACGCTGGGATTTGATTACTTCGTTTTGTTGTCTTACTACAGTTAACGTCTGTTTGAACATAGCTCTGGTTTGCTCATCTACAAAAGGAAGATAGGTTTCGATAAATGCATTTTCGTTTGCTACATATCCTCCGGTTTTTCTAATAGAAGGCAGGATTTCGTCCGCTACCTTAGCCTGAAACGCCTCAGCTACTTCATTTCTTGCCTTCATCGCCAAGCGGTAAAAGATGTTCTCGGGAATGTAATCTCCTTTCCCAGCTTGTTGGGAAGAATCAGCATCCCCACAAGTGGGGATGAACCCGAATTCCCACAAGTGTTTATTTACTCTCTCCCATCGTACAACTTCATTTCCACTCGCAGCTCTTTGAGTAAAACCCAACCCGCGAGAAACATCTTCTAAATTCAATTGCGCCATGCCGTTTCCATCAATAAATCCTCTTACTCCGTGAATTGTAAGTATATCCATTACTGATCTCACCTTTCTTTGCACGCAAAATAAACCCCTGAGTTATCAGAGGCTTTCATACTTATATCTTAAATTGGTTCTAGTGCTATAACGCTGCGGATTTTAAAGAAAAATATAGCTCAGTAAAAATAAAGTTGTAGACAGACCATACGTCTTTAAGCTAACAGAAAGTAAGGTTCCAATTATGGTAATATGGGGATAATTGAATCTTCTGTTCGAGTTAGGAGCGAGTTACCTATGGATCTACTCATAATTATTTTAGTGATCGGTTTTATAATCGTAGTAAGTTATCTCAGGGCAATTCATATTTCTCTTCAACGAATTATAGAATATATGCGTAAAGAAAATGACTAGCTATTTTCAAATATGCCCTAGTGTGGGTGAAACTAACGAGTTACGTTAGTTGAACGAATCCTAGAGCAGTGAGCAATCAGCAGGTGTTTCAGGGTTTGTTCAACTAAAAGACAGTCTGCTTGCGAATACCTCAAATATGGAATGTTCTAAAGGAAGGAAATACTATGACATCGTATAAGTTTAGACCCTATCATAGTTTAATAGGGTTCTGTTTATTTATTTTTACGATATTGGTTAATATCGCTTTTAGGTTAGCAACAGATCCGGGATCAAAGACCCTTTTATCAACTTTTAGCGCAATTTTTTTAGTCTTCACCTTACTGTGGGGCGGTAATGGGATTACTGAATTAATTTCATTAATCAATGATAAAAATAGGATGAAAACTGACTATAAAAATGAGCAAATTGGCAGAGAACAATATCGTAGGGGAATAATAGCTTTTAAAGTATGTATCTTTGTAAATGTAAGTTATCTTGTTACTGTTACATTTCAACTTTGGTATGTTATCAGTAATTGGGACATGTTAAATATATAAATTCATAAAAGCTCTCATCGGAATGCAGTAATTTTAAGCTATCTTAAAACGATAGTTAAACCAACATAGAGATGCTTATTGCATCCGTGTTGGCTTAATCAACGACATATGGAGGTTAATTAGGCAATGGATAACTGGAATGATGAAAATACTTGGGAACAGAGTGAGATTCATATCGACCAACTGACAGGCGAGATTGATCAGATTCTACACAAAATAATTAACGAGCTAGGTATAGCATACGGTATCATTAGGGAATTTAGTTATGCTCCTGAGGAGCCACCGACCTGGACTATTAGTATTGAGGACTCTAAAACCGTACTCACCTTGGACATCTTATTCCAATATATGAGCCAGCATAGAAACATCAGGGATGCGTTGACTCATTTTATGCATGATCACTTTCCGTACTTTACTTAACCAGAGTATAAACGGCGAAGGCTTTTCAACTAACGGGACATGATTGTTGAATACCATACATTGTTGAGCAGGCGCTATAAGTCTGCTCTTTATGGTATTAGGCGCTAATTTGACTATTTTTAAAATTGAGTTGTTTATCATTTTAAAGCATTATAAGATGGTTTCAGACATCGATGTACTTTAAAAAGAAAGAGAAGAAAATATGAAGGCTGAAATTGAAAAAATATCGTCTTGTAGAATTGCATACATGAGACAGATTGGTCCTTATGGAATTGCAAATTCACAACTAATGGAGAAATTTAAATGTTGGGTTAAATCGAATGAATTATTCAATAATACGTCTATTATCCTCGGTATTGCTCAAGATAATCCTGCATTTGTAAAACCGGAAAATTGTCGCTACGATGCGTGTTTGGTTGTTCCAGATGATTACTGTGTTAATGCTGATGAAGTAAGTCTGAGCAACATTAATGGAGGAAGATACGCTGTTTTTAAGATAAATCATACAGCAGAAGCTGTTCAAAAGGCTTGGGTTGAAATATTCCTGGAGTTGGAAATTCAAAGGTTTAGCTTAGATGAAACCAGACCTATCTTGGAGCGATATACAGTTGAACTTATTAATAATCATTATTGCGAAATTTGCGTTCCGATTCAATAGACGTATTAAGACATGGTTTGTTCTATTATTAAAGGCAGTCTACTACTAATTCCATTATATAAGAGTAAAAGCCCTCCATTTAAGAGGGCTTTTGTGTATACAGTATATAGTTTGTTTATTACGTGGTTGGTACGGATTTTATTTAAGTTCCGTTATAGCCTTATTTATTTCTTCTAGTTCAGTCTTATATTTAGCAATAGCGCTCTCAATACTGTCTAATTCCTTCTTTGTTTTAGCCAGATTCGATTCTCTAATAGCTAATGTTGAAGAACTTACTGATGTTTTCGACAATTTATCAGCAATCTCAAGTTCATGATTTAGTTTTTCTTTACTGCTTTCAGATTCTGAAATATATTTTTCTAAATCAGATTTCCTTTGTTCCAACTTCACTATGCTCCAACCCGCATACTGTTCTTCTTTTTTTATCAACCCATCAGTTTCTGACAAAGAAGTTGTTTTTGTATCAGTAGATGAATCTGTACTTATTTGAATTGTTTTTCCGTCCAATTTTAGATTCGCCCCTAATGAGTCGGTTACAGCTCGTAAAGGTACATGTGCCTTTCCGTCTACCACAATGGCACTTTCGGAAAGAGAATTCCCATTTACCTTGACTGAATATTCCCCCGCTACCTTTTCTCCGACTAAAGATTTGATTTGATCAGCAAATGCGCTGCTAGCCGTAGCAACAACCGCGCCGATTAATACACCACTAAGTAAATAAGACCATTTCTTCATGAACCGCGCCTCCTACATAGTATATATGTCCTAATATTACCATCGGTAGGAGGTGCAGTAAACATTATGTTGTCGAACTAGTACCAGCAGGAATTTTAACAGTTGCAACTGTCCTTGTTCGACTAAACAGTTTCAAATTTCTTGATGATGGATCAAATGTAGCGTTCACAATCACATCATCGTACATATCACCTCTCAATGTAGCAGTATCGTTCCTCAATTCTCTAATTGTATCCCCAAGATTTTCAATATTTTCAACTCCAAGCTTAAGCCCGCTTACAGTAGCGTCAGTAAAATTAATCTCATTCTGAAAATAAACCATATCATCAGTAGACTTAATATATACCCCGCCCATATTGCCTACATGAAATCCGTCTGAGTCTCCAAAAATACTCCCTCTCGGCGAACCATTGTCCATAAATAGTAAGGCCGCTCCATTGGCGTATTGACCTAAAGAAATAGCCTCACCGCCAGATGAATTATAAGCGGTCAATCCATTAGAGTTTATTTCAATCCTGCGGCCTTCTTTAGCCGTTCTAAACAAAGTTCCTGTAATAATACCGCCCTCTATTTCATTTCCGATCAGTTTGCTGCCTCGTATTGTGCTTGCATTAACTGTACTTGCTCGTATGTCTGAAGCATTCATTTCTGAGTTGTCGATCTGGCCTGTAAGCTTGATTGATCTAGCTACTACATTGCCCTGCATGTCTACTCTGAACGGTGCAATAGTATAATCGTCGTTTCCTGCACTGATACCGTTGGTATTGATTTTGGTTACATTATTACCGCTGCCAATAACCAAAGAAACGAAGCTACCAAGTTGTCCAATAATCTGTTCTGCCAATACTCCTCGAGCAGTTATAGCAGCACGGATCGTTTTCCATCCATCCGTTGATATGCCTATCCCTTTTGAGGTCAGACGTACTTGTTCTAATGGATTTGTCTTTTCTTGAGCCAAGATTCCGCCTTCTGGTGGATAAATCAATTCCGTTTTACTGTTATTGATATCAATGACAGCTTGTTTGGCATAAGACTCAAAAACCTCTGTCCGAATCTTTCCATTGCTGAATGAGTTGTTAACAATGTTCTTGCTTCTCTCCAAGTCACTGATAATATCAGCATAGTCACGTAAATTGACATTGGATATCGTAGGCTCACTGTGTTTGTCACGGCTATACGGATACTCTGTAAGTTCTGTAATTCGGGCTTTGAGTTTGTTCATATCCATAGCCGGGTCAATGCACATTACATTGTCGCCCAAAGCTGGTTTAGGTTCAGTATTGTCTATTTTGAACAGGTCCGCCGTCGATACCGTTACCTCCAGCGTCACGTTTTCCTGTTCAGCAAGCGCCTTACGTGTAGCCTTTAGCAAGTCCTCAGGTTCCTCTATGTCCTGTTCAATGATTTCCCCATCGTAAAAAGGAACCGACTCGCTGGCCCAATATTGAGCATAAGGTGAAATTAAATAGTTAACAGCCAGCTTCCCGTTTACGACCGTTCCCGGAACACCGGATAGTAAACTCCGTTCCTCATCGGTCAGCTTGGATGCATCCATTCCGATAAAAGTCCGTCCGTCCTTCATCTGAGCGAACATCCTGGTCACTAAGGACTCGCCTTTATCTTTAAAGGAACTAGATACGATATTCTTTTTAAGCCGATACTGTAATCCGTTGTCAGTCCCGATCTTTTTTCTTAGGTTAATTGTGAAATTGTCTGGCTCGACTTCACACTCATACATCTGAATGATCTTATTTAGCACTTCAAGACAAGTGCCACGTCCGAAGTCTTTTACATCATGCAAATCGAACGTGTCGTGAATAACAAACTTAAACCGTCCGCCTGTAGCTGCCGTAATTAGATCCGTGAGTTGATTAATATGGATACCATAGGCTTCTGCAATGTAAGACGCATACGGGAACTTGTAATCGTTTAACTTGAACATGACGTGATTGCAATAGATATTCGCCGTCAGCTTTCGGCCTTCCCTTGACCGGCTCCGAGACTGAATTACATAAAATTGACCACGCTCATCCCGAACGTGGCCCTTGATTGCTATCTTTTCACGGTAATCCTCACTGGTCATTGGAACCATAAAGGTTAATTCATAATCACTATTAATGCGCCGCCGCCGCTGAATATCATAGCTATCAACCAGCGTCCCAACACGTCTCATGTTTTTATCGAATACTTGCATGCTCGGATTCGCCATAAGTCACCTCAATACAAAAATTTATCTCTATACGTAATACGATACAAAACCGTCCTGCCTGTTTCGGGGTCCGTCCAGGTCAGATTATTGTTCCCAAGATTCAAGTCGAAAAAGTCTCCGTTATATAGATGGGAAACATTCTGACCATTTCTCGTTATTTTGAATTTTCCTGAGTCAATGACAATTACCTCTCCTGGTCTGAACACATCTGTAAACTCAATGTAGTCAGTATGGAATTTTGACAGTTCCGCCGATATCCTTCCTTCCCCAGACATGGGTACTGCTTGCATCAGAATTTCTCGAACGTATTCTGCGTTAGTTATACGTCCCTCGCCAGACATAGGAACGGCTTCCAAAGCATACTCACGGACAAAATCAGCCTGCGCCTGACCTTCACCGGACAGATTAGCTGCTGCTGTCATGTCCAAAGCAAACTCCAAAATGTATTCTGTTACTGTACCGGGTTCATCCACATTAAACGACATAAGATTGAACGCACTGTCGCTCTCAGATCCATCCGTCTCCAGCTTCCGCGAATACATTTGCCCGGAACCAGAAAGAGATGCAGAAAGGTCAATAATGTTCCCTTCTACATCTCCTGTATTAAAACCAAGGCTATTAAATCCACCATTAAACATAGCGTCCTCCTAACTTGCCAAGGAAACTTTTCCTACGCAAAGTCCAAGCCTGTTATGGTCTTATATTCTTCCGGTGTTATTTCTCCAAATGGGTTAGCCTCCGTTTTGACTGCACCCTTCAATTTCTCTGCCGTTACCCAGTTCCACTTAAAAGCAAGAGTCCAAAATGTCATGATTGATTAGCCCCTTTCAAATTGATTAGTTCCAATTTTGTAGCTGCCAGTTCAGCACCCATGCTGGCTAAAAGTTGGGTTTGCTGTATGGCCTGAATCTTCATCTCCGCAAGCTGCTGGCCCACAACCTCCGATGCATCCTGTCCTTGATCCGTAGGTTTGGTCAGCTCCGCTATCTCTTCGACTGTAAGACCTTCTTCCCATAGCAAAGTTTCCAAGTTAAAGCGAAACGCCTTACCCTCTGTCACGTATGCACCAAAACCTTCTGGAAAAGGAACACCAACAATATACCCCGATATAACTGGCTCTCGCTCCTCGATCTCGTCCCCATCAGATATAGTCGTCTCTGGTTGTTCATAAAAAGGAACGACACCCCAAAAGGCATCGTCCACCAACTTGTCCTCCAGATAGAGGCCGTCTGTATTTACTTTGGCTACTGCTTTCATGTACACTTTTCCTCCTTTAATCCGTGGTGAACTCCAAGTAAATATTTACCTCGTTGTTACTTCCTCCTGACACGATTAATTTACCGTCTGCATTAATTAACACAGAAGCGAAAACATCCGAAGTCCCGTAAGAATGTACAGGCCGTATCTGACCTGCAAGCGGCCTGTATCCTTCTGGTAGAGTCATAAACGGTTGACCTATAGCCCCACTTTTAATTCGGGCTTTGAGTTGTACAGTGGTATCTATTTTTCGATAACCCAACGCACCCATACTCACCCAGCCATTAAATAATATTGACGGACTAATCCAAGCAGGACTATCCTTCTCAGCCTTTTTATTCTCCAGCACACTCACCCGTGACGTATTCTGCTGTACGTTGTCTACCAAGTCCAGCAGCAGTGTTTTTTCGTTGGCTGCGTAGGAACCCGTAAACGGTACAACAGGCGAAGTTATAAAGGCTAGGTACGAGACGGTATAAGCGGCGTTAGCATCATAGGCTGTATCCGGCAACTGTGCCAGCGCACCCGCTGGAGTTGTATTGTTAGGGTACAACGTCCAGTTGTCACGCTGCGAGTTTCGGTAGATGCCTATAAATCTGTCAACCTTGTAGTTTAGTAATGATGCTTGGTACTGTCCAGGACTACCGTTGTTGATGTTCCAGCGCTTCGTGTCTGCCTCTTGGTACAGTTTGGCCTTCTCCCGCAACACTAGCCCCGTACCTACTTCGACCTGATTGTCACCCTCGGTAAAGGTTAGCTGCCCCTCAGAAACGATAGGCTCCACGGTAGGCGTTGCGAGCTGATATACAAGTTGGTACGGCGTGTACCCTGCATAAGACTGCGGCGGTGTTGATTGAGTAAAGTTAGGAGCGCCTACACGTTGCACCCAATACTTAGTACCCGTACCACTCCATGTGGCGGTAGTCATGGATTGAGCATTTGCAGGAGTGATGGTGTTAGCATCGTACGCTTTGTAGCCAAAGAAGTATGCTTTGATGTCGTCCTGATTCGGCTGGTATCCGTCTGCCCATCCACTGTCTGCAACTGGGATAGTGATGTATAGCCTTTTTGTCGGATTCCCTTGATCTTCAAAGACATAGCTGTCGCCCCCTGACACAGCAATATCGCCCACTAACAATTTACCATCGTATTTTACGATACGTCCCATGTCAGTCATTCGACCGTTATTGTATGTTCCTTCGGCAACGTTATCTACACCGCTTAAAACAACACGTTTGTACCCAACTGAGGTTGCAGTATAGGACCAAGACAGCGACCCATCAAGCGCCTGACCTTGCCATTTCTTGGACTTGAAATACTGCCCATCGCGCTCGAACACCGTATCAGCGTTCGCACCTGTAACTGGATCGGCATACAGGTCTGTTTGCAAGGCAAGCATGGAATCCTCACGTGGCTTGAATGGCTTGGCGGTGTTGCCGATATTGAGCATAGAATTTGATAGAGTTACGTCGGAAGAATCGGTTCCCAACAAACGAACCTCCACGAACTTAACGCCAGTGGGTATTGTAAATGTGGCTGTTATGAGTCCACTCCCAGACTTATCTGCAAGAGCAGCCGCCCCTTGCGAGTTATAAACAAAAATCCTACCTATAGCACTGCCTGATTGTACAGACAATGTGTAAGTTTGACCAGGCACCACAGGAACAATAGCTTGTATAATTTTATTGACTGAAGATACAACAATTGAGTAAGCCTCAGTTATGATTGGGGTTCCTTCCTTATTAGACCATTCATAGAAGCTCGGCAACAAGTTCTCTCCATAGCGAATTACATAAGGGTTACGGACACCGAACACGCCTTTTTGACCGTCGTAGTCGATTACCGTTTTACCTGTTAGTCCAGCTAAATTAAATACAGCCTGTTTGTCTGTTTTTACGATTTGGACACCTGGTTGTAATGTAATGGGTTTGCGAGATTCCGAACTTGCTTCCTCATGCAAAGCCTGGATATTGTTTATAGCTGCTCTCCAGTCCGCTGCCGTGAAATTACGGGCGATTCGTGTACCAGCAGGCCACGCACGGGCAACACCTTCAAAACCGCGTACACAGCCTTTCAACACGTTATCTTCCACACTTGTATACGTAATCGTCTCTGCTGCATCTCCATTGCCCAAAACAGCAATACCCTCGCCCTGTAAAAGCACAGCGGCGTTGGCGACTGTAATTTCGGTTTGTGTATCGGTTATCAATTCGGTAAGTTCCGTTTTTGGAGAATTTACAACAGGAGGATACATTTTTTCCATACTTTACACCTACCCTTCATCCACTTTAATTTGACCTGCCAAGAAGCGCAGCGTATCATTCGTCTGCACTGTGCGCGGTGTTTTGACTGCACCGTGATATACAAGATTGCCCCCGGTTGCCGCTGTGCGGATGCCGATATGAGTTACCAGACCCCAATCGGCTGAGGCAATGGGAAACGACACATCTGCCGTACTGGATGTAACCGCCCTTCGATCGGCGATAACGGGTTCGGAAAAAGTCACAGCACGGCGCGTATAGCCTCCTCCGCTTACCTCTTGCCCTGTATCCGCATCTGTTGGACTGCTGGTGTACAAGGCAATGTATAGCGACTGAGGGGATGAAAAGTTAACTCCGCGTAAGGCTGCATTAATACAGGCTGTTTTCCACCAATTCGACTTACTTAGTAATATATCTGCCAATATAAAGACCTCCTATTCCACTTGGTACTCATTCGCAATACGAAAATTCCGTATGTCGTTGTTTCCTATGTTGGTAAGAACTATTACAGGACTCGCTCGTTCATCCCCTGTAGAAGTAACTGACACTGTTTGTGGAGACTGTGTGATAATTACCTCTTTAATGTTCTCCTCCGACTCTGGAAACGGATGCTCCCCCATCTTAATCGGGATAGTTAGTTCTCCATCCCAAAGTATCTTTTCAATATCCAACGTGCCAGCATATCGACCGATGTATCTCCTTCCCGGCAGGTCGGAAAATGTGAATACGATATCCCCTTTTTTGGCATTAAAAAGAGCCGCCACTTGGGCGACTCTCCTATGGTAATCAAGGGTTGTATCATCAGCCATTAGGACGCATTCGAGATTGATTGTCCGCGCTCCGTAAGTACTGCCAAAGTCCAATTCCCCATCTCTCTCGGCAATTTCAAGAGAATGATCCTTAGTTGGCGGCAGCACAGGTATATTGTGAGTTTTAAGCCCTAATCCAATGGATTTAAAGGACTTTCCATCTGCCGTAGCGTCGATCATTAAGACTTACCTCCCCTCGCTTGCAACCTCCGAACAAAGTTGTCCCGTTCGCTCCAGAACACCTTTGCTGCGGATTCGTCTTCAATATAAGTATCGCCTGATTTTATTACGAACTGATTGCTAATTTGCTGCGGATTTGATCCACCCGAAGCCATTGGCATAGAAAAGTCAGGCATAGAAAAATTAAGTTTTGGCATCTTAAAATTGATAATCTTCCACAAGTTGCTTTGTTGTTGACCATTCAAATACATTTCCCCTTCTTTGGCAATGACGGGAACCTCAGCTCCCTTTTCTCCCTGGACGATCCCTCCAGAATGGAATTTTTGAAGCTTTCCTGTGTCCTTCTTGATACCATACTTATTACGCAGGGCAGCATTTTCCTCATGTAACTTGGTTTTCTCGGCGGTGCCTGCCGAGTACCATTTATCGATATTGGAATTATATCGCGCCAAGTCACTGTCCTTTTCAGAGATTGAGGAACCTGTATCCAGGGAAGCGGACAACGAGGTTGCATTAATCTCCGCCATCTTCATCTGATAGTCAGCAATAAACTGATCTAACTGGCGCAAAATCTCCGCGTTCTTCTCAGATTCTTTGCTAATTTGCGTGTTTTTCAAGTCTTCGGCTTTGGATTCAACTCCGTCTGAATACTCATCATATTTCTCAGCAAGCTGATCATAATGCCGCTTAGCTGCTTCAATCTGGTCATTGTAATCCTTTTCCCGCTCAGTCTTCTCGTCTTGAAGCTTCTTCTTCTGATCCTCCAAGCCACGCTTAGCAAGCGTCCGGTTATGTTCCCGTTGCATATCTTCAATATCTTTTTCAGTCTGTTTCCGTTCGGCAATACCTTCGGGACCGACAGCGGACTGTAGCAAGGCAAGGCGTGCTTGTTTTTCAGCCATAGCACGATCATAGTCCTCGTCTTCATTAGCTGTCTGCATCTTGGCTAGTAAGTCGTCTATGGCCTTAATTTTAGCGTCCTGGGCCTCAATAAAAGCATCACGTTCCGCCTCAATACGCTTTACTTCCTCATCCCGAGTCTTTTCAAGTGCTTCCTTTTCCTTCTTGGCAGTTTCAGAAGCAGCCTTCTTCTGGTCCTCCAATAGTTGCTTCTTCAAATCATGGACCTGTACATCAATTTCCATCCGCTGTTCTGATCCTTCTTTATAAAGAGTCTGCATTTTTGTCCATAAATTGAGTTGATCGGAAACAGATACAGCTTCCATACTCTTTTGGTAATTGATTCGTTTTTGGAAGTCGGACAGGAACTCATCTTCCAGAGCTTTACGTTTCTCATAAATCTTCTGCTGCAACTCAAAACTTTGTTCGGCGGTACGATCTTTTGCCTTACTCATACGCATATAAGCATCGTATTCCATTTTCAGAATAGCAATTTTACTCTGCCCCGCCATTTCCATTTTGGAAGTCTCTTTATCAATCCACTTCTCACTGTTTTGATAGCGAAGCTCATTGTACTTGACGGTTAAATCATAGATTTGTTTGGCAATCTCTCTACGGTTAGCAGGAAGCAGATAATTTTTATTTTGCTCCTTCTTGTAAAAATCTAGGCTGGTTTTAACCATCTCAATTTCCTGTTTATTAGCCTGCCGCATACGCTCGGTTCTTCGCTCAAGATTCTCCACGTCTTCCTGAAATCTTGAATCATTCAGTTTCTGAACATCGCGGCTCCATTGCTTCATTGCATCCTTATCTTCCGATAGGTACTGCTTATGTCGTTGAGCCAGTCGTTTGTATCCTGCAATCTGCTGGTTTATAGACCATTCATTTCGTTCTGCGATGTACTTAAAGTTATCAAGATCATTGTCATAACTATCTTTTCGTGCCGCAGATGCATCCTTAGCTGCTTTTTCAGCTGCACGTTCCGCATCGCTCTTGCCTCTTTTGCCCCCACCCCCCTTCGCTTTTTTTGAACTAGAAGAACTCACACCAAATTTAGGATCATTATATAGCTTGGTTAAAGCATTAATCTGAGTGTCGTACTGCTTCATATCTTTCTCGTATCCACTATATATTTCGCCTATATCTTTTTTGCTTTGCTCCATGTTTTTCTTATCTTGGTTTAACTGGTTCTGAAAAGGAGCATTTAGGAAAGATTTCACTCCGGTCATGTTGTTAAGTTCTTTTTGTTTATTAAAAACTTCTAATGAACTTTGAGCCATAACTCCATTCAATCTAGCTTTTAACTCAGCAAGACTTTTAATCGCTCCAGCCTCTTTAATATAAACTGCAATACGATCATCAGACTCAAGTTTTGTACTTAAACTGGAAGCTTTTTCTGACTTTAAATCATCTATAGCCTTTTGTATTTTAGCTTTACGAACAACTTCGAGTGCATTCTTTTCAAAAGCCCATCCCTCAGATGTTTTGTAAATCTCCGAAGCTAATTGAGGGTATTTGAGAATTAATTCTGCCGCAGCTTCTGCGTTCATGGACTGTTTATTGGCAAGATCATTTAAAACAGTGTTCATCTCAGAGATAGCCTTGCCATTACCCTGAATCTGCTCTCTTAAATCGGCAAGGGCTTCCTCCTGTGATTTAACACTTTCAGTTGCTGTTCCAGCTTTCCCAGCAAATTGGTCAGTTTCAATAGTTGCTTGGCTTAAAGCTACTCCTACTTCTGTTACAGATAAAGTGAGCTTGTTATTTTCTTGTTCTAACGTTTTGATTTTTTCTTCTAACTTCGCTGCATCTTCCTTAAACTCGCCTGTCCCTAAAAAATTCCCAATTGGATTAGCGATAATCTTCTTTACTCGTTCCAGTTCTTTTGTAGCTTCTGTGATTTCATTTATTTTTTGCTTTTGCTGGTCGAGTAGTTGCGATTGTTGATCTTTCAATACATTTTTTCGAGCTTCATTCTGCTTCTCGATGAGTTTGTTCAAAGCAGCAACTTGCACCTGTACAGCTTCATCGGTATAACCAGCAGCTTCAAGTTGCTTGGCCCCTTCTTTTCCAAGAGTAATAACCAGCGCCTTAGAAATCTCTTCAAGCTGTTTTTTTACCTGTGTTTCCTTCTCTGCTGAAATGCTTCCCGCTTTCATTGATTGTTCAAGTGAGCGATGAGCATTTGCCAGTTTAGGCAACAATTCAATCTGTCTTTGATATTGGCTAACCATTTGCTGCGATGCCGAGTCCTCATCCTTTAAGTTTTGAATCCGATCCCTCGCAGCTTTTTCTTCTTTACCACTATTCATCGCTACAAGCGCTATTGCACCAACAAGTAAACTTAATCCTGCTGTAGCGGCTGCTGTTGTCACAGTCGCTGTGGCTTGGGCGACAGACAATGATTTCGTAGCAACTGTAGCTCCCTCGGTTGCCACCGTTAAAGCTCCTTGTGCTACTGTAGCTCCTTCTGTAGCAGCTACCCTTTGAACTGTTGAAAGAGTTGCTCCTTGTGAGGAAACGATATTAACATTATTAGCTACCGTATTAGCGCCAATAGCGGCAGTTTCCGCGGCCTTTGTAGCCGTTAATACTTTTACAGCAGCAATTACATTCATGATCGGGCCGCTCAGAGCTTTATATGCAAGCAGTAGCCCACCAATAGCCGCGGTTCCCTCAAATACACCAGGAGGCACTTTTGTTAGTCCAATAAGTAGTTGGTCAATTGCATCCAATACATCCTTGATTGTTCTTCTCAAGCCATCGTCGCCTGCATTATTAAATATCTCAAGCAAAGAAGCTTTGGTCTGAGCTGCTTTACGCTGAATGGTATCCATCTGAACTTTCAAGTACTCCATTGTTGATCCGGTGGAACCGATAGACGCTGCTGTACCCAGCAAGATATCCCCTGCGTTTAAGGAAGCAGCCAATTTAGCGTACTGGTAAACACCGCGGGAAATATCCGCGTAGGATTTCGTAAGGTCATAGTTTTTGTCGATTACTTTGGTCGATAACTCTAACAGAATATCTTCTGCCCTTTTCCACTGCTCTGTACCATTTACAACTTCTTTTGTTTGAACTCCTAATCTCTCAATCTCTGCAACGGCTTTATCTGTACGGATCGTACCCAAGACTGTTTTCCACATGTTACCCAGGTTTTCCCCACTCAGCGCCGTGTTACGTATACCTGCTGAAATCAAGCCATTCATAAAGTCAAATGAAACGCCAGTTTCCGCCGCTATCTTACCTGTTCGTTCAAAGGCAGCTCCCAAGTCTCTAGCCGGGGCTATCGTGTCATGAGCAACCTTGGACCAAGAATCCAGTACGCGTCCACCAAGCACCATAGCGTCATTGCTGTCCTTGATTTGTACACCGTACTGAGCAAAGGTAGACTCCATAGATTTCGTCGCATCTTCTAAGGATACAAGGTCAACGGTACTGAGCATTGTTGACTTGCGTACCATCTCCTGAACAACGCCTGCATCCTTATACATCCGGCCCCACAGACGTGCTGATTCGGTAACATCCATGATTTCTGAACCAAGATCATGAGCCGTCCGGATAAACTTGGTTGTCTCGTCGTGCAACTTCTCAGTGTTCATCACCATTTCCTTAGTACCCTCGTTGTATTCAAGGAAATAATGCTCATTCGTCTGCACGTAGCCTGCCATATTAGATTCAATACCGACTATACCCTCTCTTAAGGCTTCCTGTACCTTATGCATAGCTGCATATGCCGTGTGGAATACAGTGGCATGGGTAGCCATATCCCCAAGCTTGCCTATCTAACTTGGCGTAATGTTAAAGGTTTGCTTCATCTGCGTTTCGGTTTGACTTAATGAACGCCTGATTTTCTGTTCTTCCTGAAGGACTTTCTCTCGTACTTGTGCCTCCTTCTGCTCCCTGGTCCGTAAAGCATTAATCCAGAACTTCTCATAATCTTGAGCGTTCTTCCTTGCTTGCTGTGCTTCCTTATCCGCCATTTGCTGTAACTTCATACGAATAGCCTGTTCTTGCATAAGGACACGTTCACGCGTCTTATCATCCGTTCCTGCCCCTGAAACTTTAGCAGCTCTCTGTCCGGTTGATGTCGCCTTATTTTGGAGGGCTTCCATCCGTTTTAGATGCTCTCGTTCCTGCTGCTCAATTGCATCCTCACGCTTTTTTACAATGGCCTGCTGTGCTCTAAGCTTCTCGTCGGTTATCTTATTAGCCTGCTCCAATTGATTCTTCCGAGCAGTATTTAATTCTGCCTGTGCAGTGCGTTGCTTAACAAGAGCTTCGGATTCAGCAAGGATCTTCTTTCTTCTTTCCTCCGCTGATAGAGCAAACTTATCCGCGCTACTGGCGAGAGACTTATAGTTCTTTTCGCTTGTACCTAATTCAGCATTCAGTATTTTAAACGATTCTGCATTGGCTCTTGCTCCATTGTCGATAACCTTGAATGCCGGAAGTATCTTGCTGGTATCCAGATTTATTCGTGCACCTACTACATCTTTACTTAAATCTGCCACTACGCTCACCTCTCATAGGGTTCAGGAAACTTTTCCTGCCCTGAATACAGAAAAAGAGGCATCCTGCATGATTGCGGATGCCTCTTAATTTACTTGGCGAAGAAACCAAGATCAGATAACGTCTTAACCTTCTTCGGTTTTTTGTTCTCCACATTGCCACCGTGAAGAATGATTTCAAATTCCCGATTTCTATTCTTAGCCTTCATCAACGCTCTGATTTTCGGAATAGTCATATTAGGCCATTCCGAATCAGATATGCCGTTGCTAATACATAAAGCCCAAAGTTCTAACCAGTCTGTCTCATGGTCATTATCAACAGAATCAGATTCATCCGATTCTTCCTCATCATCCTCTTCCTGGTCTGGAGGAAACGACTCAGAATAGAAATCGGTCTAACAGGTTGTCCAATTCTGCAATACCGTCCTGGTCAATCTGTTCGTACTCTTTTTCCGTTATTTCCTCAACCAGAACAAGGTTAAATGCCTTTTTGTACGTTTCCTCTACTTTAGGCCAGTCAACTGCTTCCCGATCCTCGGTAGCCTCCCATTTTTTCCGGCCTATCGAAAAAGAAAACTTGTGTACTACACCGTCCATTTCCTCACGCACCTGCCGGATCAGCGCGATGGTCCCGATCTTAACATGCTTTTTGATTCCTTCAGCCAATCTTATTTCCGTTCCGATATTAAGCGTTTTATCCAATTGTTTGTCTGTCATTTAAATTTCCCCCTCAATGTATGTAACCCCCTACCTAACTCGGTAGAGGGTCAGTGTTAGTGATTAGATTAAATACCGAAAATGATTTCTACAGCGTATCCGTTAGGATTTTCCGGCGTGATATCTGGCTCCATGATTTCCAATGATAGTGTGTTACTTGTAGGTTTTTTACGCTCTTGAGACACATCCAACGTACCTCCGCCAAGCGCTTTCCAGATGGTAAGCTGACAAGGTACTTCCTTGCCATCCCGATCATCTACCAACGAGAAGCGATGAACCAGTTTGAATGGTTTAGGACGTCTCTTTCCGCTCAGCATACTTCGAGTAGAGTTTTCTTTTTTCCACTTGAATGTGACAACTATTTGCTTATTATCATTGGCTGTATCCGATGTAATTTTACCTTCTGCAGTGATAATATACTGCTCTGCTGTTGGAGTAGCTGCAGCACGAGTCAGTTCTGTCAATTTGCCAGTATCCTTATCTTTCAAATACACCTTATCGCTGGCAGCAACTAATGTACCTCCGAATTTGGCAGGAGCTTTTAATGTATATCCATTGGTCGCATCCAAGAATCCTTGTTCAGTCTCGTCAAAGTTCACCGTACCTTTTTCCGATTCGGCTCCCTGACTCAATTCAGCCAAAATGTCTGAATAACGTGGGATTTCAATGCTGGCTTTGTCCGCCAAATCTTGTGCAGTGTAGTGGAATGCGTATCCGCTGTCACCGCCCATAACCTTCTGCCAGTCGAACTGGAGTTGTAACGTCACCTTTGTGATTTTATCATCTAAAAATTTGAGCTTTCCGCCAGTCTCGTACACTTGCACGGTACCGACTCCATCAAATACTAACGGCTCCATATTTCATCCTCCTCATAGTGAACAAAAAAGAACTGATCAGATTATTTGACCAGTTCCCATAAACGCTTATCAATCTCTGCAATTCGTCCGTACTCTTTAGTGAGCTTGTAGCCCTCTTTCGGATTCCAGACACCCATAATACCTAATCCTTTAGCAACCGTGATTTTTTCAGCAATCAGCGTATCCCATTCGGTAGGTTCTGGTTTAGAAGGATTAGGTTGAGTCCAGTTCAACTCTGCTTCATAAGTTGTACCAGCAAGAGTAACTATATTAAACTTGTACTTCTTGGTTGCATTTGTTTCCCTAAACCAAAGAGTCTCTTGGTCATCTGGTTCAATTTTAACCCCATCTTTTTCAATACTGGACACATTTGTCTTAGCCAAGGAAACTCGCTTTTGCGCTGAATCCAGCAACTCATATTCAATGTGGTTAACACCATTGTGATCGCCGGATCTTCCCGTTGCTTTCCATACTGCTACTTCTGCCATTTTAATTCACCTCAATTCATTCTAAGATAATCCACATCATAAATAGCCTTGTAACCTTTAGCTCCTTGTATGCCAGTAGCAAAGTCTGCATCATAGGTCAGAACACACAGATATGAAGCGAAGCCCTGAGCGGTCAGTCGTCTGTCATGTAGTAGTTTGAATGAACGTTCAAACAGCAGCTTCGCTTCATAGGCTGTTTTACCATAGAAATCAATGCAGAACTTACCCTCGAACACCAGCGGATTAGTGGCGTATCGTCCCGGCATGACATATTGGCATATATGTGGAACTGTATCCTTGGTTACGGTTATCTCAGGCTCCATACCTTTCGTAAATCGTTTCACGACCTCGGCGGATGGTGACGAAGGAGTGAGCTTCAACATGGTCATAAACTCCGAATCTGCTTTTAAAGCACTCTGAACAGCATCAATAAGTTGCAGGCTCACTCCCGTACCTCCTTGAAGTATCTGTGATACGGAAACTCAGTTATGACACGGCTAATGCCGTCCAAAATACGTTTCCGGTTAGACTGGATTGCAATACGCAGGAAGTAGGTTGGCGGTGTAGCTTTGAATGACGCATCAATATCGCCTCGCTCCGCAAGCTCCTCCAAGTCCACTCCAGCATAGCCCCCGCCTGATTCCTTCATGGTGCCGTCAATTGATCGGTACTTTCCACGGGAACGACCTACAATAATACGATCACCTTTGGACCTCAGTCGGTTCCATGCTTCACTATTCATGTAGGTTATTAAACCGGGATTTTGGCTGCTGTCTGCCATCTTGGAGCCTTTACCGAATTGTTCAAGCCACGCCTGCCAGTAATCAGCGGTGATGTCGCCTGAAATCATTTGATTAGCCAAAACAAACATATGCACCTCCAAATGATCCCGTACTGCTGGATAATACCGAATAGCGCTTTTAGCTGTCAGCATGACCAGTTTCGTTAGTCCGGTAATTTCAACAGCAAGCTTATTCTCCAGATCCTTTGCAGCTTTCATTGAATCGTACCCTGTAATCATCGGCGGTCCTCTGAAAGCTGGACATGCAGCAGATTAGGATACTTCTTCCTATCAACTGCATCTACCTGGTATGTCTTCTCGCCCATAACGATTCGGTCAGGAATAGCAGTAGTTGTCTCCTCTGGCCTCTTTACATCAACAGTCGTTTGCATCTGCAAAACAAATACGGTACTCGGTAGTAATCCCGGTTCCTGCTGCTGAAGTTGCGCTGTAACATACTGTGCAAAGCAAACAACATCAGCAGCAACCGATGTAAATTCAGCATCGCCCACCGGATTATCGTTTGCATCATAAGCTTGCTGGTATCTCTGAACCTCGATTAAAGCGTTCGTTTTAATCAGAGAGCAGTACTTGTCCTTCTCAGTTGTTGTACGTAGAGTCTGTACCAAATACGACGATTCGTTCTGAACTATATCTCCCGGCTTTACAGATGATTTCGAAGAAAACAAACCATTGTACATATACTCTTTTCCGATAACCGTTGTGGCTTTCGTTTCCCTAGACAATATAACGACATCGGGCTCACCATTGACAGTACAAGGTGAATGCCTATGAGCGAAGTCTTTAAACATTAGTGACGCCGCCTTTCTCTCGCCCGGGTCGGCCCAGCTACACCGAATACCGGAACATCTGTCCCTTGCTGTACTGTTGATATGGACTCGATAAACTCATAGGCTTCATCAACAAGCTGAACAGCGTACTTTTTCCAATCAACAACCTGATTTTCAAAAGAGAAGTCAAAGTCCTTTTTAGACTTCTTGATTCTCGCTGTCATGGAAGGGGCCAGTATGGCAGCAACCATACAAACGGCTGCTGCATACACATAAGTTTGATCATCACCAGTTAACTCAGCATAATCAGGAACGGCTTTTACAATCCTCGATTCTCCAATGGGCAAAACAGAAAGAGCGTCTATGTCAGCATCGGATATTACATCCTCACCAACGCCTAGACGCCCTCTAATCTCCTCGTGATATGTTTCTGTAGTGAGTATCTTATTAGTTGCCATCTGCTGCACCGCCTGCAGCACTGATAGCCTGTTTCAATTCTTCAATACTCATTTTGGTGTATCCGGGTATTTTCAATTCCTTAGCTGAGGCTTTCAGTTCTTTCAACTCACCATCGGACTGAAGAATATCAATTTGCTCAAGTAATTCTGCTTCTCGCGCTTTGGACTGTTCTAATTCGGCCTGAAGTTGCAACTCCCGTTCTGAAGGAGAACCATCAAGAGCCCCATTACCATCTACAATTTCCGCAAGCAATTGTCCGGTTGCCGCATTACGAATTTCTTTCTTTGCGATATCTACAAGACCGTCAGGGGCATCTGTTACGATGTCCCCGGCATTGTATTGTCCAACAGCATCAACCAATACTTTTACAGT
The DNA here is from genome assembly GCF_052921365.1 of Paenibacillus sp. T2-29. Taxonomy (NCBI): domain Bacteria; kingdom Bacillati; phylum Bacillota; class Bacilli; order Caryophanales; family Paenibacillaceae; genus Paenibacillus; species Paenibacillus sp. T2-29. The sequence continues at coordinate 19,537 of NZ_JBREVE010000005.1, read as the reverse complement.
TGTCATAAATTGAGTTCTCCCCCTTACGCCACTGTAGCGAAGATATGCCAGTTGACGTATTTCAGCCGCGGCAGCACAGTCGCACCATTGATGACTTGCCATTGATCAGGGTCACCTTGAATCAGTTTGGTGAGAGCAAATTTCCCAGTATGGCCTGTAAAAATATCCTCATAGTTATTTGGACTTGTAACAAGATCCATAATGGAGCCTGTCATGCCTTGACCGATGATAATTACGGCATTGTCAGGAATAAACGGGTAGAACGTCCCGGTATCATCAATGTAGCCACCATCGTAAACTTCATACTGAAGCCCGCTCAAATTTTGGCTGACAATTTCAGAAAGTGAGCCATCAGTTACAACATCCTTGCCATATGTGTATCTAATCAATTCGCGAATTTTCTCATTTTGCTTCATGTAGCTGTCTACCTTTTTATTGGCGAGAATCTTAACTCCTCTCGCACCACTTCCCCGGAATAGAAGGAGCCACTCATCCAAGTTTTTCAGCGGATCAGCGGTTGCCGTATTGCTCCAGAGCACATCTGCCGTTGGCTTGTTAGTGGCAGGGACGCCGTAATCAATCGTTCTGGCAGGTTTGTTTGCTGTTGCTGGAACGATAAGGTTGCCGGTCAGGGACTGCCAACGCATCCACTCAAAACGTGTCTCAAGCCGCATATTCAAGTTGACCAGTTGATCTACCATATACTCCTCTGACCACTGTTGCTGCAAGTTATTACCTGGCTTTCTCAAAGTGGCAATCTTTTCACGATCAATAATGGACTTTTCTCTCCATTCCTGGTTCGTGAAGTTCATATGTTTCACCACAGGAGACGTATGAATTGGTGAAGGATCATTCAGCCCAGTAGCAGGTGTCATCCCCGTGTCGTCATAAGTAACGTCATATTCGATGGTGAGTCCAAGTTCAGGTTTGAAGTCAACGCCATTTGTCAGTAGTTGAGCCCCGCGAAAACTGTTAATATCCGTCCGAATGTTCTGAACGACTTCCGTAAGGAAATATGGATCAAGTACGTTTGCCATGTGTGTATTATCCCCCTTATACAAAGTAGCAAAGCTTCAGCGCTGTTTTAGCTGCTGCATCTAAGCCAGTCAATTTGGATGAATCAAAAATACCTGCAATCCACGCAGATGCCCCAATATCAGAAAGTGTTGTGTCATAATCATTATCAAGGATACACAGTGCCACTTCAGAGCCGTTGGTTGCTGCGGAACTATAAGCTACCGCTTTTTCCTTATCTGCTCCTACTGCTGTGATCTTGCCTATAATCGTCCCTTTTTTTAGGATTCCTTGCCCTTGTTTCAGCAAGATCCCTCCCGGTAGTTTAGCCTGAAGGTCTGTAGACGCTAGAACCTCCGTAAAATCTTGAGTAATAACCTGACCGGGACCAGGAGCGCCATTATACTGAGATTGCATCATAATTATTTATCCTCCTTCAGCAGATTACCCCTGCCTGTATTCTTAAGTGCCGCCCGAGCTTCTTCACGAGCTAATGCTTTAAGTTGTTCTGGCGTTTTCTCGCCACCATCATTTTGTGAGTTGGTTGGTGGTGTTCCATTCAGTGCTCCCTCAGGAAGGTTTACATCGTCACCTTGTGTATGGCGACCACCGCCACCCAAAGCAGCTTGTGCCTGTGCCTCATACGTTGCACCGATCTTTTCAATTTCAGACACCGGCAGATGAGACAGTGCTGTTTTCATCGCCTCTACATTAAAGGCTTCACCAAGAGCACGGACGCCAGCTCCGCATGCTTGTTCAGTGACCTTCACCTTGTACATTGCTCCGTCAGTAGCTTGAACACTCAGCGCCGTAAGCTTCGCTGGAATTTCTGCATCACTCTCAACGCCCAATGTAGCCCGTACTTGTCCAAGCACACCATTAGCCACTGCCAGTGCAGTTGCTTGGGTTTGCGCTTCTGCCAAAGCAGCTTTTTGTTCTTCATTCATAGTGTCATCTCCTTTGGCCTGTGTTTCGGCCACATTGTTTTTGTCTTGCTGTATTACAAATCCATCCAAGCCTGATTTGCTGCTAAAAGAATAAAAGACGCGTCCGCCACTTGGTAGTGACTTCGCATCTTCAGATAAAGCTTCACATTTTATATTTGATTGCAGTTCAGAAGTATTGCTCATTCCGACTACTCCGGCACCTGGGTAAGCTCCGTCAAAAACTAGAGAGTTTTCCATCAGGTCGCCATCATTAATGTCCACAGTGCAGAGTTTGGAATCATACTCCCTCCCGCGAATGTGAGGGCAATTGCCGCCAAAATACTCCTGTCCGCAGATGGAACATGTTTGACTGGTTACCGTAAAGCCGATTGATGTATCAAATATAGTTCCGGCATCAATGCCTTCAGCAATTTGGTCAATCTTGATATCCCCGACCTCTTGACCAAGTTTCATGTAATGGTCTGCATACAGTGCCAGTTCATCACCATCCATCTGTAATCGGCTGTCAAAGGTTCTACCGAGTGGTATTGTCATAATACCCATGTTGGCCCATGAGTGATCCAACAGCAGGGATACACCTTCTCTTGCTTGTACAGCCATCTTTCTCAGGAAATTAGGGGTCAAGCGATAAAACCGCCTAGGTATGATTTGATCACCCACAAGCTTCGCAGGAAAAACATACGTTTCATCCTCAGTAAGAGGAACACGTGCCAACTGATTGATCTTTATTAATTGTTCGGGTGTAGGTTTAGCCATAATCTCTATTCACCTCCCTCCGGTGGAGTATTTTCTTCATTCGAATCAGATTCATGCTTCTTTACAAGCAAAGGAAGTAATTCAGCAGGAATTTTGGCATTAATACCAAGTGTCCAACGTATTTCCTCAGCAGCTTCCAACGGTGTGATGTAGAAATTCTTCTCTGCTGTGATGTAGTTGTCGATCTTTGAACGTCGGTCACGTTCAATCTCATTTTCTGAGCGTAGATCAATAGGGAGATAGTCAGCTTCAACTTTTGTTTGAATCCCCTTTACTCTTGCGGACAACGAAAAAGCCCGCTGCCAGAAACGTTTGGTTACGCTCCGCGCGGACTCTACATTTTTGATATATATTTGAGTGTCAATTGAACTGTATGTTTCAGTTGACCCTTGATGCCTGGAAAGTATGGTAAGCAAAGTTTTGAGTGAAGTCGCCATTTGGGTATCAATGATATCCATTAGCTTCTTAATATCAATCATTGGCCCCGAATTACCACCCTTGAGATACTCGACCTTTACACTATCCCAGTGGACAAGAGCATCATCTGGATTGAGTGAGTTGAAATGGTTTAGCATCTCATCCATTCGCTCTTTGAGCCATTTTTGTTGACCATCGGGATTACTCTTTAAGTTATTTGGCATATTCTTCAGCATGATTTCTTCCAGCATCGAAATATCGAGCCTTGGATACCCCTGGTTATGAACTACTGCTTTTAGATCCGCCAACACCTGAAGATGAAAGAATACTACTTGCAGCACTGGAAGCATAGGTGTTCGTCCATAAGGATCGTCAACCATAGGGTCAAACTCTTCATAAATAAAAGTTGGCGTGTCAATCTTTTTGTAATTACCAAACCACTCTTCGTTCGAATTCCTTTGTGGATTCTTAACATATTGCCACGGCGTAAGCCGATTAGTGCCTGGTTCCCTGCGAAACCATATTAGAGCCGGGTCAACTGGAACGATATCAATTACATCGTTACATCGCTCATTCAGTACTACTTCCCCGGCACAAGCACCACGAACCATCATCATCATCCGCTGAATCGTGTCCAGTTTATTCAATGACCGTCCATGCTGATATCCCGGCGAAGGTAGCGGTGTATTAAGCATAGCTTTGAGTCCATCCAGTACTCGTTGTCCACTCTTATCTGTATTTCCGTTTGGCTTCTTTGCACTAAACGTTAATTCGGTATCTCCCATACGTAAGTATGTGTACAATGCATAGGATACGTCTGGATGAACAGATATCAATAGCTCAAGCAATTCCTCTGCCGTGTAGCTCTGCAATTTGGTAAGATCAATATTATGAGCCTGCTGATGTTTCTTCGGTAGCCAGTTGAATATGCCCCATGGGTTAGCATTATTAGGTACTGTTGCTCTGCCCACACCCATCATCTGTTGCTTTACCGCTATTGGAAGAACAGCATTAGCAAGTGAATATACAGCTTTATGGTACCATTTCAAGTTTTCACCGCCTTTCGTTACAAACTTCTATGAATTCAGAATAACATCTGCATTATTCGGATTTACTACTGATTTTCGAGGGGATCGCGTTATACATACCATAAATCCTCTTTTCAAAACGGAATATTTGGAACAAAAACGTGGTCAGGAAAAGTTTCCTGACCACTTATAATAACGTTATGTTCAGTTTTATTCTATAATTTCCAGCTCCAAATCTTGTCCATGCCAAACAAGAAGTTGATACTTTCCTGACGGCAAATCGCCTGTAGAGATAGTAACTGGTTTATTCACTTCATCATCCGTAACAATTATCTTTTTACCCCAGTTTTCTGCAACCAAATCGTCGTAGTTACTTTGGCTTCCCAAAACAAATGTATTTAGCAGATACACATCTGAAACATCTGAAAGAGAGAATGTAAGAGCGTCTCCTTTTTTCACCTTTAGAATATCCCCGATAGGTTGAATCATTGTAATTCTGACCGTTCTTCTATCTCCCCAGGTCTGAAATTCTTGATTTAATTCACCATTTGATGTAACCACGGAGCCTGTGACTAAACGGAATTTATAAATCAACCGATCCTCCAAATGTTTAGGCAATATAAAGACTTTATTGTCCTCAACTCTTACAGCCCCATCTTCCTTTGTGAAAGGCGTAAAAGGACCGTCACCAACAGACCACTGAACGATATCTTCCGTTGTCTTCCCATCGGCAAGCTGTAACAAACGGTTATAATTAAACGAAAATTGATCAAGTCTATCCTTTCTTTCAGAATATTGAGTATATATCGGTGACCCAACAAGAGGCTCGTTCTCATCTATAACCGTTATTTCCTTGCTACGATAGGCACCACTTTTGTCATAAATCGTCAGATCAAATTCAAAGTTTTTAGGATAATCCCAATGGTTGATATCATATGTCGAAAAACTGACAGTTTTATTGGCCGGAACCTCCATTTTAAGCACCTCACCACTTTCGACACCTAACTCAAGAGATTGAAGATTACCGAAGTCTATTAGATCACTTGAAAAGTAAGCAGTACCATCATAAGAGCTAGTAAAATAAACGGACTCTCCGACCGACACTATTTTTTTAGGAACAGAAATGTTAGTGTCCCCATTATGCTCTGGTGCTTGAGGTGTATCATCTTTCTTGTCGTCACTTTTTTTATGATCATCTTTTTTGGAAATATCGGATTCATTGGTGTTACTAGAAGAACCCCCACCGCCACCTGATGATGTTGTCCCTTGTGATCCTAATGTATTTGTCAAATCGCCTATTGTAACTTTAACGTCACTACTTACCTTTTCGCCATTCAACACGGATTTAGGTTTTGTTTGGAAGGAAACATTTTCAGCATTAACTACGGCTTTATCCACAGAACCTAATCCTATCACTTTGGCAGCAGCATTAAGAACTAACGAGAGAATAGAAGACTCTTTGGCTGTATCTATTGTTGTACCCGTAGCGTTATCAGCTACGTTTAATGTATCAATCTGTCCATTTGGGATATTTACATTAATAGCGAATGCTTCTACATTCACAGTGTGAAAATAACCTGTAAGGCTCACATTAGATTTTGCGGGGAGCTCATTTGTTAGAGTAACTCGATCAACACTTGCTCCTTGTGAAACATCGAGGGCTGCGCCCGTCTTGATTTTTACTTCGCTGATGGACGTTGCTCCTTCTGCCACCAAACGAACAGTTCCATCCACTTTGTTTACAATGATGCTAACCAGCACAGAATTGTTCAGATGAACGCTATGCTCTCCACCGCCGTAAACGTAGGTATGACCGTGAACCTTAACATTTTTCAAGAATACGTCGCCGTTCCCGACGGCTTTCCCGATAATTAAATCACCCGCTATTTCCGTATTTTGAAGCGTTACACCCGTTGTATTGATGATAACATTGTCTGCCTGCTTGTCGAGTCCAGTCGAAGGCCCATATGTTCCCGATTCTCCATACCAAGTACCAAAATGATTAACAGCACGATCAAGAATCGTAACTGCCTCAGCACGAGTCAACGATTTTTGTGGCTGAAATGTACCATTCTGGTAACCCTCAATAATACCGGCTGCAACTACAGCATTAACGGCCTTTTGGGACCAATTGTGCAGTGATGTGCTATCTTTAAAGGTTTTATTGATATCAGAAGAAGGGATTTGAAGCAATTGGTTTACAGTAACAGCCGCTTCTTCTCTACTCAATACTTGCGTAGGACGAAAGCTACCATCTTCGAATCCTTTCATATATCCAGCATAAACTGCATCCGTAACGGTTGGAGCAAACCAATCATCTTTATTTACATCGGTAAAAGATGCTGCTTGTCCTGGCTGAATTTGAAATGCACGATTTAGTAAAGCAGCCCACTCACTTCTCGTAATCGGACGATTCGGCTCAAAACGAGCGTTTTCTACACCCGAAACCACACCTCGGTGGCTCCATTTTGTAACGCTATCCGTTGCCCAATGGTTCGCCATATCCCCATAAGGTTGAGATACAGCAGAACTTTCTTCCTTTGTTACTTGGTGTGAACTATCGGCTGCAAATATGGGGCTAGCCCATACAGAGGTCGCTAAAATTCCAGCCGTGAAAACATTAACCCACTTCTTCATCTTTTTTGTCCTCTCATTTATGTAGTGTTAAATCAAGACTATGTACCTAATATTTTAGGTATATAGAATCACTTACCTATTATTACAAGATTAATCGATGATGTCACTACTTATTAATCCATAAGAGGATTTTTCTTGAATAAATATCAAAAGAATGACGTCAGCCCGACTTGAGAATTGCCTCTACACAAATGAGATTCTTGTTGATTTAGCCTACCATATTCGTATACCATTCAACATGATCACGAAACGCGTACATGCCTTCTCTGAACCCCTTACAGCATTTCGTTCATAAACAGAAGTAAAGCTTAAGACATACATTCAATCCTACAAAATTAAAAAAAGAGCCCCCGAAGGTTGCTCCTAATTGAGAAACAGCTTAGCCCAATAATATAAAATAACCAGAACACCTACACATGCTAGGATTCCAGTTAATCTTTTTCCAAGTATTTTTTTAATGGGAATGCATACTACACACCAAAAGACTGAGGCTAAAATAAATATTAATAGCTTGTTTCCTCCTACAGCACCCCATATATCTACATTTGCACCTTCAAAAACATTCAAAAATATTCCTCCCTAGTTTTTGTCTAATTCCAAAATTATAAATCCACTCCCTTTCTCGCTTTTTATCATGCTTTCCTGGTTGCAGAATTCTTTTGTTTAACCTGCAGAATCATTTCAATAAGCTGCTCTCGGTTAATCAAGCGAACGTTATTGGACCTTGCCAGTTTGTATGCTTGCTCAGTGTAATCGCTATTTGTCACAACCCATGCTGAAGATGCACGATAATGAGCTACCGCACCGTAAACCTCCTGAACCGCTTTAAGCCCAACATTTTTACTGTACCGTTTCGCCTGAACTACGATACGCTGACCGCTTTTTGTAAGAACCAAATCAGCACCGTAATCTCCAGCAGCTTGTGTAACCTCAGCTTTGTATCCTTGAGCACTGAACAAAAGTCCTAAATATTTCTCGAATTGACGACCATCCATTTTATCAATTTCAGCAATCCCAGAATTACGTAGTCTTGTTGCAGCAACCATTTGACGATAAAAGATAAATGCTATGACCATTGCTACTGCTACAAAAGATGCAAAAACAGAAATACTGATTGAACCCGTAACTGAGTAGGTAAAGAAAAACGGAGCTATTAGCGCAATCCCTGCAATAGCCTCTTCAATAGAATTTTTCTGCTTTCTTCTCCGTCTTCTAGCCATTAATAATTCCCCCTTATTCTGTATATATCGTCAATAAAGTGATTGGAATTAATAGGTAGAAGGAAAGCACGCTGCGGAATTGAACCGCGCAAGGGTTCTGACCAGGCTGTTCATGTTTCCGCTGGTTAACTGGTGCCTTGCTGCCTGCGCGTGCCATGAATAATGTGGGCGGGGGCCATTCTCCCCCGCATGAAATGACTTACCGTTTAACCGCAGCCTGCATACCGCTACCGATCTACCGCTGTGCGTTACGGGTGCCCCTAAGGGATGCAAGGATCTATCCTTGTTCGCGGCCACATATTTGGGCTTTCCCTTGCGCGCACTGGTCAATGCCACTGAGCAGTATGTCCCTCTATCCCCTTGCAGGATCGTCGAGGCTATCAGCCTTTAGTATGCAAGTGTCATCCTACGTTGTAGCGTCTCTCTTCCGCCACCACATTCAAAAACTACAGGAGCTCTGCTGCGAGTTGCTTGAGAATCGGAGGTGTAGGGATGAGTTGGCCATCTTTCTTGTTACCCTTAACATAAGCCTTGTCATCATTGGCATAATACACAACGCCCTGACCCTCAACGACTGGATAGCCGCTCTCGTCGTCAGTCAAGCTTGTTTGTACGTACTTGCCGTGCTGCGAAGCGTGCTCCTCATCGTGTAAGCGCAAGATTCCGTCCTCACTCAAAAATGCGAAACGTGGTTTTATAGACATGATCATGTCCTCCTAATATGTTTTGTAGAAAAACCAAAAAGGCCGGCACATTGGCCGACCTGATCACCGAGGCTGAAAAGCTACGGTGTGTTCCTTATTTGATTTTCCATGATACAAATTTACCACATGAAAAGTCCAGTGGCGGGCCACTTCAAGGCCATATTTAGGACAATTATAGGCCACAGAAAAACTTCCTTGCGGAAATAGGTTATATTTGTCATTCGTGTATGATAGTATTGTATTTAGCTGGCCGGCTACCAATTTTATGTAATCTGGAGGATGAATGAATGAAAAAGCTGTCTGCAACCTTGCTGACACTCATTTTTTTATTGGTATTTTCCATCCCTGTATCCGCAAATCCAGCAGAGTCAGACTCACACGGCTTAGAACCCTTTAAAGATGCTAGTACAAAAAGCGAATCGGAAATTGACGGTTATTTAAAACAAATGGGCTTTACTGACGAAGAATTAGGTTTCACTCCATTGGAATTAAAAAAGGACATTGCGAGTAACGGTGGCACTAAGATAAAAATTGAAGAGTTAGACCCTGAAGTCGTTATTAAAGATGAAAATGGAAAAACAGTTGCACCGTCTGATAAAATTTCTACTCAAGATGTCAAAGACGGAATTTTCAAAATGTATGGCTATGCATTTAAACTCGAATCTCCGAACAGTAGAGAAAATGCCTATCATGTTTATGCTTCTTATAACTGGGAAAGAGGTCCTTTGGCTTATTACACTGATACATTGGCAATGGCTTGGCAAAGTAAAGTTACTCCTTATCGTTCTCCATATAGTGTCCATAACTGGAGAAGCGGATCGCACCTTTATCAGTACGAAAACCAACTACAGAAACAACAAATTGAGGGTGACGCCTTCGAGGTAGATGTTTTAGGATATCCAGATCCGCAAGATGGATTTGCCAGACAAGAAGTAAGAGCTCCTAAATCACTAACTGGCCAAACAGGCGCAGTCGAGATTGCTTATGCTCACAAGACTATTCCTGGTGTGGCATTGGCGATACTTAACTATTTCAGCATAGACTTCTCTGGAGCAGGACAACAAGAGTATCAAGACAGATTCAATTTTACTTACTAAAATAATTCACAAAAAAATAAAGGTACCGGGATAATCTTTGCCCGGTACCTTTAAATAAGTTGGAGGTAATAAATATGGTCTATCTATATATGCTTGTCAGTCTCATAGTGTTTTATGTCGTGGTTTTCATTCTCTCTCTGTTCAATATTCATATAATTAAAGGTGATGAAACTACCTATATTTTACTGGTCCTCATAATCGGAATCCTTCTTCACAATTCCGAAAACAAAAAAAATAGGTAGACGTGCTCCAATAAACTCAGCTATACAACTTCTCTACATATCCCACCTCATATACTTCGACTCTTAAGGCAGCGGCAAGAATATTAAGGGCTTCCGACTTTATACGGCGGAATGTCCTGTCGCTCAAGCCCAAATCTCCACAAACTATGAAATCAAACTCACCTTCATCATCCAGATAACTCCGTTGAATGACCTCGCGCTGAATGCTGGAAAGTTTACTCATTGCCATATCGAGCAACCGATCCTTAGCAGCCATCTCTGCTTCCTTGTCCACGTTGTATGTGGCGATTACCACTGTCTACTTACTGATCGCATTGGTGGACTGATGTTCTCTATATGAATAAACCCGATAACCGTACCTAACAAAACGAATTTTCCAATTTACCTTCTTACTCCCACACTGCCTATTGAAGGAAGCATAATATGTGTAGCCGGTTCCATTAAATATTCTCCAAATGTCAAAACAAAAGCGTCAGCTCGGTCTGGTGACTTGAGCCCACGCTTTTTCATATCCTTCTTACTTTCAAGCAGCATTTTACCCTTGCTGGTCATGTTCCATTTACGTGCTGTAAGTTGGGTTATAAGAACATCGTCATCAGGCAATTGAAGAACGCTCACATCTCCATTAATGAAATTACTCATATTCTGTTCCAATTGATCCTTAATAGAGGCCCACATTTCAGTAACTAGGTTTCCATAGTGCTCATCTAATGAAGAAGAACCATTGTTAATTGGAATGATTTCATATGGTAGCCCTTCTTCAGCTACGATTTCATTTAGTCGATCCGTTACTCCTCCGCCTACGCCGCTATCATCGACTCTTATTCTGATACGGTTCAAATATGGATGAGCAACATGCAACTCTTTAACTAGGCTAATCACCCATCCAGCAGTAACCATTGTGTCTTTCTTGAAATGATGGTGTTCTCCCACAACTTTTGGGCCTATGCCAGCAAACATTGAGGTCTCATCATCACCAAAACGCGCAACGTCAACCCCTATAGTTAGCATGTCTCCGGTGGGTTCCAACTTCACTTCTTTAGCTGCAAATTCAGCCACTTCCAACGAAATAAATGTATCTGATTCTCCACGGGGAAATTCACCTTCAACCCGGACTCTCCATACATCACTGCCTTCACCATACTTCCGCTTGAGCATGGCGATATTATCTTTGCTTGTTCTTGGACTGTCCAAGCAGGATACCTTTCGTGTTTTGTAGTCTGCTCTGTCCTTATTGTGTGAATCATAAAAAACACCTGACGTTTTTGTCGGGTTGCCGCACATCAATATTTTATTGAACTCACCGGACAACGTACCTAAGATAGCCTCCATAATTGGATCAGCAACACCTGAAGCCTCATCCACAATGAAAAGCATATAGTCTTCATGGAAGCCCTGCATGTTCTCAGGTTTGGTTGCTGTCCGAGCTGTAGCGAACCAGCGTTCCTCATAATTCTTCATGTATATTTTGGTCTTAGTCCACTTAAGGATTCGTTTCAGCACCGGACTTTTAGATTGCCATTTATTAATCTCTGCCCATAACACGTCATGTAGCTGCTGTCTTGTAGGAGCTGTACAAATCACTTTTGGATAAGGGAAACAGGACAGAAACCAAAGGGCTGTTGCAGCTTCCAGTCCGGTTTTCCCTACACCCTGACCTGAACGAACTGAAACACGAGGATTATTAGCTAAATCCATTAGAGTGCTTGCCTGCCAATCATCAGGATAGAACTTAAGCATCTCTTGGCAGAACAATGTGGGATTCTTGCGATACTCAGGAATCCGTTTCTTGAATGCTTGAAGCCTCCGTTTTGTCTCCGGTGAGTCCTTCTGCTTCATCACCTACCACCGCCTCTACCCAGTCGTCAATTAGATCGTCTTCTGTATTGCCTTCTCCCGTGACCTTTGCCCTTTCAAGCTCAAGTTTCTCACGTTGCATCTTAAGTTTCTCGTCTTCAACCATCCGTTTATGTTTGTCTGGAAGAAGATCCATGTATTTAGTTAGCACGTCCAATGCCTTGGTTTTGTCGTGTAGCTTTACACTCACTCCGTCCTTACCCTGCTTGACTTCTGAAACCAGAGTTCCATCAATCTCATCACTGTTTTTAAAAGAGACATAATTGTATCTGTACTTCTTCGTTTCTCCAGTATCAGGATCAACCACGGGGTCTCCTTCCAAGCCAAGAATATCCTCTTCCTTCTGACCGAATTCCACGTAGTCCGTTATGTCTGCAAACGCGATCTTCATATATTCCATTAGAACTCGCTGAGCATTCAAACCTACCTCATCGATCATAGTTTCCTTGTGCTGCCGAATTATGTTTTGAATTTCAACTTTCTTCAATAGAGCGAAACCAATCTGATAGGCAGTTTTCTTGCTGTACCCAGCCGCAATAGCTGACCTGGTAGCGTTGAAGTCTCGAAGGTATTCATAAGTGAATATCCTTTGCTTAGGCGTTAATCCATCTTCATCAGGAATTTCAGGTTCAGGTTCTTCAACAACCACTGGAACGCTCTGTACTTTTTTGGAACGTTCCATATTTTCGGAGCGTTCCAATACCTTTTTCGGAGCGTTCCGTATTTCTGGAGCAGCAACTTTTAGCTCTTTAAAGAGCGCATCAACTGTAAGCGGGGTAGCATATACCTCTCTTGGCTTATCACCTTGATATGTACCGACGAATTTACGCCGCTCCATTTCATCAATCAGTCGGGCCGCTCTGCTATAACCTATCCTCATTCTTCGCTGTAATAAAGAAACCGAGGCTTGTTTGGCCTCGGCTACAATTTGGACAGCTTTTAGAAAAAGATCGTCAGGATATGATGTTGGATCTTCATCTTCATTTGGAGCTTCTCTTTTATGAAGCGCTCCATTCTCATTGGGACGTTCCGTACGTTCCACTTCTTCAGCAAGTAAACTCTCCCACTTATCTTTTGCCTTCCATCCTCTTACCGTACCTTCAGATACACTAAGTTGAGAGGCTATTTCTGTGAGACGTATGTTGCCGGAACTGGTTTTGTATAAATCAAATGCTTCGTCCCGTTTTGGATCTCTCTTTCGTCCCATATCTTATTATTCACCCCTTTTGATAATGTATCTGAAGCTAAGGAAAAGTTTCCTGAACAAATAAAAAAGCACCTATTAAGGTTGCTAGGTGCTAAATCTAACTTTTATCGCATCATTGAAATCACGTAAAATATTTTTTTATATCGACATTTCTTTACATATTTCCCGAGTTTTTTAATTTTGATAGTTGTATAATCCTCTTAATGGTAGCTGGAAACTATCCGGCTATCAAAAAAGTGAGAGGAGATTTTTAAGAATGAAAAAGTTGGTTTCTATTTTGCTCACATTTGCCCTTTTGTTATCCGTGTCCATCACAGCATTTGCAGAAGAAGCAACACCTACTAACCAGCAAGATGCAAAATACTCCATCAGTGTCGGTGATTCCGACATCGAATTGGCTAAAGGAGAAACTGTTGAAATACCTCTTACATTAATCCCCAAAGAAGGAACGGTTCATCCCAATGTTGATTTCCCTGGCACTGGGGGAATCCTTTCCTTAACTGCTGGGGCCAATTATGTTTTTTACAGAATAACTCCGTCGGTTCCAATAGATAATTTCACTGGAATAATGAGTATCACAGATTTGACTTCTGGTTTGAGTAATGGGAATGCAATTGTATCTGGATTAGCAGGTCAAGTTGCTTATTCTGGTTATAAGAATCATATGTACCGCGCTTCTTTGGACGGTACAGGCACTTTACTTGGAATCCCTTATATTCGCACAAATCCAAACGGAATTACTTGGACACATAATTGGTAATATTAGAATTGAATTATAAAAAGAAGCTTATAGTCATTGACTGTAAGCTTCTTTTTTATTATAGAGTTGGTTTAAACAAGTAGTGTAAGAAAAGACTTGTAACAGATAAACTATATTTTTTATCTATTGAGATTGACTCTGGGTCTTTCATAAATTGCTGTACATCATTCGTATCCAACTTGGCATACAGCGCTATGGTTTCATTTGAAATACCCCAATGCTGATTCAAAATATCAATAACGCCCTTTACTCGCTCAGTTTCGTCTATCATTTGGATTCCATTGGCGAGCATAAAAATCAAACTATCGAAATTCAGTTTAGAATGCGAATTACCTAATTCAGAAAAATCATTTCTGCCATTTAAATATCCCAAAATCACGTCTTCTTCAATTCCAGAAATTTTACTTAGGGTATTTGGAGTTACTTTGTAGACTTCCAAAACTCGTTTTAACAGCGCTCTAAGCCCATCTTCACCTTCGTACCCGTTGCTTGTATCCCCATATAATTTCATTAACGAAAACCCCTTTCATATAAATTCTTCTCCGACACGATATACGCTAACTGATATATCATCCTTTTATTCCAGTTCCATACCTCCACTTCCAAATGAATAATTATATATATCATTATAACCAAAAGATGGGGATTTTTGTTGCATTGATTCATTTCATCTAATCATACAAATTTAGAGAATTGTCCTGATTTGACATAGCAAAAAGAAGGACATAGATTCCCATCTGCCTCGTTATTATAGATTGATAAGGTTGAGGAAAAGCTTCCCGAACAAATAAAAGAGCAACGATTTCACGCTGCTCTACTGTAGTGATCAGTAATTTATAAAATGCGGTTACCGCTAATCCGCCATGTCTGGAATAGGCCTTTAGTGGACATCCTTCTTGCTGCGGGTTTATATTACCCTCTGAGTCCTGTCTCCGATTTAGTTTTGAATGCGCCCTAACCCTCCGTCATGCGCTTGCCACTGCCGCCCCCTTATACATGCGGTATGGTTCCCAACGGGAATTATTTCACAGCGATTACCGTCAATCGCTATAGTCCGCATTACGTGCGGAACAATCTGCCGCCCTTATTGATGGGGTCTTATTACCCTCTTTACAGCTGTCTCGAATTAGTTGTAGTTAGCTTCGATGTGGGCGAGGCGTGTATCGCGGCCTTGCGGCTATTCCGCCACCACATTTAAATCTTAATGATTACAGAAGTTGACCAGCTAGTGCTTTAAGTCCACTTGGTACAGCGATTTGTTTACCATCATGTTCATTTCCGTTTACATAAGCTGTGTCTTTGTCTACATAGTAGACTACACCTTCGCCGGCTATAACCGGAAAGCCACTTTCGTCGTAATCCAGATTTGTACCCACATACTTGCCATGCTTAGCTGCTTCACTTTCCGATGGATGGAGATGAAGAATTCCCGTGTTGTCCAAGTAAGCGTAACTATGTGCCATGTTTATTGCCTCCTAGAATAGTTTTAATTTGTTCCTGAATAAAGTGTAAATCCTTTCTACTACGCGCCTACTACGGATTTGTCCTACCCTACATAACAAATAAAGACCGCAAAGGCTTAAGCCCTTACGGTCTAATTTACTTCTGGCATCCTAAGTCCAATTTCACCTTCCTTGTTTCGTCCCCGTCCATAGTCGATGGTGACAAAATCCAATGTACGGTTTGTTTTTAGGCTATTTGCTATATTAACAATAACCCTACGCCGTTTATCTGCAAATGTAGTCGCTGAGATAGGTGGAATGTCCTTACGATAACCTTTTTCCAAATATTGTTGAGCTTTGAGGTATTTCATTCCATCCAAAAACAACAGCGTTGCTATCAACCCCTCGTGCTTATCACGCATATTATTTATTGCGAACTTAATGTTATTCGTAATGAATTGATAGAATTTATAATTTAGATGACGCTGGTCTTTCAATAGAACGGCATTAGCTGTCACATCTGCTGTCAATTCTTGTCCCGAAACTCGTTTAGCAACCGATCCCTCTGCCGAAAGCAAATCATATGCAGTCATACCGTTTTCCAACTGTTGAAGTGAGTATTCATAGTTTTTGATTACATCAATTAAGTCAGTATATTTGTTTAGCAGCCACTTTGTTTTTCTTATATCTACTGCATCTACATCGTCAAAGAAGTTTACTTGAATTATCTTCTGTGTATCAGTAGCATCCTCTTCTTTGTTACGTATAATTACAGACTGTTCGTTTACCATAAATGTTCACTCCTTGTATAGCTGAGTGTATCAGGCGTAATATGTCCAATAAGCATGAATCTATCTACTTGCACTACACCTATAAACAACAGTACAGCAGCTAATATAGTGGTATAGGCTCTTATCATGGGGTGTATCCTGCATCTTTCAGGAGAGCTGTGAGGTTGGCTATTTTTACGTTCAAGCGTTCTTCCGTTTCATCTCCATGCGTAATAGTGTCGCTACATTGCGATTCCCAAAATTCAGCCAGACGTTTTAATACAGCTATCTCTGCATCCTTTAGTTGTATAAGGGATTCAGCCTTCGTTAAATCATCATTCCAACCCATAGCTACCTGTTGAAATCTTTCGTACTCCCGTTGTATATCTGGCTGCTGTGGTGGGTCTGGATCAAACTTTCCTAATGCAATGGCATCATCTAAATTGTCGAATGATTGGGTCGCTTGGACAGTCATTTCTCCTTCTCCCCAAAAACCTTCTGCTTCTGGAGATTCTTCAATCCACTTAAGCAGCTTATCTGCATCTATTAAGCGTGGTTTATCTGTCATTGTTGTTCCTCCCAAATAAGGTATCGTAATAGAGTCTCCCCGGCTTTCTTTCGTGGTTATCCTGTATATATTTCCAAAGCTTGCTGCACGATGGACAAAATTCAAGCCCGCCATAAACAGTCATACATTTCGTGCACATTTGGTTATTGCATGTTTCATGTTGCGTGCCGATCATTCGTCCTTTTTCATCCTTAGCGGTTGTGAAAAAGTGGTCAATTATGAAATCACAAAGCTGTGTCGCCTCTCGTTTTTTGCAAAATGCACATGGATACTTTGGCATTTTAAATACTTCCGGCATGTCCTTGCTCCTTTCTACTTGAGCTTTACAAGGCGGCCTGTGCTGTCTGTAACAATATCTGAGTCACCATAGCCCCATTCCACGGCCTGCTGGGCTCGTTCCTTCAATTTGTCCATGCTCATTGGTTCATACCATTCGGACATCAACACACATTTTTCACCTTCATAAAATCTATGGACTATCACTGTCTTAGCCATCTATATATCCTCCCTTAGTGGGTGCAGGTGTTACCTACACCCTGTATTGGTTAATCCCTATTTGATAATGTCATATAAGCAGCCTCTGCCCTCTCTCGGGGGCTGGCGTTGAGTAGTGACCTGATAGCAGACAATTTGATCCATTCCTCATTATCTAACTGTGTATAATCCGCGAGTTCTCCGCGCCATCTGCCCCACATCAGGTTCTTGGTATAACTTATCGGATAAACTTCCAGTGCCCTTGCCTGTACCTCCAGAGAGGCGGTAGGATCGTTGCAGTAGTCCATTCCCTTGCCGCCTGTGATGTTACCCAACATCCTGCCTTCTGGCGTCTGCCAGCATCCAAAGTGACCGTCAGGATGCTCTCCGATCTTTGTCCATCCAAGCAGTATACGTAGTGCGTCGTTAAGCTGCTGGTCTGTCATCTGCTTTAGGTCATTCATAGCTACCCTTCCCCTCTGTGAATTTCATTCAGTGCGCTCCATGTTTGGCGCTTAATATCTTCTAGCACCTCAAAGACTTCATGTGGTGTCAGACCGCATTTTCTATCATTTCGATCATGCCCGTTATGACAAAGGCATGTGCGCGGTTGTTACCATCAAATTTCAATTTATCTGGCTTCATTCTCTTCCCTCCTAGCTCCGTCAGAGTGCTGGAGCGTATTGTATTGGTGGTTACTTCCTACCTAATGCCTTACGGGCAATATGGCGCATCTTTACTGGCGTGCTGCCAATTAACATTTCTTCGGATGCTATTTCTTCCAGCGCCTTACGTAGTTCATCTCTGTCCATTCTTAATGTATGCAAGTCCTGGACAAGCTGTTTTGCCCCTGAAGTATGGAGTTTACTCATTTCTTGTAGCTCGGCTACCTGCTGCTGGAGTGAGTCTATTAAAGCAAGCAAATCCATATACTCAGCGTTCGGGTCTGTCGTAATCGCTATAAAGTCTGGCTCTAAACGGTGACTAAGAATCCCTTCCTCCGAACAAATCAACTCCGACCCATTCAACAATTTATATATCCGTTCACTCATGACTGTTCTTCCTCCTTAAATTCTTTTTTGAACGCTTGTGACAGCATCGTGTATTTATCCGTCTCATAGTTACAGTATCTGTAATGCACGTATCCATCTATATCCTCAAAAAGTGCGAACGCTGTATCTCCGTCCTCGTCCACATAAAACTGCTCTATGCGGCGCTTGAGTTGTATTATCCCAACTTATTCTCTCCTTGGGGCTGTAGCAGCTCCGGGTTATCGTGGATGTTTCCAGCGACATGCATGTTTTCCTCGCCATATTCATCTAATGGATACAACCGTCCATTAGATTGACTTTTTAGCGCATAACCAGCCGTTTCCTTGTTCCAAACAACCGTATATATCCCGTCATTGTGCGTACATCCGTATCCACTATCGCAGTCGCAGGCAATAAGCATAATGTCACCATCGTAAAACTCTAATCCGTAATAATTTACATATTGACCTACTGTTTCATGGTCTACTGGATGTGATTGCGCTCTATGATCTACAATGTCGACCCTGCCGTTGTGCTGCCAGATATCTCCGAATACCCATTCGCCGTTATCCAGTCGTTTACCACGGAATTTAATATCTATCATGCTTATCGCTCCTTATATATAGGGGGATAGGGTAAGAGGCTGTTATGCCTCAACCTTTGGTTTCAGATAGCCTAATTCGATTGCCTTTTTTCTGATCGCTTGCATGTCCTCTGCCGGATAACCCCAATGTGGGCAGTATAAGCCACCATACCCGTTGTTATGGTTTGCATCGTCGTCACCATTGATATAATCCCTAAAGTCGCACATAAGACCCCACAGCGTTCCTCCATGCGCGAAATGATAGTGTTCGTCTGGTTTGGACTCGTCCATTAGCAAAGGTGCACCTGTATAATCGTCTGTCAGCCACAGCCTACCGCCTGCCCAATGGAATGAAGCGTATCTGTCATGCTGCTTAGAATAGAGGAAGCGGCGCCCTCGGCTTCCTATCTCCCGGATAAGTTGGTTTATAATATCAATCCGTTCCTGTCCTATGAATGGCTTTTCGCTCCGCACAGGGACAGATTGACCAATCTTTCGTACCTTTACGATTCTCAGATACTCCATAAATGTCATGTCATAGCCATCGCTGAATCCAAGGTATGCATCATACTTTGCCGCACTCGCAGATTTCGCGGTTTTCATAACCGAATAATCCGGGCAGTCATCGAAGAAACCGGGATATGATATTTCGTATAAGTTCAAAGCTTCCACTTGTATATCTCTCCTTTATAGGTAGTAGGGGGTGTATCCCCCTGGAGGTCTGTTCCCTCCTTCTTATCCCCTATGGGGCTTAATCGTTAATGCCGGGTACTTTAATGCCTG